>JBEEOS010000053.1:0-15888 GCA_041191485.1 Pseudomonadota bacterium
CATCGTGCGCAACTTCCTCTACAGCAGCCTGATGGTGCTGGTGTGGGACCAGCTGCAATCGTCCAAAGACGAGCAGCTGGCCGCGATTGCCGCCAAGTCGCTCAAGGAAGCGCGCTACCACTTGCGCCATTCGCGCGACTGGCTGGTGCGCCTGGGGGATGGCACCGATGAATCGCACGCGCGCGCGCAAGACGCCGTCGATGCGCTGATGCCCTACACCCGCGAGTTCTGGGCCAGCAGCCCACAGGAGCAGGCCGCGCAGGCCAACGGCACCGGCATCGACATGAGCGCCCTGCAAGCCGACTGGAACGCCATCGTGGACGAGGCGCTGGCTGAAGCCACGCTCCGGCGCCCGGCCGACAGCCCCTTCCTGCCCACAGGCAAGCAGGGCATCCACTCCGAGCATCTGGGCTTTGTGCTGGCCGAAATGCAGAGCCTGGCGCGCCAACACCCTGGCGCCACCTGGTAAGTCCGCATGGCCACAACCCTGACCCGCGCAGACCAGGCCTGGCAATTGCTGGAAGGCCTGAGTGACCCGGAAATTCCGGTCATTACCCTACGCGAGCTGGGCATCCTGCGCGAGGTACGCGAGGGCGCTGACAGTCTGGAAGTGGTCATCACCCCGACCTACAGCGGCTGCCCCGCCATGGGCCAGATCGAGGACGACGTCAAAGCCACCTTAGCCGCAGCAGGCTTGCAGGCCCGAGTGGTCACACAACTGGCCCCGGCGTGGACCACTGACTGGATGACCGAGGCAGCCAAGGACAAGTTGCGCGCCTATGGCATCGCGCCGCCTCATGCCTGCGCCAGCGAAAAAACAGGCAGTGCCAATGTGGTGAAGTTCGCCGCACGCAGCGCCAAAGCCGAAGCGGTGCACTGCCCGCAATGTGGCTCGGCCAACACCACCGAAACCTCCCATTTCGGCTCCACAGCCTGCAAGGCCCTGTATCGGTGCCTGGACTGCATGGAGCCTTTTGATTATTTCAAACCTTATTGAGCAAGCGAGTTCCCATGCGCTTTCATGACCTGACCGTATCCCGCGTCACGCCCGAGGCCGCTGGCGCCGTGGCCATCACCCTGGCCGTGCCCGCCGAGTTGCGCTCGCAATTCGACTTTCAGCCTGGCCAATTCCTGACCGTGCGCGCCGATGTGGATGGTGCCGATGTGCGCCGCAGCTACTCCATCAGCTCTCCCCGCAGCCGTTTGAGCCTGGGAGAAGTAGAGCTGGGCATCCGCCCGGTCGAAGGCGGCGTGTTCTCCAACTGGGCAGCCACGCAACTCAAGGTCGGCGACACCCTGCGCGTGATGCCGCCCGACGGCCGCTTCACCGTGCAAAAGCAACGCGCCATTCACCGCGTGGGCTTTGCCGCCGGTTCGGGCATCACGCCCATCCTCTCGATCCTGGCGACCACACTCGAAGAGCAGCCCGAATCCAAATTCACTTTGGTCTATGGCAACCGCCGCATGGACAGCGTGATGTTCAACGAGGCGCTGCAAGACCTCAAGGACCGCTACCCCTCGCGCCTGACACTGATCCACATCCTCTCGCGCCAGGCGCAGGAAGTGCCGCTGCTCGAAGGCCGCATTGACGCCGATAAGGTGCGCGCCATCATCGACGCTTTCCTGCCCGTGGGCAGCATGGACGAGGTCTTCATCTGCGGCCCCGAGGCCATGATCGAAGAGACCGAAAAAACCTTGCTGGATGCAGGCGTCAAGGCGGACCGCATCCGCACAGAACGCTTCACCTCGCCCACACTGGAAGCCTTGAGCCCCGAGCAAAAAGCCAAGGCCGTGCTGGGCCACCCAGCCAACAGCAACAGCGGCGATGTGCAACTGACCGTGGTGCTCGACGGCAAGCCCTACGACATGTCCATGGGCAAGGGTGACAAGATTCTGGACATCGCCCTGGCCATGGGGCTGGACCTGCCCTATTCCTGCAAAGGGGGCGTGTGTTGCACCTGCCGCTGCAAGGTGATGGAAGGCAGCACCGAGATGGACAAGAACTTCACCCTCGAAAAACCCGAGGTCGATGCTGGCTTTGTGCTGTCCTGCCAGGCTCGCCCGACCACAGGCAAAGTGGTGGTCAGTTTCGACGAACGTTAAGCGCAGCAGTTAGAAAAACGCCCATGTCCCGCAAAGGGCATGGGCGTTGCCACGATCAGGCAGTGCAGCTTACAGACGTTGCACAAGCGCCGTTGTCGCGACACTCTGGTTCATGGTGTAGAAGTGCAGGCTGGGCGCGCCGCCCTCGATCAAACGTTCGCACAGGTCGGCCACCACGTCCAGGCCAAAGGCCTTGATGCTGTCGATGTCATCCCCATAGGCTTGCAGACGCAGGCGCACCCAGCGCGGGATCTCGGCACCACAGGCATCCGAAAAGCGCAGCAGTTGGGATGAGCTGGTGATGGGCATGATGCCCGGCACCACCGGGATGTCCACGCCCAGCTTGCGCACATCGTCCACAAAACGGAAATAGGCATCGGCGTTGTAGAAATACTGCGTGATAGCCGAATTGGCCCCCGCCTTGGCCTTGGTGGCAAAGGCCTGCAAATCGGCCTCGGGGGACTTGGCTTGCGGATGCACCTCCGGGTAAGCGGCCACTGCAATGGCGAAGTCATCGCCGGTCTCGGCACGGATGAAGCTCACCAGATCGCTGGCGTAGTGAAACTCACCACCGGCGCCATATCCGCTGGGCAAGTCGCCGCGCAGGGCCACCAGGCGTTTGACGCCCATGCCTTTGAGGGTGGCCAGCTGTGCACGCACCGAGGCTTTGGTGGCACCAATGCACGAGAAATGCGAAGCGGCCTGCACCCCTTCAGCAATGATCGCACCCACGGTGGCAAAAGTGCCTTCTTGTGTGGAGCCGCCCGCGCCATAGGTCACCGAGCAAAATTCGGGCTTGAACGCGTACAACTGCTGACGCACGGCGCGCAGCTTGTCCGCTCCCTCGGGTGTTTTGGGAGGGAAAAATTCAAAACTCACAGGCAGCTTCATCACGCTGATCTTTCTTGTTCCAACATCAGGCAGGCCGCACGGCCTGCACAAAAAATTCGCGGTTACCGTCCCCGCCCACAATCGGGCTGTCTCGCCAGGCCTGCACTTGCAAACCCAGCGCCGCACACGCCTGACGCAAACGGTCTTCGACCTGAGCATACAACGCGGGATCACGCACGATGCCGCCTTTGCCCACTTGTCCAGGCTGCAGTTCGAACTGCGGCTTGACGAGCATCAGCAAGCGCCCACCCGGTTTGAGCAGCGGCACCACGCCGGGCAACACCAGGGTCAGCGAGATGAAGGACACGTCGCCCACCAGCAGGTCAAACCCGGCGGCGGCCTCCGGAATGCGCTCATCCGCCGCTTGCAACTCGCGGGCATTGACGCCTTCAACGCAAACCACACGCTGATCCTCACGAATGCGGGGATGCACTTGCGCATGCCCCACATCGACCCCTACCACCTGCGCTGCGCCTAGCTGCAACAGGCAATCGGTGAAGCCACCGGTGCTTTGCCCTACATCCAGACAGCGCAAACCCTGCACGCTCCAGCCCGCGGCAGCCAAAGCCCCTTCGAGCTTGAGGCCACCGCGCGAGACGTATTTAGCCTCTGCAGCGTCCAGCAAATTGAGCTCGGCGGACTCGGGCACATCGTCGCCGTTCTTGGCCACACGTCGCCAATCGCCTGCGCCGCTGCGCCACTGCACGCCCGCAGCAATCAGCCGCTGGGCCTGCGAGCGGGAGGCCGCAAGGCCTCGCTCCACGAGCAATTGATCGGCGCGCACGATCAATAACGGTAAGTGTCAGGCTTGTAAGGGCCTTGCTTGGGCACACCGATGTAGGCGGCCTGCTCGTCGCTCAGCTCGGTCAGCATGGCGCCCACCTTCATCAGGTGCAGACGAGCCACCTTCTCGTCCAGGTGCTTGGGCAGCACATAGACCTTGCCCACGTCGTAGGCATCGGCGTGGCAGAACAGCTCGATCTGGGCGATGGTCTGGTTGGCGAACGACGACGACATCACAAAGCTGGGGTGCCCCGTGCCGCAACCCAGGTTCACCAGACGGCCCTTGGCCAGCAGGATGATGCGCTTGCCATCGGGGAAGATGACGTGGTCCACCTGGGGCTTGACCTCTTCCCACTTGCATTTCTCTTCGAGCTTGGCGACCTGGATTTCGTTGTCGAAGTGACCGATGTTGCAGACGATGGCCTGGTCCTTCATGGCAGCCATGTGCTCGAAGGTGATCACGTCCTTGTTGCCGGTGGTGGTCACGAAAATGTCGGCCTTGTCGGCAGCCCACTCCATGGTCACCACTTTGTAGCCTTCCATCGCCGCCTGCAGGGCGTTGATCGGGTCGATCTCGGTCACCCACACCTGGGCGCTCAGAGCGCGCAGGGCCTGGGCCGAACCCTTGCCCACATCACCGTAACCAGCGACCACGGCGACCTTGCCGGCGATCATCACATCGGTGGCGCGTTTGATGCCATCCACCAGCGATTCGCGGCAGCCATACAGGTTGTCGAACTTGCTCTTGGTGACCGAGTCGTTGACGTTGATGGCGCGGAACATCAGGCTGCCCTTGGCGCTCATTTCCTTCAAGCGGTGCACGCCAGTGGTGGTCTCTTCGGTCACGCCAATGATCTGGGCGCTCTTGCGGCTGTACCAGGTGCTGTCTTCGGCCAGCTTGGACTTGATGGCGGCGAACAGGATGCGCTCTTCTTCGCTGCCCGGGTTGGCCAGCACACTCTGGTCCTTCTCGGCCTGCTTGCCCAGGTGCATGAGCAGCGTGGCGTCACCACCGTCGTCCAGGATCATGTTCGGGCCTTCGCCTTCGGTGCCCGGCGCGCCAGCAGGTGCGCCTTTCACACCCACGCCAAAGTCAAAAATGCGGTGGGTGTAGTCCCAGTACTGCTCCAGGGTCTCGCCCTTGATGGCGAACACCGGCGTGCCACGGGCCGCAATGGCGGCGGCGGCGTGGTCCTGGGTGGAGAAAATGTTACACGAAGCCCATCGCACGTCAGCGCCCAGGGCCTGCAGGGTCTCGATCAGCACGGCCGTCTGGATCGTCATGTGCAAGGAACCGGTGATGCGCGCGCCCTTCAAAGGCTGCTTGGCCGCGAACTCTTCGCGGATGGCCATCAGACCGGGCATTTCGGTCTCGGCGATTTTGATTTCCTTGCGGCCCCAGTCGGCCAGGCCAATGTCGGCGATCACGCAGTCGGCGTTGAGGGCGGTTTTGAGAGGTGCATTCATGTGTGCGCTCCAGAAGCAATGTCAAAAAGCCACTGGCAGGCACAGGAGTCGGGAAAACAGACTCACCACACTGGACCAGTGGATGAGCGTCGTTGCGAATGGATGGGTTCCGAGCCTCACGCCTGCTGCCAGCCGGGGCTGGTGGGCGCTGCAACGCTCCTCGGAATGAGGCGGATTATACAGAGAGCCCGGTAAAATCGCTCACATCTACCGTCTGCGCCCGCAGACCCTTGCCTCCAGGATTCCCTTGTGACTTACGCCAACGAGACCCGGCGACGCCGGACTTTTGCCATCATTTCCCACCCCGACGCCGGTAAAACCACGCTGACGGAAAAGCTGCTGCTGTTCTCCGGCGCGATCCAGATTGCCGGCTCGGTCAAGGCCCGCAAGGCCTCGCGCCACGCGACCTCGGACTGGATGGAGATTGAAAAGCAGCGCGGCATCTCGGTAGCTTCGTCGGTCATGCAGATGCTCTACCGTGACCACGTCATCAACCTGCTCGACACCCCCGGCCACAAGGACTTCTCGGAAGACACCTACCGCGTGCTCACGGCCGTGGACTCGGCCCTGATGGTGATTGACGCGGCCAACGGTGTGGAAGCCCAGACCCGCCGCCTGATCGAGGTCTGCCGTCAGCGTGACACGCCCATCATCACGTTTGTGAACAAGATGGACCGCGAAGTGCGCGACCCGCTGGACATCCTGGACGAAGTCGAGCGCGAGCTGGGCATGCCTTGCGTGCCCATGACCTGGCCCGTGGGCCAGGGCAAAAGCTTCGGCGGCATCATCAACCTGCGCACGCAGGCGATGACGGTGTTCGAGTCGGGCAGCGAGCGCCGCCCGCAGGACTTCGAGACCATCCCTTTGTCCGAGCAGGCCCGGCTGGCCGAACGCTTTGGCCAGGAATGGCAAACCGCCATGGACAGCATGGAACTGGCCACCGGCGCCTCACCCGCCTTCGACCACGAAGCCTTTCTGGCGGGCAAGCAAACCCCCGTGTTCTTCGGCTCCGGCGTGAACAACTTCGGTGTGATGGAAGTGCTGGATGCGCTGGTTGATCTGGCGCCTTCGCCACGCCCGCGCAAAAGCTCGCTGCTCGTCAACAAGCAGCCGGTCGAAAAAACCATCGAACCCGACGACGCCGCGTTCTCGGGCGTGGTCTTCAAGGTGCAGGCCAATATGGACGCCAACCACCGCGACCGCATCGCGTTTGTGCGCATGGCTTCGGGCAAGTACACCCCGGGCATGAAGCTCAAGGTGCAGCGCACCGGTAAGGAGCTGCGCCCCACCAGCGTGGTCACATTCCTGTCGCAACGCCGCGAGGCGGTGGACGAGGCCTATGCGGGCGACATCATCGGTTTCACCACGCACGGCGGCGTGCAGTTGGGCGACACCATCACCGACGGCGCTAACCTGCAGTTCACCGGCCTGCCCTTCTTCGCGCCTGAACTCTTCATGACCGTGATCCTGAAAAACCCGCTGCGCACCAAACAGCTGCAGCAGGGCCTGGACCAGCTCGGTGAAGAAGGCGCGATCCAGGTGTTCAAGCCCGAAGTTGGCGGCCCCATGCTGCTGGGCGCCGTGGGCCAGCTGCAGTTCGAAGTGGTGCAGCACCGCCTGAAAACCGAATACGACTGCGATGTGCGACTGGAAGGCTGCCAATACACCAGCGCGCGCTGGATCACGGCCGACAACGCCCAGGACCTGCGGGAGTTCACCAACACCTACCCACAGCGTCTGGCGCTGGATGCAGCAGGCACGCTGGCGTATTTGTGCACCAGCCCCTACGACGTGCGGCTGGCGCAAGAACGCTTCCCCAAGATCCACTTCCACCCGCTGCGTGAGCATGCCGGGCTGGCCTTGGGGTCAGCGAACTGATGCCCATGCGGCCCCTGGTCGATTGGTGCCCTCAAAACATCGTCGGTGTCTTCACCGACATCGATGACACGCTGACGACTGAGGGCGCGATCACACCCGACGCGCTGCAAGCCCTGGCCGATCTGAAAGCAGCGGGTCTGCACGTGATTGCGATCACTGGGCGACCGGTGGGCTGGAGCGAGCCATTTGCCCAGAGCTGGCCTGTGGACGCCATCGTGGCGGAAAACGGTGCGGTGGCACTGGTCCATGCCAAGGACCAGCAGGTGCGCAAGCTTTACCAGCAGGACACTGCCACCCGCTGCGCGAATTTCGCCCGCATGCAGCAAGTGGTCTCGCGCATCGAGCTCGAGGTGCCGGGTGCCTGTCGGGCAAGAGACAGCAGCGGGCGTGAGACCGACATCGCCATCGACCACAGCGAATTCACACATCTGCCTCAGGCACAGATCGATGCGGTGGTCCGCCTGATGCAATCCGAAGGCATGACCGCGACGGTCAGCAGCATCCACATCAACGGCTGGTACGGCGACCACGACAAGTTCGCAGGCGCGCGCTGGATCGTGCGAGAGCTGTGGGGCCGTGACCTCAATGCCGAACTGGACCGCTGGGTTCATGTGGGCGATTCCACCAACGACCAGGTCATGTTCCAGCACTTTGAACACAGCGTGGGCGTGGCCAACATCCGCCGCTTTGAGGCGCAGCTCACGCACCCGCCGCGCTACATTGCGCAGGCCGAACGCGGCGCGGGCTTTGCCGAAGTGGCAAGCCATCTGCTCAAGGGGCGCGCATGACCGCACAACTCATCCATTGGCTGGACGATGATCACGCGCGCAGCGCCCTCTGGCAGGCCGACAACGGCGCACGCATGCCCAGCCGCGTGCAGACCGTGCGCGAGATGGACGCCGACACCGCCTACAAATTGGCCAGTGCGGGCACCGGCCTGCTCTGGCGCGGTGACTTTCAGCACGCCCGCCAGCTGCTGCAGGCCATGTCGGCCCGCATGGAAGCTGCAGCCGCCCGCAAGAAAACACCGCCCCCCGCCACTGCACTAGAAGGCTTTGAACAGCACCGCAAGGCACAGGCCCTGCGCGTACGGGTGCTGGGCCAGCTGCTGGTGGAAGTGGGGGCTGATTACCGCATCGCCCTCCAACGCGCACCCGATGTGCTGCAAGCCTGCACCGAAGCCTGGGGTCCACCCGAGGGGCAAAGCCGCGTGCTGTCGCTGCGCAGCCTGCAGGGCCTGATCGGCGCGCACGAGTGGCGCAAAAAAGGCGTGCCTGTGGCGGCGCTGCAAGGCGCGCGCATCCATCCGCACCATGGCGTGTTTTCCCCGGTACGGGGCGAATACGTGGACCTAGTGGCCCAGGCCCCCTTGCCTGCCGCACTTCAGACTTGCCCCATGGCGTTTGACCTGGGCGTGGGCACCGGCGTGCTGTCGGCCGTGCTGGCGCGCCAGGGCGTGACCCGTGTCGTGGCCACCGATCTGTCACCGCGTGCCCTGGCTTGCGCCCAAGACAACCTGCATCGCCTGGGCCTGCAGGACCGGGTGGAACTTCTGCAGACCGACCTTTACCCGCCCGGCCAGGCCGCGCTGGTGGTTTGCAACCCGCCGTGGCTGCCCGGGAAACCCCATTCAGCACTCGACCAGGCGATTTACGACGAAGACAGCGGCATGCTGCGCGGCTTTCTGTCGGGCCTGGCCGCGCACCTTTGCCCGGGCGGCGAAGGCTGGCTGATCCTGTCGGACCTGGCCGAACACCTGGGTCTGCGCTCGCGCGAAGAACTGCTGGGCTGGATGGCCGATGCAGGCCTGCAAGTGCTGGGCCGCCTGGACACCCGGCCACGCCACGGCAAAGCGCAGGACGCCAGCGACCCGCTGCATGCGGCACGATCCATCGAAGTGACTTCTTTGTGGCGGCTTGCAGCCCTTTGAATCATCAACCCATCCAGACATGACGGGCCAGCAAGGCGGCCAGCAACCACATCGTGATGCCAATCAACGCGTCCAGCACCTGCCAGGCGCGTGGGCGCGCAAACCAGGGCGCCAGCCAGCGGGCGCCAAAGCCCAGCGCGGTAAACCACAGCAGGCTGGCCGAGCTGGCCCCCAGCACGAACCAGCCACGCAGGGCTTCGGGCTGTTGCGCCCCGATGCTGCCCACCAGCAGCACGGTGTCCAGATAAACATGCGGATTGAGCAGGGTGAAGGCCGCGGCCTGCAACAGCGCTGAGCGCAGCGGCATGGCCTGGCCACCGGGGCTGGCCGTCAAGGCGTCCCTTTGGGTCGCCCGGCGCAGGGCACGCCAGCCATAAAGCGTCAGAAAGACCGCCCCCAATATCGCCAGCAACCGGGTCAGCAGCGGCTGCTCGCCCAGCAACTGGCCCAGGCCCAGCACACCGGCGGTGATCAGCAACGCATCGCTGATGGCGCAAAACGCCACCACCGCGCCCACATGCTCGCGCCGCAGCCCCTGGCGCAACACAAACGCATTCTGGGCACCGATCGCCACGATCAACCCCAGACTCAGGACCAGGCCCTGTACCCACACAGGCCCGGCCTGCTTCACGACGTCAAGAAAGTTCATGCCCCGGAGCTTGCCTGCACAGAAGAATGAAGGCAAACTGTATTTACTTCATCAACATTAGAAAAACTGAATTCATGCTCGACTATTCCGCCCTCTCTGCCTTGGCTGCCGTGGTCCGGGAAGGCAGTTTCGAGCGGGCTGCCCAGGCCCTGCATGTGACACCTTCGGCCATTTCCCAGCGTATTCGCCTGCTGGAAGAGCGCATGGGCTGCGCTTTGGTGCTGCGCGGGCAACCGTGCCTGCCCACCGAGGTCGGACGTCGGCTGTGCCAGCATGTGGACCATGTGCGGCTGCTGGAGCAGGACTTGCAGGTCGCCCTGCCTGTCATCGCCACCGATGCGCCCATGCGAGCGTTGCTGCCGTTGGCCGTCAATGCCGACAGCCTGGCCACCTGGCTGGCCCCGGCACTGGCTGACTACGCGGCCCAGGCGCCCGTGCTGCTGGACGTGGCGGTGGACGACCAGGCGCACACCGCCCAATGGCTGCGCAGTGGCGCTGTACTGGCCGCCGTCACAGCCACCGCCCAACCCGCCAGTGGCTGCAACAGCCTGCCCTTGGGCGCGATGAGCTACATCGCTGCAGCCAGCCCCGCATTCATGAAACGCTACTTCGCACACGGGGTGAATACCGAAAACCTGGCACAAGCCCCGAGTCTGCAGTTCAACGCCAAGGACGACCTGCAAGCCCAATGGGTGCACAGGCTGTGCGGCCATGCGGTCGAACTGCCGCGCCACACCCTGCCTTCTGCACAGGCTTTTGTCACGGCCGCGCGCGCAGGGATGGGCTGGGGCCTGCATCCAGCGGCCTTGATCACGGACGAACTGGCCCGTGGCGAGTTGGTGGAACTGGTCCCCGACAGCCTGCTGCAGGTGCCATTGCACTGGCAACAGGCGCGGGTCGCCTCGCGCTTGCTGGAAGGGCTGACCCAGGCGGTGCTGCGCGCTGCGCGTACCGCCCTTCAGCAAGACTGAACGCCTCAGGCGCGGGCCAGCACCGGCCCGAGGGCCTTGCCGGTGTGCGTGCCCAGACACACCAGGTCTTCGGGTGTGCCCGCCGCCACAATCTGGCCGCCCGCGTTGCCGCCCTCGGGGCCGAGGTCGATGATCCAGTCGGCTTCGGCGATCACGTCCAGATCGTGCTCGATCACCACCACGCTGTGACCGGCGTTCACCAGGCGGTGCAGCACACGGATGAGCTTGTCCACGTCGGCCATGTGCAGGCCTACGGTGGGCTCATCCAGCACATAGAGCGTGTGCGGCGCCTTCTGCCCGCGCTTGCCCACTTCGTCGCGCACCTTGGTCAGTTCGGTCACCAGCTTGATGCGCTGCGCCTCGCCGCCGCTGAGTGTGGGTGAAGGCTGGCCCAGTGTCAGATAGCCAAGACCGACATCCTTGAGCAGCTGCAACGGGTGCGCGATGCTGGGCATGCTGGCGAAAAATTCGACGGCCTCGTCGACCTCCATCTGCAGCACGTCGCCAATGCTCTTGCCGCGCCAGCTCACGGCCAGCGTTTCGGGATTGAAGCGGGCACCGTGGCAGGTTTCGCAAGGCACCTTCACATCGGGCAAAAAGCTCATCTCGATGGTGCGCATGCCCTGGCCTTCACAGCTGGAGCAGCGGCCTTCGCCGGTGTTGAAGCTGAAACGGCCCGGGCCATAGCCACGCGCCTTGGCTTCGAGCGTCTCGGCAAACAACTTGCGGATCGTGTCCCAGAAGCCGATGTAAGTAGCCGGGCATGAGCGCGGCGTTTTGCCGATCGGTGTCTGATCCACTTCGAGCACGCGGTCAATCACTTCGAAGCCCTGCACGTCGCTGCAGCCGGTCAAGAGTACATGCTGGCCTTGGTCCTGTGCGGTGCGCCCAGCTTGTGTACTGCGTTGCTGGACCAAGGCCTGCACATTGGTGAGCAGCACGTCTCGCGCCAGGGTGGATTTACCCGAGCCGCTGACGCCGGTGATGGCAACCAAGCGCTTAAGGGGGACTTCCACATCGACGTCTTGCAGGTTGTGCAAGGTGGCGCCGTTCAATGCCAGCCACTGAAGCACCGCTGCCTCTGCGTGGGGCGATGGGGTGGGCGACGATTTCTGCGTACCCCCGCAGCATGAGGAGTCCGCCCCATCGCCCCGCGCAGAGGCTCCCACTACCGCACGCCGGGGCTGCAGCGGATGCTTCATCGCATGCAGCAGGTAGCGCCCGGTTTGCGACTCTTGAGCTTTTGAAATCTCTTCAGCCGTGCCCTCGGCGATCAAACGTCCACCCCGTTTACCGGCACTCGGGCCGATATCGATGATGTGGTCGGCGCGGCGGATCGTGTCTTCGTCATGCTCGACCACCACCAACGTGTTGCCCTTGTCGCCCAGTTTGTGCAGGGCGTTGAGCAGGATCTGGTTGTCGCGTGCATGCAGGCCAATGGTCGGCTCGTCGAGCACGTAGCAGACGCCTTGCAGGTTGCTGCCGAGCTGCGCGGCCAGGCGGATGCGCTGCGCTTCGCCGCCCGAGAGCGTGGGCGCGCCGCGGTCGAGCGTGAGGTAGCCCAGACCCACTTCTTCCAGAAACTCCAGGCGGCTCCTGATTTCAGGAATCAGGTCGCGGGCAATGTCGGCTTCACGACCGGACAGCTTCAAGGTCTCGACCCATCGGCGCACATCGCTGACCGACAGGCGGGCGATGTCGGTGATGCGCCAGGCCAGGTCGCCAGTGCCATGCAGCTTTACCGCACGGGCCGTGGCATTCAGGCGGGTGCCTTCGCAGCTGGGGCAGGCGGTGTCCACTACATCTTCAACTTCGGGCTCAGCAAAGGTCTGCTCGCGGCCCTTGTCCTTGTCATCGCGCACCGAGTCGTCGTAGGCCTTGCGCTGGTCTTTGGTGAGCTTGACGCCCGTGCCCACGCAGTCGGGGCACCAGCCGTGCTTGCTGTTGTACGAGAACAGGCGCGGGTCCAGCTCGGCATACGACGTGGCGCACGCAGGGCAGGCGCGCAGTGTGGAAAACACGCGGTGCTGGCCAATGCGGGCGGTCGAAGTGCCGCTTTGCATGGCCTCTTTCAGGCCATCGAGGTGGCTGAGCACATGCACCACGCCTTTGCCATGCTCCAGTGCCGTGCCCAGCGCCTTGCGCAGCGCGGTTTCCTGCGCGGGCAGCACATCGAGGCTGGCCACCGGCAGCTCGATGGTGTGTTCCTTGAAGCGGTCGATGCGCGGAAATCCTTGAGTCGGCAAAAATTCGCCATCGACGCGCAGATGCGTGTAACCCCGTGGACGGGCCCATTCGGCCAGCTCGGTGTAGACGCCCTTGCGGTTGACCACCAGCGGCGCGAGCAGGCCGATGTGCTGACCCTTGAACTGGGTCATGAGCTGGGCGGCGATGCTGTCGGGCGTTTGCGGCTGCACCGGCGTGTCGTCGTGAACGCAGTGCTGGATGCCGAGCTTGACGTACAAGAGGCGCAAAAAGTGCCAGACCTCAGTGGTGGTGCCGACGGTGGATTTGCGGCCGCCGCGCGACAGGCGCTGCTCGATGGCCACGGTGGGCGGAATGCCATAGACGGCATCGACCTCGGGGCGGCCTGCGGGCTGCACAATGCTTCGTGCATAGGCGTTCAGGCTTTCCAGATAACGGCGCTGGCCTTCGTTGAAAAGAATGTCGAACGCGAGCGTGGATTTGCCCGAGCCGCTGACGCCGGTGATCACGTTGAACTGGCCGCGCGGGATGTTGACGCTCAGGTTTTTGAGGTTGTGTTCTTTGGCGTTGACGATCTGGATGGCGTTGTGTTGCCGCAAGGCAGTCCCTTCGGCGGGCTCCTCATGATGCGGGGGTACGCATAAATCGTCACCCACCGAAGGGGCTGCCTCGCTGCGTTGTTGGTAGTGCGAGGTTTTCTCGGCCACAGCCACAGCCTCACCCATCGCTTGCGCATACTCACGCAGCGCCGCGCCGGTGTGAGAAGTTGGATGCAAGCGAACCTCTTCGGGCGGCCCTTCAGCCACCAACAGGCCACCGCCCTCCCCGCCTTCGGGGCCCAGGTCGATCAGCCAGTCGCTGGCGCGAATCACGTCGAGGTTGTGTTCGATCACGATGAGCGAATGACCCGCTTCGAGCAGCTTGCGCAGGGCGCGCATGAGCTTGGCGATGTCGTCGAAGTGCAGGCCGGTAGTCGGCTCATCGAACAAAAACAGCGTGCCTTTGCGCGCGAGGCTCTGGCGGCTGTTGCTGGCGGTCTTGGCGGCTTCGGCCAGGAAGCCCGCGAGCTTGAGGCGCTGCGCCTCGCCACCCGAGAGTGTGGGCACAGGCTGGCCCAGGCGCACGTATTCGAGGCCCACGCCCACGTCCACGATGGGTTGCAGGGCGCGGATGACTTCACGGTCCTGGGCGAACAAGGCCGCAGCTTCGCTGACGGTAAGTTCAAGAATGTCCGAGACGTTGAGCAAGCGAGGTTCGCCCCCAATGGCCTGGCGCTCGATCTTGATCTCGAGGATTTCGGGGCGGTAGCGTTTGCCGTCGCAGTCGGGGCAGCGCAGGTACACGTCGGAGAGGAACTGCATCTCCACGTGCTCGAAGCCCGAACCGCCGCAGGTCGGGCAGCGGCCATCACCACTGTTGAAGCTGAATTTGCTGGCGGTGTAGCCGCGCTGGCGCGATTCGGGTGCGGTGGCAAAAATCTCGCGGATCGCATCCCAGGCACCCACATAGCTCACGGGGTTGGAACGTGCGGTTTTGCCAATCGGCGATTGGTCCACAAACACCACATCGCTCAGGTGGTCGGCGCCCAGCAGGCGGTCGTGCGCCCCTGGGCTTTCGGTGGCTTTGCCGAAGTGGCGCATGAGCGCCGGGGCCAGCACGTCCTGGATCAAACTCGATTTACCTGAGCCGCTGACACCGGTGACGGTGACCAGGCGCTGCAGCGGGAAGTCCACCGAGACGTTTTGCAGGTTGTGCTCGCGCGCGCCCTCGAGGATCAGGCGCGGCGTGCTGTCGGTCACCATGCGCTTGAGGCCCAGGCCGACTTGCTTGCGGGCACCGAGGTAGGCGCCCGTGAGCGTGTCGGCACGGCGCAGTTCTTCGGTGGTGCCGTCGAACACGATTTGCCCGCCGCGCTCGCCAGGGCCAGGGCCCATGTCGATCATGCGGTCGGCAGCAAACATGACCGCAGGGTCGTGTTCGACCACGACCAGCGTGTTGCCCGCATCGCGCAGGCGCTGCATCGCCTGGGTGATGCGGTTCATGTCGCGCGGGTGCAGGCCGATGCTGGGCTCGTCGAGCACAAACAGGGTATTGACCAGGCTGGTACCCAGTGCGGTGGTGAGGTTGATGCGCTGGACTTCGCCGCCGCTCAGGGTGCGGCTTTGGCGGTCGAGCGTGAGGTAGCCGATGCCGACGTCGCACAGGTATTTGAGGCGCGTGGTGATTTCCTCGAGCAGGAGTTGCAGGGCTTTGTGTTCTGCGCTTTCTGCCTCCTGTGGGCTCCGGCTTGTGTCGGAGCGGGGTGGCACGCCTCCTTCCTCATGCTGCGCCGAACGCTCAGAAACCAAAGCAAAAAACCGCCGCAGTCGATCCAGCGGCATCAGCATCATGTCGTGCAGGCTCAAACCCGGCAGCGCTTCCAGCTGCGCGCGCGTCCACTTCACGCCCGTGGGCATGAAACGCTTGGACGGCTCCAGCACCGCATCCGCATCTTCTTTAGAGCCAATGCGCCACAGCAGGCTTTCGGTCTTCAAGCGTGCACCGCTGCAACTCGGGCACTCGGTGTAGCTGCGGTACTTGGACAAGAGCACCCGGATGTGCATCTTGTAGGCCTTGCTCTCCAGGTACTCGAAGAAGCGCTTGATCCCGTACCACTGCTGGTTCCACTTGCCGTTCCACACTTGCCGTTCCAGTTGGGCGAACCGTGGATGACCCAGTGCTTTTGCGCCTCGCTCAGCTTGGCCCAGGGCGTGTCGCGCGGGATACCCGCGGACTCAGCATGGCGCATCAGATCGTCCTGACACTCCTTCCAGGCAGGCGTCTGGATGGTCTTGATGGCTCCGGCGCGAAGGGTGAGTTTTTCATCCGGGATGACCAGACCGTAATCGACACCGATCACGCGGCCAAAGCCGCGGCAGGCCTCGCAGGCCCCCACGGCCGAGTTGAAAGAGAACATCGACGGGATCGGGTCGGTGTAGCGCTGGTCGCTGTCGGGGCAGTGCAGGCCGGTA
>JBEEOS010000054.1:0-17081 GCA_041191485.1 Pseudomonadota bacterium
GTGTTACGATGCACATATCGTGTAACACACAGATGCGTCATGAACGAAGCAACCTTTACTTTTCGGGTCGATGAAGCCCTTAAGTCCGAATTTTCTTCCGCAGCCAAAAGCCGTGATCGCAATGCTGCACAACTTTTGCGCGACTTCATGCGTGATTTCGTTCAGCAACAACAGCTAGCGGCTGAGCACGACTTATGGTTCCGTCGCCAGGTGCAGACAGGACTGAATGCGGCCCAAGAAGGTCGGCTGATGAGCGCAGCAGAAGTTGAAACCAAGTTTGCGTCCAAGCGGGCAGCCACACGCCGTCGTCTCGAAACTTCGGCTGAATGATGCGACTGTTCTGGACACCGGAGGCGGTGCAAGACCGCGAAGATGTTTTTGACTACATTGAGGCTGACAATCCGGTCGCTGCGCTGGCGTTGGATGAGCTCTTCGAAGAAAAGGCTGGACGTTTGCTTGATCACCCCGGCTTGGGTCGAACAGGACGAGTAGGCGGCACACGCGAGCTGGTCGCACATCAAAACTACATTCTGGTTTACGCTGTATCTAATGACTCCATCTGGATTTTGCGTGTCCTCCACGCAACCAGGATGTGGCCCTGATAGGCCCAAGCTTGCACATGCCCTATACTGTGCAAGCGCCGATTTGATGTGTTCACAGATTGCGGGCGCGGGGCCAGGCCCCAAGAAATGCTGCTAAAGAGGTCACCCTGCCCGGTTACGCTTCTTTGGTGTGATCGGGTTTTTTGTTTTCAAGTCATGAGTTTTGTTGCCGTTGCCCAGTCGATGAAGTTCGCGCAGCCCCTGGCTTTGCAAAGCGGCGCGTCGATTCGCGACTATTCGCTGTCGTTTGAGACGTATGGCACGCTCAACGCCGACAAGTCCAATGCGGTGCTGATTTGCCATGCGCTCAATGCTTCGCACCATGTGGCGGGCGTGTACGCGGACGAGCCCAAAAATGTGGGCTGGTGGGACAGCATGATTGGCCCGGGCAAGCCGGTGGACACGGACCGGTTTTTTGTGATCGGCGTGAACAACCTGGGCTCGTGCTTTGGCTCTACCGGCCCCATGCACACGCACCCCGACACGGGCAAGGTGTACGGCGCGGATTTCCCCGTGGTGACGGTAGAGGACTGGGTCAACGCGCAGGCGCGTTTGCTCGATGCACTGGGCATTGAACAGCTGGCCGCCGTGATGGGCGGCAGCCTGGGCGGCATGCAGGCATTGAGCTGGACGCTGCAGTACCCCGAGCGGGTGCGCCACGCGGTGGTGGTGGCCAGCGCGCCCAACCTGACGGCAGAGAACATTGCCTTCAACGAGGTGGCGCGCCGCGCGATTGTGACGGACCCGGATTTTCATGAGGGGCACTTCTATCAGCACGGCGTGGTGCCCAAGCGGGGCTTGCGCATTGCCCGGATGATCGGGCACATCACTTACCTGAGTGATGACGTGATGAACGAGAAGTTTGGTCGCGAGCTGCGCGAGGCCGTGAACAGCCCGACGGGCTACAAATATTCCACGCAGGACGTGGAGTTCCAGATTGAGAGCTATCTGCGCTACCAGGGCGACAAGTTCAGCGACTACTTTGATGCGAACACGTATTTGCTGATCACCCGCGCGCTCGATTATTTTGACCCGGCGCGTGCGTTTGGCGGCGATTTGACGCGTGCGCTGGCCAGGGCGCAGTGCAAGTTCTTGCTGGTAAGTTTCACCACCGACTGGCGCTTCTCGCCCGCACGCAGCCGCGAGATGGTGCAGGGCCTGATCGCCAATGGACGCGATGTGAGCTACGCCGAAATTGACGCACCGCATGGGCACGACGCCTTCTTGCTGGAAGATGCGCGCTACCTGAGTGTGGTGCGCTCTTACTTTGACCGTATGGCCGAGGGCTTGGCAGGAGGTGCAGCATGAGCGACCGTTTGACCATGCAGGCCATTGCACAACTGGTGCCCCAAGGCGCGCGCGTGCTGGATCTGGGTTGTGGCGATGGCGCGCTGCTGGCCTACCTGCAAGAGCACCGGGGCTGCACAGGCTACGGCGTGGAGCTGGATGACGCCAATGTGCTGGCTTGCGCCGAGCGCGGCGTGAATGTGTTGCAGTTGAACCTGGAGCAGGGGCTGCTGGGCATGTTCGCCGACCAGTCGTTTGATGTGGTGCTGCAGATCGACACCTTGCAACATTTGCGCAATGCCGAAGTGATGCTGCGCGAGACGGTGCGTGTGGGGCGCGAGGGCATCATCGCCTTCCCCAACTTTGCGCATTGGCCCAACCGCCTGAGCGTGCTGATGGGGCGCATGCCGGTCACCAAGCGCCTGCCCTACGCCTGGTACGACACGCCCAACATCCGTGTGGGCACGTTTGCCGACTTTGAGTTGCTGGCACGCAAGAACCAGCTCAAGGTGATCGATGCGTTTGGCCTGCAACAGGGCCAAGTGGTGCGCCAGCTACCCAATTTGCTGGCGGGTACCGCGGTGTTCAAGCTGCAGCGCTGAGGCTGCAGCGCGTCTGACTCAGTCCGTAAATTCCTGCGCGTGCATCCAGGCGGCGTGCTTGGGCGCACGCTTGGTTTGGGCCCATTCACCCAGCATGTCCCACTTGCATTCGTCGAGTTTTTTGTACATCTCGGGCGTGCCGGTGTTGACGGCCAGTTCCAGGCGGTGGCCGTTGGGGTCGAAGAAGTAAATGCTCTTGAAGATGGTGTGGTTGGTGGGGCCAATCACGCCAATGCCGGCAGACAGCAAACGCTTTTTGGTGTCTTCGAGCGTTTGCATGCTGTCGACTTCAAAAGCGATGTGTTGCACCCAGCCGGGGGTGTTTTCGTCGCGGCCCATGGCGGGCGAGTTGGGCAGTTCAAAGAAGGCCAGCACGTTGCCCTGCCCTGCGTCCAGAAAGACGTGCATGTAGGGGTCGGGCGCTTTGGTGGAGGGCACCTGGTCTTCAGCAATGGCGAGCACGAAGTCCATGTTGAGGTGTTTGACGTACCACTCCACGGTTTCCTTGGCGTCTTTGCAGCGGTAGGCGACGTGGTGAATTTTGGTGAGCTTCATGGGGGTCTCCTTGTCAGGCGCACTCAGGCGCTTTCGCGAGCGAGTGTGAGGGCTTCGCGCAGGACGCGCAAGTCGCCAATGTGGTTGGCCAACAGCAAAATCAGGCGGGCATTGAGGGCTTCGCTTTGTTCATCACTGAGGCCGTTGTGGGATTCGATCAGGGCTTCGTAGAAGTCATCGCCCGGCGAGAAGTCGCGAAAGAACTGGCGACCGGGTTCATGGAAGTTGGGATCGGTGTTGAGCAAGGTCGATGGCATGGCGGTGTCCTTGTGTTGCGGCCGGTCAGTTGCAAGTGGCGCGGGCCACGGCCTGGCGCACACGGGCCGCGTCCAGCGCACGCCAGCGCGCGGCCACGTGCTGGTCGGGGCGCAGCAGGTAAGCGGTGCCGGGTTTGGCGTCGTAGCGCCTGAAGGCCCAACCCTGGGCGTCGACCAGCACGTCCACACCTTCAATTTTGAGTGCGTGAGGCGCGACGATCAGAGGTTTCACGCCAATGGGGTCTGCGGCCAAGGCCTTGATCTGGGCCAGCAGCTCGGCGTCAGGCTCGGCATCGACAAACAGTATCAGGCCAAACCGGTTGCCGACGTGGTCGAGCAGCCAGCTGTCGTGCCCGTTGGTTTGCACGGGTGCGTCGTCCATGGGGGCGCCGGGCACCATGACACAGCTTGCGCGCGAACGCAAAGTGTTTGGCCAGCGCCAGCACCTGGTTGCGGAAGGTCTTGCTGGTGCGGCTCTTGGGGGTGATGAAGTCGGTCGAGCGCGTCGAGTTCATGATGTTCTCGTCGGCCGCAAACTGACGGTCCAGCGCGTAGGTGTCGAGCAGCTTCTCGCTCGCCTGGCCTTTCATCACCAGCGCCAGCTTCCACATCAGGTCGTCGGCATCCTGAAAACCCGAGTTGGCACCGCGTGCGCCAAAGGGCGAGACCTGGTGCGCCGCGTCGCCCACGAACAGCACGCGGCCGTGGCGGAAGTCGGTCATGCGGCGGCACTGGAAGGTATAGATGCTCACCCACTCCAGCTCGAACGGGCGGTCGTCGCCCAGCATGGCCTGCAGGCGCGGAATGACTTTTTCGGGCTTTTTTTCTTCCTCTGGGTCGGCGTCCCAGCCGAGCTGGAAGTCGATGCGCCAGACGTTGTTGCTCTGCTTGTGCAGCAGCACGCTCTGGTTGGGGTGGAAGGGCGGGTCGAACCAGAACCAGCGCTCAGCCGGGTAATCGGCCTTCATGATCACGTCGGCGATCAGGAAGCGATCCTGGAACACGCGACCTTCGATGTCCAGACCCAGGTGACGACGAATCGGGCTGCGCGCGCCGTCGGCCACCACCAGCCAGTCGGCCTCGATGTCAAACGTGCCGTCGGGTGTTTCCACCGTCAGCTTGGCGTGGTCGTCGTGGCGGGTGACCGCAGTGACCTTGTGCTGCCAGCGGATATCGGCGCCGAGCTCGAGCGCGCGGGCGATCAGCATTTCCTCGATGTGGTACTGCTGCAGGTTGACCATGCCCGGGCGCTTGTGGCCGGCGTCGGGCACCAGGTTGAACTGGTAGACCTCGTCTTGTTCAAGGAAAGTACGCCCGATGTTCCAGCTCACGCCCAGCTCGCACACCGGCTGACCCACACCCAGGCGGTCGAGCACTTCGAGCGCACGCTTGGCGTAGCAAACCGCTCGCGAGCCGACCGAGACGGTTTTGTCGTCGTCGAGCACCAGGACGTCGAGCCCCTGCAGGCGGGCATCCACGGCAGCAGCCAGGCCCACCGGGCCAGCGCCGATGACGATCAGCGGCTTGCGCAGCGGTGGCGTTGCCTTCAGGTCGGTTGGCGCTTTGTAGGGATAGATGGGGTTGACGTAAGCACCCATGCGTGTGTCTCCATCGGTGAATGTTCCGAAGTCCGTAATTTACTATAGATAAACTGATTTACCTAAAAGAAATTTTCATTTTTACCGGAATCGCTGTCCCAGCCCCCTGTTTTCAGTCGAGGCTGGCGCTCCAGCGCTCGTTCCAGGCCTTCTGAATATCACGGCGGTCTCGTTTGGTGGGGCGGCCCTGGGTGATGCTCAGGGCGGGCTCGCGCGCGAGGCGGTTGAGCTCGGCTTCGCGCTGGCGCTTGGTCGTGCTTTCGGGGGTTTCTTCGTAGAGTTGCTGTGCCACCGGAGCCGGCCCGCGCACGGTGCTGACGCCCAGCACGCGCACGGTACGCTCCACCGCCCCTTGCCGCAAGACCACCGTGTCGCCCACCTTGACCTCGCGCGAGGCCTTGGCGTCCTGGCCGTTGAGCTGCACCCTGCCCTTGCCAATCTCCTCGGCGGCCAAGGAGCGGGTTTTGTAAAAGCGAGCGGCCCAAAGCCACTTATCGATGCGCAGGCTGTCCATGCCTGAAGATCTTAGCAAGAGCAGAGCAACCTCTATTGACCTTCAGCCGTTAACATCAGCTGCGTTCAATATAAGTTCTAAGCCCATGCTGCGTTTTGCTGCCAACTTGTCTCTTATGTACCCGGACTTGCCCTTTCTGGAGCGCTTTGGCGCGGCTGCAGCCGATGGCTTCAGGGGCGTGGAGTACTTGTTTCCCTACGCTTTCGATGCAACTGTTCTGGCAGATGTGCTGAACACACATGGCCTGCAGCAGGTGTTGTTCAACACCCCGCCTGCGGGGCTGGATCGGGACAGCATGGTCGGGGCCTGGGACCGGGGCGAGCGCGGCACCGGCTGCGTGCCGGGGCGTGAGGCCGAGTTTCGCGCCGGCGTGACGCTGGCGCTGGAGTATGCGCAGGCGCTGGGCTGCCCGCGCGTACACGCCATGGTGGGTCTGCGCCCCGAGCAGGTCAGCCCTGAGCAGGCCGATGCCACCTTGATCAGCAATTTGCAGTGGGCCGCGCCCTTGGCAGCGCAAGCGGGCGTGACCTTGCTGGTGGAGCCCATCAACCCGCGCAATGTGCCCGGCTTTCATCTGCAGCGGCAGGAGCATGCGCATGCGATTGTGCAGGCCGTGAACTCACCTCACGTCCAGGTTCAAATGGATTTGTTCCACTGCCAGCGTGTGCAGGGGGACTTGATGCACCACATCAGCACCTGGCTACCCACGGGCCGCGTGGGTCACCTGCAGCTGGCCGACGTGCCGACCCGGCACGAGCCCGGAACGGGCGAGGTGCACTGGCCGCATGTGTTGCAGCATCTGGGCCGCGTGGCCGCGCAATGCCATTGGAATGGCTGGATCGGTTGCGAATACAACCCGCTGGATACCACCGCCGGTGGCACGTCCAGGGGCTTGAGCTGGCTCAGGTCCTTGCAGCGTTGACGCGTTTTTGCTGCACACCCATCCAGGCCACCGCCAGGCCCGCCAGCAGCACCGGCACGATGGAGCCGATGTTCAACCAGGTCCAGCCTTGCGTAGTGACCAGCGCGCCGGAGGCAAACGAGGTGAAGGCCATGGTGGCAAACACGAAGAAGTTGATGGCGGCCTGACCGCGGTCTTTTTCCGCCGGTGTCCAGGCCTTCATCGACAAGGTGGTGCTGCCGGTGAACAGGAAGTTCCAGCCCACGCCCAACAGGAACAGGGAGATCAGGAACTGGTGCAGGTCCACGCCAGACAGGGCAATCGCAATGCACACCAGGTTGAGCACCACGCCCACACCCATGATGGTCAGGGTGCCGAATTTGCGGATCAGATGTCCAGTGAAAAAGCCGGGCGCAAACATGCCGATCACATGCCACTCCAGCACCAGCGCTGCATCGCTGAAACCAAAACCACACACCTGCATGGCCAGCGGTGTGGCAGCCATGAGCAGGTTCATGACGCCGTAGCTGAGCGAAGCCGCCAGGGCCGCCACAATGAACACCGGCTGGCGCATGATTTCGGACAAGGGGCGCCCCGCGTCTACGCCCGATTTTTTGGCCGGCATGGGCGGAAACTGGATGAACTGCATCAGCGCCATGCCCACAATGGCCACCCCACCCAAGGCCAGGTAAGCGCCCATGAAGGGCGTGTCGAACAGGTTCTTGGTGCGCGAGGCCAGGTTGGGGCCGATGATGGCGCCAATCAGGCCGCCCGCCAGCACCAGGGAAACAGCTTTTTCACGAAAGCTTTCTGCAGACAGCTCGGCAGCCGCAAAGCGGTAGAGCTGGCCGTTGGCGCTGTAGTAGCCCGCAATCATGGTGGACAGCACGAGCAGCCAGAAGTTCTGGCTCCAGGCGGCATAGGCGCACAGCAGCGCAGAAAAAAGACCCACCGCCAGACCAATCTGGAAGGAGCCCCGACGTCCGTAACGACTTTGCGTTTTAGCCACCAGGCCGGTCGACATGGCCCCGCCCACCACATAGCCCATGACAGGCAAAGTGGCCATCCAGCCTAGGGGCGCAAGGCTCAGGCCCACGAGACCGTTGATGGCGATGAAGGTAACGTTGTTGGTGAGGAACAGGCCCTGGCACAGGGCGAGCAAAAGCAGGTTGGCGTTCATACCGGGCAGTGTATCGCGGCCAGCACAGCCAAGGGCGCGGTTTCGGCGCGCAACACGCGGGGCCCGAGGGTGATGGGCGCAAAGCCTGCCGTCAAGGCTTGCGCTTCTTCGATGGGGCTCAAACCGCCTTCGGGGCCGCTGAGGACCACCAGGGGTGCCTCGCCTTGCGCCGCGGTTGCGAGCGCTTGTGTGCCCTCGGCCAGGGATAGCACGCAGCGTTGGCCGTCTGCCGTGGGCTGCGCCAGCCATTCGCCCAGGCTGCAGGCTTCGTGAATGACCGGCACACGGTTGCGGCCACATTGCTCGGCAGCGGCTACGGCCACGGCTTGCCAATGGGCGCGCTTTTTGTCGGCACGTTCGCCTTTGAGCTTGAGGACGCTGCGCTCGGCCGTGAGCGGCGTGACGCTGGACACGCCCAGTTCGGTGGCTTTTTCGACCAGCCAATCCATGCGTTCGTTGGCGGTGATGCCGGCCAGCAAATGGATGGCACGCGCGGCTTCGCGTTCAACGGGGTCGTGTGCGCCCACTTCAACTTGCACATCGCTGCGGCCCATGCGGGTGACGGTGGCCTGGTACTCACCGCCTTCGCCGTTGAACAGGGTGATCACGCTGCCCGGCTGCATGCGCAAGACCTGCACATGGCGGGCAGCGCCAGACGGCAAATCCAGCAACTGGCCGGTGCTCAAGGGACAGGGGCAATGAAAGCGGGGCATGTCAAAAATTCAGACGGTTCACATGCGGCCAAAGGCCCAGCCGCCCTGCTCCTGCACGCCTTCGAGGGTGTCGATCAGGCGCAGCAGTGGGCCCAGTTCGCGGTAGCGGTTGGCGGTGGTGCGGATGTAGTGGATGAAGCGTGGCGCGTCGGCCAGGTATTTGGGTTTGCCGTCGCGCAGGGTCAGGCGGGCGAAGATACCGGCGACCTTGAGGTGACGTTGCAGGCCCATCCACTCCACGGCGCGGTAGAACGCACCGAAGTCGCTGTGCCAGTCCTCAAAGTCCATGAGGCCGGCTTTGCGGGCTTTTTGCCAGTAGCGGATGGTGACGTCCAGCACAAAGTCTTCTTCCCAGGTCAGGAAGGCGTCGCGCATCAGGCTGGCAATATCGTAGGTGATGGGGCCGTGCACGGCGTCCTGAAAGTCCAGCACACCCAGTTGATCGCCCAGGGGGCCCTGGCCCGTGGGCATCATGAGGTTGCGCGGCATGAAGTCGCGGTGCACATAGACCTGAGGCGCGGCCAGGTTACGCTGCATGATCAGCGCAAACGCATTGTTCATCACCTCTTGCTGCTTGGCGTCGAGCGTGACCTTGCGGTGCTGGCCTAGGTACCAGTCCGGGAACAGGTTGAGCTCGCGCTGCAGCAAGGCCTGGTCATACGGCGGCAGCTGTCCGTCTTTGGAGGCCAGTTGCCAGCGCAGCAATTGGTCGGTGGCTTGTTCGTACAGGGGTAGCTGGTCTTGCGCACGCTCGGGGTCGATGGCCGACATCATGGTGCGGTCGCCCAGGTCGGTCAGGAGCATGAAGCCATGGGCCTCGTGCCAATCCAGCACCTGGGGCGCGTTCAGGCCTGCGTCGTGCATGAGGTGGGCCACATGCACAAAGGGCTGGCAGTTTTCCTTGTCGGGTGGCGCGTCCATGATGATGCGGGTGCTGCCGTCTTGTGCGTCGACCCGCAGGTAGCGGCGAAAGCTGGCATCGGCCGAGGCCACGCGCACACTGGCTGGCGCCAGGCCGTGTTGCAAAGCGGCGCGCTGCAGCCAGGCCGAGAAAAGCATTTGACGTTGCGGATCGGCCCAAGCCACGGACTCGCAGGCAGGCGCAGAGGATGAAGAAGAAGGGATCGTGCTCATGGATAATCCATTCTACGTTTTGCTGCCCTGCCAAAGTCTGCCGCGTTTTGTCCAAACCTGTGTCATTGCTGAAACTTTTTGCTGCTGCCCTGTCTGCACTGGGGATGGGTGTCGCCTGGGCCCAGTCGGCGCCCTTGGCCCTGCGCATCAGCCCTTTGCTGCAGGAAAAGCCGACCGAAGCCGAGTTGCGTCATGGCCCGGTGCAGGTGGAAGGCCAGCGCATACAGGCCATGCCCGATCTGGCCACCCACATCGAGGGGGAGGCCAGCTTGCGTCGTCCCGGCTTGTCGATCCGCGCCGAGGTGATGGACTACGACCAGGTCCAGGACAAGGTCACCGCCCAAGGGCAGGTGCGCATTCATCGCGACGGCACTTTGCTGCAGGGCCCGTACCTGCAGCTGCAGATGGACAGCTTTCTGGGCAAGTTCGAAGAGCCTCAATTTGAGCTGTACAAAAACGGGGGCTACGGGTCAGCCAACCGGGTGGACTTTGTGGGCCCCGGCCAGATGCTGGTGCGCCAGGCCAACTACAGCACCTGCCGCCCGGTGCCGGGTGCGGACTGGTTGCCGGACTGGCTGCTCAAGGCCGGGCAAATGACCGTGGACGAGGACGAGGACACGATTGCCGCACGCGATGTGCAGCTGCGCTTCAAGGACGTGCCCGTGCTGGGGCTGCCGGGCATCAGTTTCAGCCTCTCGGGTGGGCGTCAATCAGGCCTGCTGCCACCGCTGGTGGGCGTGGACACGGTCAACGGCATTGAAGTGGTTCAACCGTACTACTGGAACATCGCCCCCAACCGCGACGCCACCTTCACTACCCAGGTGATGAGCAAACGTGGCGTGGCTGTGGACACGGACTTTCGTTATCTGGAGCGCGACTACAACGGCCAGGCGCGCCTGAACCTCATGCCCTCGGACAAGTTGCGCGAGGATCGCCGTTGGGGCTGGTCCAGTCAGCACAACGGCGCCATTGACACCGGCATCAAGGAGTTAGGCAGTCTGGGCTTTGGCCTGAGGCTGGCACGTGTGAGCGATGACAATTACTGGCGCGACTTTCCCCGTCTGATGGGCGAGATGGTCCCAGGCGCAGGCGGCGCACAACGCACCTTGCCTTCGACCGGAACGCTGTCCTGGGGACGCGGACACTGGTCGGCCAACCTGCTGGTGCAGAAATGGCAAACGCTGCAGGATGTCGTCAACAGTTCTTACATCACGCCGCCCTACAACCAGGTCCCCGCGATTTCGGCTCGCTACAGCTTGTGGGACGCCGATGGTCTGGACACCGCCGTCACCCTCAACACCACGCGGTTTGAGGCAGACTACAGCCGCCTGACCTCTGGCGCTGTTCCACTCAACGGCAACCGCAGCTACATTCAGGCCCAAGTCAGCCGCCCCTTTGTTCGGCCTTGGGGCTACATCACGCCCAGCGTGAAGCTGCATGCCACGCGTTACGCGCTGGACCAGAGCTACAACGGTGCCACCAGCTATGACCGCGCCTTGCCCACCCTCAGTCTGGACAGTGGCCTGACTTTCGAGCGCAACGCCCAATGGTTCGGGCGCAGTCTGGTACAAACGCTGGAGCCACGGGCCTACTTCAGCGCAACGCCTTATCTGAACCAAAGCGCCATGCCGGTGTATGACAGCGGCATCACGGACTTCAACCTCGCCACCATCTTCAGCGACAGCCCTTATGTGGGGCAGGACCGGATCGTCGACAACCGCTCACTCACGCTGGGCGTGATCAGCCGCTTTCTGGACGAGCAGTCGGGCGCCGAAATGCTGCGCCTGGGCATGGCGCAGCGCTACCGCTTTGTCGAGCAGCAGGTACAACTGCCCGGCGATACAGCCGCCACCGGCACAGGCCTGAGCGATGTGTTGTTTGGCGGCAGCCTGCGCTGGGATGAGCGCGTGTCTTCTGACCTGACCACGCAGGTGGATGCCCAAACCAACCGCTTCAACCGCACCACGCTGCAGACCCGCTACAAGGCAGGCCCCTACCGCGTGCTCAATGCGGCCTACCGCATGAACCGCCAGACCACCACGGCCAGCGAGCAGGTGGACCTGGGCTGGCAATGGCCACTGAGCGCGTTGCGTTGGGGCAGCCGCCCTGACGATGCTGGCGTGAGCCAAGGCGGCCTGGGCGCTGGGCGCTGGTACAGCGTGGGCCGCCTGAACTTCAGCCTGAGCGATCGCAAACTGGTGGACTCCATCGTGGGCCTGGAATACGACGGTGGCTGCTGGACCGGGCGCATGGTGTTTGAGCGCTTGCAAAGCACGGTGGCTTCGGCCACCACGCGATTGATGTTCCAACTGGAGTTTGTGGGCCTGGCCAAGGTCGGCACCAGCTCCTTCAAGAGTCTGCGCGACAATATCTCCGGATACCAGGAGCTGCGTGACAACACCGAGCAACCGAGCCGATTCGTGAACTATGAATAAACCGCTGACTTCGATTTTCTCCGGCCTGCTGGCCGCCTTGCTGTGCAGCGTGACGCAGACCAGCCTGGCCGCCACGCCCACAACTGCGGTGCAAACGGTCAACCGCATTGTGGCGGTGGTCAATTCCGAACCGGTCACCGACCATGAGGTGCAGCAAGTGTCCGCACAGCTGGCGCAGGAAAACGCACGCGCGCCCCAGCGTCTGAGCGCGAGCGAGCTCTACAAGCTGGCTCTCGATCGCCTGATCACCGAAAAAGCGCTGCAGCAGCAGGCGCGTGAGACCGGCATCGTCATCGACAAGGATGCGATTGACCAGGCCGAGATGAACGTGGCGGCCAACAACCAGATCACCCTGGAGCAGCTGCGCCAGCGCTTGCCGCAAGAAGGGCTGACGGTAGAGGCCTTCCGCGACAAACTCAAAGGCCAGTTGCTGATCAACCGCTTGCGCGAACGTGAAGTCGAGGGCAAGGCCCGCGTGTCCGACCTGGAGGCCGAGCAGCATTTGCAAACCCTGCTGGCCAAGCAGTCTTCGCAAATGCCCCAAGAGCTGAACCTGGCCATGATTTTGGTGGCCGTGCCTGAAGGGGCTGGTGCCGAAGTGCGCCAGCAAAAACTGGCATTGGCTCAGGACATTGCCCGCAAAGCGCAGGCTGGCGAATCGTTTGAGGCCCTGGCCCGCCAATATTCGAACGCCGCGGATAAAGGCGCCAATGGTGGCGAGCTGGGTCTGCGCCCCGAAGAGCGCTACCCCGAGCTGTTCGTGCAAACCGTTGCCAAACTCAAGACGGGCGAGGTCAGCGCCCCTGTGGAGTCAGGCGCCGGCTATCACGTGCTCAAAGTGCTGCAACGCAAGACGGGCACTGCCGCTTTGACGGTGATGCAGACGCACCCGCGTCACATCCTCTTGCGCCCTTCTTCGCAAATGAACCAGGCCCAGGCCGTGGCCAAACTGCAGAGCCTGCGCCAGCAAATTGTCAGCCGCAAGGCCGACTTTGCGCAGGTGGCCCGCCAATGGTCACAGGACGGCAGTGCGCCGGCCGGTGGCGATTTGGGCTGGGTGCGTGCGGGCATGTTTGTGCCCGAGTTTGAACAGGTGATGGACCGACTGCCCTTGAACACGGTCAGCGAGCCAGTGGTGTCGCGCTTTGGTGTGCACCTGATTGAAGTGCTCGAGCGCAAGCCCATGCCTGTCTCCAACGCCGATGCACGCGAAATTGCCCGCAATGTGCTGCGCGAGAAAAAGATCGAAGAGGCCTACACCCGCTGGGTTGAGGATGTGCGCAGCCGCGCTTATGTGGAAATGCGCGACACCCCGCAATGAAGCACATCGCACGCAAACGGTTCGGCCAGCACTTTCTGTCCGATGGCGCCATCATCGATGCCATTGTGGGCGAGATCGCGCCCACGCCAGCCGATGTCATGGTGGAGATCGGCCCCGGCCTGGCTGCACTGACGCAGCCCCTGGTGGAGCGCCTGGGCCGCTTGACTGTGGTGGAACTGGACCGCGATCTGGCCAAACGCCTGCGCGAACACCCACAGCTGAACGTGGTCGAGTCCGATGTGCTCAAGGTGGACTTCACCGCGCTGGCCGCCACCTTGTTGCAGCCCGGCCAGAAACTGCGCATCGTGGGCAATTTGCCCTACAACATCTCCAGCCCCATCCTGTTTCATTTGCTCGACCATGTGGGCGTTGTGCAGGATCAGCACTTCATGCTGCAAAAAGAGGTGATCGACCGCATGGTGGCCAAACCCAGCACCTCGGACTATGGCCGTTTGTCGGTCATGCTGCAGTGGCGCTATGCGATGGAAAACATCCTGTTTGTAGGCCCCGAATGTTTTGACCCGCCACCCCGCGTGGACAGCGCTGTGGTCCGCATGGTGCCGCATGCCCAGCCCGCAGCACTGCAACGCAAAACTCTTGAGACCCTGGTGCAAGTGGCTTTCAGCCAGCGTCGCAAGTTGCTGCGTCACACTTTGGGCAAGTGGCTGCAAGAGAAGCAGTTCAGCGGCGACTTTGATGTTCAGCGTCGGGCCGAAGAAGTGCCGGTTGCCGAGTACGTGGCGCTGGCGCAGGCCGTGGATGCGAGCTGACCAGACACCGCTACGCTTGCATTGACGACGCCTGCAAATGCGTCAAGCCGTACCAGGACGGATCAGCTCCAAACAAAAAGCCCCGCACTGCGGGGCTTTTTTACGAGCGTACAGAGCTCAGGCGGCAGCGAGCCAGTACCCCGCGTTGAAGGGACTGCTCATGCGCAGCGCCTGCGGCGTCACATCCACCAGCTTGTCGGTGGGCATTTTTTCTTCGGCCTCGCCTTCGCCGGCTTCGATTTCAGCAGCGCGGGCCAGATCGCTGGCCTTGGCGGCGCGGGCCACGGAGAAAGAGTAGAAGCAACGGAAAGGCACCTTGCGGTCAGACCAGTAATCGGCCGTGTCGCGGAAGATGTCGATCAGTTGTTCACGCGCTTCCTTGTCGAACTTGGGGTTCGTCGGGATCTGATCGAGCACCACAATGAAACCAGGCTGCGGGCCGGACTTGTGCAGCGGATCGGTCATGCAGTCGTACAGGGCGTCAAAGTTTTTGCCGAAATGCGTAGGCAATGTGAACTGGGCACCGATCATGTCGAGCACGTCCTGCTTGGTCAGGGCCTGCGACAGGTTGGCATACAGGAAATGATGGCCCAAGGCCTGTGCAGCCTCCTGCAGGTCGTTCACGCTGTAGGCGCGAATCGACTGCACGACATTCGTGCGGGTGCCTTTGAGGGGCTGATCCTGGATTTTTTGTTGTTGCGTGTCCATCTTCGTGGTTTTCTCGGTCAAAACAGTCAATGTGGTGTGCGATCGTCGATCACACTGAAACTCGTGTAGTGGTCAGCGGTGTAGTAGCAGGCCTGCGGGTTGCGCAGTTCGTAGCCACCACACACGATGCGCCGGGCTCCCCGGTCGCGTGAGCCGGGCGTCCTGACGGTGTATTCACGGTAGAACCCACGGGCCATGCGAGGCAAGATGCGTTCCCGATTGCCAAAAACCGTACCGTCCTTCTCGTAGGGAAAAGGACCACCCTTGCGGATGTTTTGGTAGGTTTCCTGGCCTTCCTTGGGCAACGCCTGCAACGCAATGACGGGCAGGGTCTTTGTGGGCAGCGGAGGCTTGGCTTGCACCGTTATGGTGCACGCCAGAACCATCATCCCTAACACGTTCAGCAGTCCGCGTCGGGACAAATGGCCTGTCTTTGCCGCCTTCATGAAGCACCTTTCAGGAGTTCCGGGTTTACCCGAACACTCTGGGCGCTAGTGTGACGCAAAGGCTGAAAAAATGCAAGCGCATGCCCAAAAAACAAGCAGCCCCGTAGGGCTGCTGCTGGATGTTGACAAGCAAGAAAGTTTGCGCTTGCTTATCTTTCAAGCCTTCAACGGTGAGCGTTGGCGTCTGCCACTGTCAAGGCCGTCATGTTCACAATCCGGCGCACAGTGGTGCTGGGCGTCAGGATATGCACCGGCTTGGCCGCACCCAGCAGCACCGGGCCAATGGCGATGTTGCCACCGGCTGCGGTCTTGAGCAGGTTGTAGGCAATGTTGGCAGCGTCGATGTTGGGCATGACCAGCAGGTTGGCCCCGCCGGTCAAGGCACTGTGCGGCATGATGCTTTGACGCGCTGCAGCATCGAGCGCCACATCGCCATGCATTTCGCCGTCCACTTCCAGCCAGGGCGCATTGGCGCGCAGCAACTCCAGCACCTGACGCATCTTGACCGCGCTGGGCTGGTTGGAGGTGCCAAAGTTGGAGTGGCTGAGCAAGGCGGCTTTGGGCTCAATGCCGAAGCGTCGCATTTCTTCGGCCGCCATGACCGTGATCTCGGCCAGCTGCTCGGCGCTGGGATCGTAGTTGACGTGGGTGTCCACAATGAAAACCTGGCGGTTGGGCAGCATCAAGCCGTTCATGGCGGCAAAAGTGGTGACACCGGGGCGCTTGCCAATGACCTGGTCCACATAGGTCAGGTGCATGGTGTTGTGGCCCCAGGTGCCGCAGATCAGGCCATCGGCATCGCCCTTGTGGACCAGCATGGCCCCGATCAAGGACAGGCGACGGCGCATTTCGATCTTGGCAATCGACTCGGTCACGCCCTTGCGCTCGGTCATGCGATGGTAGGTCTGCCAGAAGTCGCGGTAGCGGTCGTCCTGCTCGACGTTGACCACGTCGTAGTCCAGCCCTTCCTGCAGGCGCAGGCCGAATTTCTCGATGCGTTTGGCGATCACGGACGGGCGGCCGATCAGCGTGGGGCGGGCAATGCCCTCGTCCACCACGATCTGGGCCGCGCGCAGGATGCGCTCTTCCTCGCCTTCGCTGTAGGCCACGCGCTTTTTAAGCGCCCGCTTGGCCGCCGTGAAGATGGGCTTCATGGTCGTGCCCGAGGCATAAACCAGGCCTTGGAGCTGTTCACGGTAAGCGTCCAGATCGGCAATGGGGCGTGCAGCCACACCGCTGTCCGCGGCCGCCTTGGCCACGGCGGGTGCGATTTTCATCATCAACCGTGGGTCAAAGGGCTTGGGAATCAGGTATTCGGGGCCAAAAGCCAGCGGTTCACCTGCGTACGCGGCGGCGACCACTTCGCTTTGCTCGGCCTGCGCCAGCTCGGCAATCGCGTGCACAGCGGCGATTTCCATCTCCAGCGTGATGGTGGTGGCGCCGCAGTCCAGTGCGCCACGGAAGATGTAGGGGAAACACAGGACGTTGTTGACCTGGTTGGGGTAGTCGGTGCGACCGGTGGCCATGATGGCGTCGTCGCGCACGGCCTTGACCTCTTCAGGCAAGATCTCGGGCGTGGGGTTGGCCAGCGCCATGATCATGGGCTTGGCCGCCATTTTGGCCACCATCTCCGGCTTGAGCACGCCACCAGCGGACAGGCCCAGAAAGACGTCGGCGCCCTCAATCACTTCAGCCAGCTTGCGCTTGTCCGTCGGTTGCGCAAACACGGCCTTGTCTTCGTCCATCAGCTCGGTGCGCCCTTGATAGACCACACCGGCCAGGTCGGTCACCCAGATGTTTTCGCGCGGAATGCCCAGCTTGACCAGCAGGCCCAGGCAAGCCAGCGCCGCAGCGCCTGCACCCGAGGTGACGAGCTTGATCTTCTTGGGGTCTTTGCCGACGACCTTGAGACCGTTGAGGATGGCCGCACCCACCACGATGGCGGTGCCGTGCTGGTCGTCGTGGAAGACCGGGATCTTCATGCGCTCGCGCAGTTTGCGCTCGATGTAGAAGCAGTCCGGCGCCTTGATGTCTTCGAGGTTGATGCCGCCAAAGGTC
>JBEEOS010000055.1:0-13524 GCA_041191485.1 Pseudomonadota bacterium
CGAGTTCGACCAGTTTGCCAACGGCACCAAAACCATTGCCAAAGCGATTGCCGAGAGCGACGCCTTCAGCATTGCCGGTGGTGGCGACACGCTGGCCGCTATTGCCAAGTATGGCATCGAGAAAGACGTGGGCTACATCTCCACCGGTGGAGGCGCTTTCCTGGAAGTGCTGGAAGGCAAGACGCTGCCGGCGTTTGAAATCCTTACCAAGCGTGCAGGAGCCTAAGACGCTTGCAGTGAAGGGGGTTGGCGCTCTGTCAGGTGACGATTTTGCGTAACGCCATGAGGAACCTGGCGGAGCGCCAGCCCCCTTCACTTTTCCGCAGGTACTGAATCCTTTTGGTCCTGAAGCAAAAAGCCCCGCAAGCCTGAGGCCTGCGGGGCTTTTGATTGGAGCGTCAGCGGAGTCAGGCTGCGGCAGCTTGGACCTGAGGCAGATTGCCGCGCACGGGGCTGGTCATCTTGCCTTTGAAGTCCGTCCAGCACTCGCGGCTGAAGTCGTACAGCTTGCAGGCCTTGGCCGTGTCAAAGTACCACTTCCACGAAAACTGCTGAACGATGATGCGTCCGGGCAGCATTTCTTCAAGTTTGGCCTGGGCCTTCTTCAGGCGGTACAGGGGCACGCTCATGTCCACGTGGTGAGCGGTGTGCTCCATGATGTGGTGCATCAGCGCGCCGATGTTGAACGGGAAGGTCAGGTGCACCGTGGTGGAGACGAAAGGAGAGGCTGCGCTCCAGGCGGCCTTGTTGGCGTGCCAGGAAGACTTGACGTGGGTGTGGTGCACATAGACCACGAAGCCGATCATGCTGTTCCAGAAGAAGAAGGGGATGGCCACGCCCATGAACAGGCTCAAGGCCACAGACTGTTCGGTGGCGATGGCGGCAGCGGTGATGGTGGCGATCCACAGGGCGCCAAAGACCGACACCAGCATGCTGTCCTTGAAAAAGATGGGACGGCGTGTGGGCATGTGCTTCTTGTTGGGGAAGAACTCGCGTTTCCACCAGATCTCGAGCATGTAGTACAGACCGGGTGCCCAGCCGCTGCGGTAGGCGCGCTGCAGCAAGCGTTGCATGGGGCTGAGGGCCGCAAATTCTTCGGCCGTCAGCGGCTCCCACACGAAGTCCACGCCCTTGAGGTTGGTGTAGCCGTGGTGCACCACGTTGTGGCCAGTGTCCCACAGGCTGTAGGGGGTGATGGAGGGCAAAAATGCGATGCGGCCGAGCACCTTGTTGAGCTCGCGGTGGGGCGTCAGGCTCTGGTGGCAGGCGTCGTGGCCGATGATGAACAGGCGACCAATCACGAATCCAGCAGCCAGACCGCACAGCAGTTTGGCCCAGACAGCGTCGAAGGCGATGGTCCCGGCGATCAGTGCAAAAAACAGGGCGTAATCAAAAGCCAGCAACACAAAAGCGCGCAGCGTGGTGCGTTGGGCCAATGGGATCAGCCACTCGCGGATCACCTTTCGGTGGGGCATGGGTTGGTCAATGGCAATCGGTTGGTCAGACATGTGTACACAGGTAATTAAGGCAAGCAACTTGCCGATGTAGCAATTTTATGCGGGAGAGGTTTTCCCCGCACTGACAAGGATCAATGGCAGAGCCATTAGCCAGGCGTGAATGAATACTTAAAAAGTATTGAACTGGCCTTGCAGAATGTTCTGGGGATGTAACCCAATTGGTGGGAAAATTGAAACCAAGTTACAAGGAGACTGTTCATGTCGCTTCGCGCCACCAAAATCGTAGCCACCCTCGGCCCGGCCTCCAGCACGCTGGAGATGCTCGAGGCCATGATCCGGGCGGGCGTGAATGTGGTTCGTCTCAATTTCAGCCATGGCAAGGCGCAAGACCACATTGATCGCGCCAACCTGGTGCGCGAGGCCGGGCAGCGCGCAGGCCGTGAAGTGGCCATCATGGCCGATCTGCAGGGTCCCAAAATCCGCGTGGGCAAATTTGCCGAGGGCAAGGTCATGCTGGAGCCCGGGGCGAAATTTGTGCTCGATGCCTCGCGCGCCGAGCCTGGGGACATCCACGGCGTGGGCCTCGATTACAAGGAGCTGCCGCGTGATGTGAAAGCCGGCGATGTGCTCTTGCTCAACGACGGCCTGATCGTGCTGGCGGTGGACGCCGTCAAGGGCGAGGCGGTGCACACTACCGTCAAACTCGGTGGCGAGTTGTCCAACAACAAGGGCATCAACAAGCAAGGTGGCGGCCTGACGGCGCCAGCCCTGACGGCCAAGGACATGGAAGACATCAAGACCGCCATGGGCCTGAAGGCCGACTATGTGGCCGTCAGTTTCCCCAAAAATGCCACCGACATGGAAATGGCGCGCCAGCTGTGCAATGTGGCGGGGGCCGAGCATGGCCACAAGCCCGGCCTGATTGCCAAGATCGAGCGCGCCGAGGCGATTCCGCGTCTTGAAGAGATTTTGCTGGCCAGTGACGGCATCATGGTGGCTCGCGGCGACCTGGCGGTGGAAGTGGGCAACGCCGCCGTGCCCGCGCTGCAAAAACACATGATCAAGCTGGCCCGCCAGCACGACAAGGTCGTCATCACGGCGACCCAGATGATGGAGAGCATGATCACCAACCCGGTGCCCACGCGTGCCGAAGTGTCGGATGTGGCCAACGCCGTGCTCGATGGCACCGATGCCGTCATGCTGAGTGCCGAAACCGCGGCGGGCAAGTTCCCGCTGGAGACGGTGCAGGAAATGGCCAAGATTTGCGAGGCTGCAGAGAGCTCGGAACATGTGGAGCTGGACACGCACTTTGTGGGCCAGTCTTTCCGCCGCATTGACCAGTCGATCGCCATGGGCGCGTTGTTCACCGCTTTTCACATGAACGCCAAAGCGATTGTTGCGCTGACCGAGTCGGGTTCCACCGCGCTGTGGATGAGCCGCCAGCGGGTGAAAATTCCGATTTACGCGCTGACCACCAAGCTGTCTTCACAGCGACGCATGACGCTGTATCGCAATGTGCGCCCCTTGTTGCTGGACACCAGTGCCGACCGTGACACGGCGCTGGCGCAGGCCGAAAACCACCTCAAGAAGCGAGGCATTGTGAATGCCGGTGACATTTATGCCATTACATGTGGCGAGCCGATGGGCACACCTGGCGGCACCAATATGCTCAAGCTGTGCCGCGTGAGCTAAAGCGCTGGTAGAGACTGAAACACAACAGCCCCACACTCCAGCAGATCCATGCAGTCCAGAGCGTGTGGCTAGTGAAGTGGGCGCCGCGTGCTTGCTGCACCAGGCCCAGAACCAAACCGCTCAGGCCGGTCAGGGTCCACCACAGCCGGGCCCAGCTACGCTGATGGGGCAACAGCCAGAAACCGCCTGCCATGAAGGCAAAGCCGGTAGAGGCATGCCCTGCGGGAAAGCAGTGTCCACCCCCACCATCGCGCAGTCCAAAGTCCCAGTGCGAGACCAGGGGGAGCTTGCCGCCAAAGACCTGCAGGTCCCAGGGGCAACTGGTGTGGCTGAATCCTTTGACCAGCGAGACCGCCAGGATGGCCGCCACGATCGACAGCCACAGCCCCCAGCGTTGTGGGGTGCTCAGGCGTTGCAAGGCCTTGAATGGACCCCAAGGGCGCCACAGCACGGCGGCCAGGGCGATCAGCACCATCCAGCCGGCTTGACGCGCCCCGTCGTGCAAGATGGCCGTGAGCCAATAGTTGTCACGCAGAGCGAATCCTTGTGCGTTGCCAAACCATTGGGCGCTGGGCAAATCCAGCCCGCTGGTGTCCCACGCGCCAATGGCCAGGCCCAGGACCAGGGTCCAGCTCCAGCACTTGTACAGGGATGGGGTGTTTTGCATGGGCTGCATCATAGTGGTTCAGTCCCTTGTCAGCTGCATCCCGATAGAATGGATCGCAGTTACAAGCTGGTTACAAGGCTGGCGAAACAGATTTTCAACTTCCGGGGAATTTCACCATGGCACTCGTCTCGATGCGGGAATTGCTGGACCACGCTGCAGCCAATGGCTACGGCATTCCGGCCTTCAACGTCAACAATCTGGAACAGGTTCAGGCCGTCATGCAGGCTGCAGACGAGGTGGGGGCGCCCGTCATCCTGCAGGCCAGCGCTGGTGCCCGCAAATACGCGGGTGAACCTTTCATCAAGCACCTGATCCAGGCTGCGGCCGAACAGTGGCCCCACATTCCGCTGGTCATGCACCAGGACCACGGCACCAGCCCCAAGGTGTGCGAGGGTGCGCTGGCGCTGGGGTTTGGCTCGGTCATGATGGATGGCTCGCTCATGGAAGACGGCAAAACGCCATCCAGCTTTGACTACAACGTCAACGTCACCCGCACTGTGGTCGAGATGGCGCACAAGATCGGCGCCACGGTCGAAGGCGAACTTGGCTGCCTGGGTTCGCTGGAAACCGGCGAGGCGGGCGAGGAAGACGGCATTGGCGCCGTGGGCAAACTGGATCACAGCCAGATGCTGACCGACCCCGAAGAGGCAGCGCAGTTCGTCCAGGCCACCCAGCTCGACGCCTTGGCCATTGCCATTGGCACCAGCCACGGCGCCTACAAATTCACCCGTCCGCCGACAGGCGATGTGCTGGCGATTTCCCGCGTCAAGGAAATTCACGCTCGCATTCCCAACACCCACCTGGTGATGCACGGCAGCTCCAGCGTCCCGCAGGACTTGCTGGCCAAAATCAACCAGTTTGGTGGCAAGATGAAAGAGACCTACGGAGTGCCGGTGGCCGAGATCCAGGAAGCCATCAAGCACGGCGTGCGCAAGGTCAACATCGACACCGATATCCGCCTGGCCATGACCGCTGCGTGCCGTCAGTTCCTGGCCGAGAATCCGGACAAATTTGACGCCCGCGAATGGCTCAAGCCCGCCCGTGCCGCTGCCCAGGCAATCTGCAAGCAGCGTTACCTGGAGTTTGGCTGCGAAGGGCAGGGCAGCAAGATCAAGGGCCAGTCCTTGAGCGTCATGGCGGGCAAGTACGCCGCTGGTGAATTGGCCCAAGTGGTCAACTGAAGCCTGAGATAATCTGGCTGAATGTTTCGGGCCCGTTGAACGTTCGACGGGCCTTTTTATTTTCTGATTGCCATGACCTCTGCTCTTCACACCTCGGCCCTGACTTCCCTGCCCTTGCTGGCGCGCGGCAAGGTGCGCGACAACTACGCCGTGGGTGACGACCGCATCCTGATGGTGGCCTCTGACCGCATCAGCGCTTTCGACGTGATCATGGGCGAGCCCATTCCCGGCAAGGGCGAGTTGCTCACGCAAATGGCCTTGTTCTGGTTTGACCAGCTCGGGCCCAAGGGTCTGAACATCTGCCCGATCCACCTGACTGGCGATGCGCCCGAAGGCGTGGTCAGCGCCGAAGAGGTGGCGCAGGTCAAAGGCCGCTCCATGCTGGTCAAGCGCCTCAAGCCGATCCCGGTGGAGGCGGTGGTGCGCGGCTATCTGGCTGGCAGCGGCTGGAAGGAATACCAGGACAGCCGCTCGGTCTGCGGCGTGCCCCTGCCCGAAGGGCTGAAAAACGCCAGCAAGCTGCCTGAGCCGATCTATACCCCTGCCGCCAAGGCCGCGGTGGGCGAGCATGACGAGAACATTACCTACGAGCGCACGGTGGAGATGATTGGTGCCGATCTGGCCAGCCGGATTCGCGACATTTCGATCCGTCTGTACGTGGCCGCCAGCGAGATTGCAGCGAAAAAGGGCATCATCATCGCCGACACCAAGTTCGAGTTCGGTCTGGATCAGGACGGCACGCTGGTGCTGATGGACGAGGTGCTCACACCTGACTCATCGCGCTATTGGCCAATGGATTCATATGCTCACAGCTATGCCGAAGGCAGCAACCCGCCGAGCTTTGACAAGCAGTTCCTGCGCGACTGGCTGGAAACCGCTCAGGTGGCAGGCAAGCCCTGGGACAAGACGCCACCTGCACCGCGCCTGCCCAAGGATGTGATCGAACACACGGCTGCCAAATATCGCGAAGCCCTGCAGCGCCTGGTGGGCTGAGTTGCTGCGCCCGCGCAGGGGCGCAGGGCCGGTTCAGTTGAGCGCCATGCTCAGCTTGCGACGGTAGCTGGAGATCAGTGCCGCTTGCGGGTCTTGTGATGCGGTGCTTTGGCTGGTCAATTCAATGCCTCCAGCGCTTTTGCCCGCCAATGCAGGGTCGGCTTTGGCAGGGGGTGGGCTGAGCAACTCGAGAATGGCGACCACGGTTTTGCGCGGGGTCTCGTCGGCCCACTTCTTGTCGCGCATGACGATTTCCAGCAGCTCGTCCATGGCAGCGGTCCATTCGCCTGCGGCCATGAGGACGCGGCTTTTGGCCAGGCGGGTTTCAAAGTCGCGCTTGTTCTGGCCGATCAACTCATCGAATTTTTCAAGTGACCATTGACCGCGAGGGTCGGTCGTCACAAACTCCAGCGCCAGCAGCCACTGCTGCAGCGCTTCAAACCGTTGCGAGGGTGGGATGCGGCCCAATGTGGGCGCCAACAAGGCGGCGGCTTCGGCCAGCTCGCCCTCGCTGATCAGCAGTTGCACCAGGTCAAAACGCGCATCGTCGTTGCCAGGGGCAGTGGCCAGGGCTTGCTCCAGCGCGGCGCGGGCGCTCTGTGCGTCGCCGGCGGCCAGGTGTTCCTGCGCGTCATTGGCAGCATCTTGCGCTTGCAGGGCGTCTTCGCTGGGCACATGCTTGTCCAGGAACTGGCGCACCTGGCCTTCGGGCAGCGCGCCCATGAAGCCGTCCACCGGCTTGCCGCCCATCATGAGCACGCAGGTGGGAATGCTGCGAATGCCAAAGGCACCAGCGAGCTCTTGCTGCTCGTCGGAATTGATCTTGGCCAGCTTGAAACGGCCACCGTAGTCGGCTTCGAGTTTTTCGAGCACGGGCCCCAGGGATTTGCAGGGGCCGCACCAGGGGGCCCAGAAATCGACCAGCACCGGGGTGGACATGGAGGCGGCAACCACCTCGGCTTCAAAGTTTTCAATCGTGACGTTCATGGGACCCCAGTGTGTGAATCTCCGTCCAGTTGTGGGCGGAAACCTTAAAATTCAAGCTTGACAACGAAAAGCACCCAATGACTCAAGCGCTCATCGGCGTGGTCATGGGCTCCAGTTCCGACTGGGAGACCATGCAGCACGCAGTCCAGATTCTCCAACAGTTTGGCGTTCCTCACGAGGCGCGCGTGGTTTCGGCCCATCGCATGCCCGACGACATGTTTGCCTACGCCGAGGCTGCCGCTGGCCGTGGCCTGCAGGCCATCATCGCTGGCGCGGGCGGTGCAGCCCACCTGCCGGGCATGATCGCCGCCAAAACCGTGGTGCCGGTGCTGGGGGTACCGGTGCAGACCAAGGCGCTGTCGGGCGTGGATTCGCTGCACAGCATTGTGCAGATGCCTAAAGGCGTGCCGGTGGCCACCTTTGCCATTGGCCAGGCGGGCGCAGCCAATGCGGCCCTGTTTGCCGTGGCCCTGCTGGCCAACCATGATGCAGCCTTGCGCAGCAAGCTCGAAGCTTTCCGCGCCGAACAAACGGCCGCAGCACGCGCCATGACCTTGCCGCCTGTGGGGGCTGCATGAGCATGTTGCTGCCCGGGGCCGTGGTCAACGGCCAGCCTGTCACGCTGGGTGTGATGGGCGGTGGTCAGCTGGGGCGCATGTTTGTTCATGCTGCCCAGGCCATGGGGTACTTCACGGCAGTGCTCGATCCTGATCCGGCCAGCCCGGCGGGCCTGGTGAGCCATCACCATATCCAGACCGACTACCTGGACGAACAAGGCCTGGCGCAGCTGATGCAGCGGTGCACCGCCATCACCACCGAATTTGAAAATGTGCCTGCTCCGGCCTTGCTGACCCTGGGGGCGCATCGCTTTGTGGCGCCGGGCGCCGATGCGGTGGCCATTGCCCAGGATCGCGCAGCCGAGAAGGCCCATTTTGTCAAATGTGGTGTGCCGGTGGCCCCGCATGCAGTGATCGAGACCGAGGCACAACTCCAGGCTGTGACGGGGGATTTGCTCCCGGGTATCCTCAAGACGGCCCGTTTGGGCTACGATGGCAAGGGCCAGGTCCGCGTGAAAACGCAGACCGAGTTGGTCCAGGCCTGGGAGGAACTCCAACGCGTGCCCTGCGTGCTGGAGAAAATGCTGCCGCTCAAGGATGAATGCTCCGTCATCGTGGCGCGTGGGGGTGACGGGCAATGCGTGCATTTCCCGGTGCAACGCAATCTTCACCGCGACGGCATTCTGGCGGTGACCGAGGTGTACGAGGGCGCGGTACCTGCCGTTCTTGCGCAGCAGGCAGTGGCTGCGGCAAAGGCCATCGCAGAAGGCCTGCAGTATGTGGGTGTGCTGTGCGTGGAGTTTTTTGTGCTCGAAGGCGGGCAGCTGGTGGTCAACGAAATGGCGCCGCGCCCCCACAACAGTGGGCACTACACCCTGGACGCGTGTGATCAGTCGCAATTTGACTTGCAGGTCCGCACTCTGGCAGGCTTGCCGCTGACGCAGCCACGCCAGCATTCAGCCGCCATCATGCTCAATGTGCTGGGCGATTTGTGGCCTGAGGCCGTGGCATCAGGACCCGACGCCAGATCCACCCCCGATTGGGATCGTGTGCTGGCTTTGCCAGGCGCGCACTTGCATTTGTACGGCAAATTGTCGGCCCGCAAAGGCCGCAAGATGGGGCACCTCAACATCACCGCCGCCACACCGGAAGCTGCGCGCGAAGTAGCGCTGCAGGCTTGCGCCGTGCTGGGCATTGAGCCGTTCTGACCATGATGCTCGATGGGCAGGATGCCGCATCCATTGCGCAGGCCGTGCAGACCCTGGCAGCGGGCGGTTTGCTGGGCCTGCCCACGGAAACGGTCTATGGCCTGGCGGCCGACGCGACCAATGAGCAGGCCATTGCAGGCATTTTTGCCGCCAAAGGGCGGCCTGCGGACCATCCTTTGATCGTGCATGTGGCTGGGGCTGAACAGGTGCCTGTGTTTGCCGCCGAAGTGCCCACTTTTGCACAGCGTTTGATGGACGCTTTCTGGCCAGGGCCGTTGACCTTGATCCTGCCGCGCCGCCCAGGCGTGGCCACTGCATCGGCAGGGGGGCAAGACTCGATTGGTCTGCGTTGTCCCTCGCATCCGGTCGCCCAAGCCTTGCTGCAGGCCTGCGCCGCAGCAGGTTTGCCGGGGCTGTCTGCGCCCAGCGCCAACAAGTTCGGACGCGTGAGTCCGACCACGGCCGCACATGTGCAGTCGGAGTTTGGCGATGCCTTGTTGATTCTGGATGGCGGCGCGTGCGAGGTGGGCATTGAGTCGACCATTGTGGACTGCACGCGTGGGGTGCCGGTGCTGCTGCGGCCCGGGCGCATCACCCGGGAGCAGATTGAGGCCGCTTGCGGTGTATCCCTGCAAGACCCGCAAGCGCTGGCGCAGGCTGCGCCCAAGGCCTCGGGCACGCTGGAGTCGCATTACGCGCCCCGCGCCAAGGTGCGGGTGATGCCTGCCCAGGAGTTGCATCAGCGTCTGCAGGCTTTGGGCGTGCATGCCAACAACCTCGGGGTCTGGTCGCAAACTGCGCCCAGCGATTTGGGCGCGGGTGTGCTGTGGCGTGCGCAAGCGCCAGATGCCCAGCAAGCCGCGCATGATTTGTTTGCTGTGCTGCGCGAACTCGATGCGCGAGGCGTTGCGCAAATCTGGGTGGAGCAGCCGCCCGCGACACCCGCATGGGAAGGTGTGGCCGACCGTTTGCGCCGCGCTGCGGCCTGAAAATTAGCGTTTGGCCTGACGTCTGCCTGAGGGCTTTGACGGTGGCGATGCGTCCTGTTCCACCCACTCCAGCAGGGCGCTGAGTGCGGGGCGGGCGCGCTTGGCGTCTTCGTGGTTCACGATGGCCACCACGCTGTAGCGTTGGCCCGTCTGGCTTTGCACATACCCGGCCACTGCAGCAACATCGCGCAAGCTGCCGGTCTTGAGCCAGGCCTTTCCTTGCAGTTGGGAATGAGGGTAGCGCTCCATCCAGTGTTTGACGGTGCCGTCCACGCCCACGATCGACAGGGAGTGCTGGAAGGTCTGAGCCAGCGGGCCCTGCGCGGCCAGTTGCAACAAGGCGCTGAGGCTGCGCACTTCAATGCGTTCCTGCCGCGAAAGCCCGGAGCCATTGTCCAGAGTCGGTGCGGTGTACAGGGGCAGACGGGCGCGCCACCACTGCCCGACCCGCTGGCGCGATTGCTCAAACGAACCGGCCACGCCGGGTTGAACCGACAAGGTCAGGAACAGCTGCTGCGCCATCACGTTGTTGGAGAATTTATTGATGTCGGCCACCAGCTCCGACAAAGGCAAGGAAGGGCTGTGCAGCAGCAGGCGCGCAGAGCCTGGGCGCTGGCCTTCGCGCACCTGGCCGCTGAGCTGGCCACCTGCGGCCAGCCACATGCCACGCACCACGCGGCGCGCGTACTGGGTGGGGTCGGTGTAGGCCACAGGCCACTCCTGCGCGCCGCAGGCCAAGGGGTAGGTGCCTGCAAACCGGATCTGCAAGGGATTGGAAAAATCGGCGCGCAGCTGACTGCGCCAATCCTGGCAGGCAGCCGTGCTCAATGGCACCTGGGTAGGCAAGGAGACGTCGGCAATGTGGGGTTCGGTGTCGATGCGGGCCACGTTGCTGTCGGGGTCCGGCGTGAATTTGAAGATCAGGGCTTTGAAGTTGACCAGCAAGCCGTCGGGCTCGACGTTGTAGGGCCGCAGGGGTTCGTCATCAAAAGCTTCGCTGCGAGGGGTGATGTTCATCACGCTGCGGTCCAGCACGATATGGCCGTCAATGCGCTCGATGCCGTGGCTTTTGATGGCGGCAAAGGTGTCTTCCATGCGCTCGCGCACCCACTTGGGATCGCCCGATCCCTCGATGATCAGGTCGCCATGCAAGGTGCCTGCACGCACTTCGCCGGTGGTCCAGATGCGGGTGTCCCAGGTGAATTGCGGCCCCAGCAGGTCCAGACCGGCGTAGGTGGTCACCAGCTTCATGAGCGAGGCCGGGTTCACGGGGGTGCGCGCTTCTCGCGACAACAAGGGGGCGGGCAAACCGTCGGTGGCCAATGGCATCACTTCCACGGCCATTGCAGCGGGCGGGATTCCAGCCTGGCGCAGGGCCTGGCTCACGCTCGGTGGCAAGGTCTGAGCGGCAGGCCTTGCCGCCGCGCCGAAAGCGGAGCCCAGCTGCAGGGTCAGGCTCAAGGCCAGAAGATGGGCCATCAAAGGGCGCAGGCGCATGAAGAAAAGTCGGTGCATGGACGCAGGCAAGACAAAGGGTGGACGGGCGAGCCCGTATCATCGGCGCATGTCATTTTCCCCTCGTTTGCTCGGTTTGGGTGCGGCTGCCGTGACGGTGGCGATCTGGACCTCGTTCATTGTGATTGCCCGGGCCTCGGCGGCACACCATCTGCTGCCGCTGGACTTGGCGCTGCTGCGCATTTGTGGCGCCAGTGTGGTGTTGTTGCCCTGGGCCTGGTGGATGACGCATCGGCGTGGCCATACCGCCACCGGCAGCCTGGGTGGGCTCTCGCCTTTGCCCTGGTCCATGACGATGCAGGCGGGCGCTTTGGGTGGTTTGCTCTACGCCATGCTGGCCTATGCCGGTTTCTTTTATGCGCCGGCGGTGCACGCCTCGGTGTTGATGCCGGGCAGCCTGCCTTTGTGGACCAGTTTGCTGGCCTGGGCGGTGCTGGGCGAGCGCATTCCGGGCGGGCGCTGGGTGGGGCTGGCCTGTATTGTGGGCGGGGACTTGCTGGTTGGCGGTGCCAGCTTGCTCAAGGCGTTTGAGGGCGGCGATGTCTGGAAGGGCGATGTGCTGTTCATGAGCGCGGCATGCTGCTGGGGAGCCTACAGCGTGACGGTGCGCAGGTTGGGGCTGGACCCGGTGCGCTCGACCATGGCCATCACCGCGTTTGCCTTCGTGGTTTATGTGCCCAGCTACTTGCTGGCCGTGTTTACAGGGCTAGTGCCCTCGCACTTGTCGCAGGCACCGATCAGCGAATGGTTGTTCCAGGCGGTCTTTCAGGGCTGGGGGTCGGTGGTGATCTCTGGCATCACTTTCACGCAAATGGTGCGCTACTACGGGCCTGTGCGCTCGACCATGATCACGGCGCTGGTGCCGGGCCTGTCAGCCATCGGTGCGGTGCTGTTTCTGGGTGAGCCCATGCACTGGCAGGTCTTGTTGGGCTTGGGCCTGGTGACCGCAGGCATTTTGTTTGGCGTGCGTCAGGCGCCTGCGCCGGGCTTGAAAAAGGTGGCTGCATGAAAGTGCCCGTCAAAACACTGGTGATGGACACCAGCACCGAGGTGGTCTCGCTGGCCGTGACCACCGCAGAGCAGGTGTTCACGCAAACCTTGCCCGGCGCAGCGCAGTCATCGGCTTCGCTGATTCCGGGTTGCCTGCAATTGCTGGGTCAGGCGGGCTTGCGCTTGCAGGATCTCGATGGGTTGGTGTTCGGTCGTGGTCCCGGCTCCTTTACGGGCTTGCGCACTGCGTGTGCGGTGACGCAGGGTTTTGCCTTTGCGGTGGACAAGCCGGTGTTGCCGGTGGACACCTTGCTGGCGGTGGCCGAGCAAACCCGCCTGGATGTGCAGGGCGCTCAAGCGCCAAGCCCTCTGACGGTGCTGGCGTTGCTGGACGCCCGGATGAACGAGATGTACATGGCGCTGTACCGCTGGGCGCCCCAGACAGGCTGGCAAACCCTGATGCCTTTGCAGGTGGCCGCGCAGTTGCCTGACAGCAGCGCCTGGCCCGCTGACACCATCGTCAGCGGCAACGCGGTGCAGGTGTATCCGGATCGCATGCCTGCAGGCTTGCGCACCCATGTGGCCTTGCCCACGGCGCAAGCCATGGCGAGCCTGGCCCCCGCCTTATGGGCGGCAGGACAAGGCGTGAGCGCCGAGCTGGCCATGCCGCTCTACATTCGCGACAAGGTCGCCCAAACCACCGCCGAGCGCGAAGCGGTCAAAGCTGCGCAATTCGGGGCGGCTGCATGACTATGCCGGGTCTTGCGCTGCGCGACCTGACGGTGCAGGACTTGCCGCAGGTTTTGGCGATTGAGCAGCTGACCTACAGCCATCCCTGGAGCCAGGGGCATTTTGCTGATGCGCTGCGCAGTGGTTACCACTGCGTGGGCTGGTTTGAAGAAGATGTGCTTCGGGCCTATCTGGTGGCGATGCCGGGCGTGCAGGAGACGCATTTGCTCAATGTGGCGGTCGCGCCAGACCATCAGGGCAAGGGCTTGGCCAGGGGCTTGCTGCAGCACTGGCTGGACTGGTCGAGGACGCAAGGCGCTGTGCAGGTCTGGCTGGAGGTGCGCGAAAGCAATGTGCGCGCCTTGCAGGTGTATGAACGTGCAGGTTTTGTGCGCGTGAGTGTCCGCAAGGATTACTATCCTCTGGACCGCACTCGGCGTGAGCATGCTGTGGTCATGAGCCTGAAACTGGATTGAACATGAACGACCCCACCCGCTTTGAACTGGATGCAAGAGCGCGCGCCATGCTCGAGGAAATGGGCGTGCGTGTGTGGTGGCCC
>JBEEOS010000056.1:0-13494 GCA_041191485.1 Pseudomonadota bacterium
GTGGTCATGGCCGGGGTGCCGATGCGCACGCCGCTGGTCACGAACGGCTTTTCAGGGTCGTTCGGGATGGCGTTCTTGTTGATCGTCATGTGGGCTGCGCCCAGGGCGGCTTCGGCTTCCTTGCCGGTGATACCCTTGGCACGCAAGTCCACCAGCATGACGTGGCTCTGGGTGCCGCCGCTGACGATGCGCAGGCCGCGCTGGGTCAGGGTCTCGGCCACGATCTGAGCGTTCTTGATGACTTGCTGCTGGTAAGCCTTGAATTCGGGCTGCAGCGCTTCCTTGAAGGCCACGGCCTTGGCCGCGATGACGTGCATGAGTGGGCCGCCTTGCAGGCCGGGGAAGATGGCGCTGTTGATGGCTTTCTCGTGCTCGGCGCGCATCAAAATGATGCCGCCCCTCGGGCCCCTCAGGCTCTTGTGCGTGGTCGAGGTCACCACGTCGGCGTGCGGCACAGGGTTGGGGTAGACGCCTGCAGCGATCAGACCGGCGTAGTGGGCCATGTCGACCATGAAGATCGCGCCGACTTCCTTGGCCACCTTGGCAAAGCGGGCCCAGTCGATGTGCAGTGAGTAGGCCGAAGCACCGGCGACGATCAGCTTGGGCTTGTGCTCACGGGCCTTGGCTTCCATCGCGTCGTAGTCGATGGCTTCGTTCTTGTCCAGACCGTAGCTGACCACGTTGAACCACTTGCCCGACATGTTCAGCGGCATGCCGTGGGTGAGGTGTCCGCCTTCGGCCAGGCTCATGCCCATGATGGTGTCACCGGGTTTGAGGAAGGCGAGGAACACGGCCTCGTTGGCCGACGCGCCGCAGTGTGGCTGCACGTTGGCGGCTTCGGCGCCAAAGATCTGCTTGACGCGGTCAATCGCCAGCTGTTCGGCGATGTCGACGTATTCGCAGCCGCCGTAGTAGCGCTTGCCGGGGTAGCCTTCGGCGTATTTGTTGGTGAGCTGGCTGCCCTGGGCGGCCATAACGGCGGGCGAGGCGTAGTTCTCGCTGGCGATCAGCTCGATGTGGTGTTCCTGGCGAGCGTTTTCGGCCTGGATGGCGGCAAACAGCTCGGGATCAGTCTGTTCAATCAGGATGTTTCGGTTGTACATGGCAGTCCTTAAAAGATGGAGCCTTGGCGCGGCTTGCAAAAGCGCTGACAAGGGCTGCCCAGGCGAACGGCAAAAAGCAGCTGGCATGCCTGGCTGCTGCGCACTCCCTAGTGGTTGGTGACGTTGCCGCCATGTCCACGTCAGGCCCACTTCGATTGCAGGGCCCTATCGCCAGTTGTGCACCCCATTAGTGTAGCGGACAGTCGCTTTCGGCGGACACAATCAGGAGGCGTGAGGTGCAATGCCCAGTAGCTCCGGCACAGGATCTTGGCGGGCGACTTTTTCAAGCTGAAGGTATTCAGAAACCACGCGGTGAAGGTAATTTTTCGGGTCGGTTTGACCCGATTGTTCCCCGTAGCGCTGGATGCCGCTTTCCAGCGAGCCACTTTCCTGTACCAAAATTTGCAACTGCCGAGTGCCCAGCCGCATATTCGTCAGGGGGTCATAGGTGGCCAGCTTGCCTCCGAAACTGCTGAGACTGGATTTGAGTTGCGAAGGCACAATTTGCATCAAACCCATGGCGCCTTTGGTTCCCATGGCGTAAGGGTTGAATCCCGACTCCACGGCCATGATGGCCAAAATCAGATTCGAGGGCAGCTGGCTGTTGGCGCCCAGAGTGTCAGCTTCCGTGATCAAGGCGGCCAGGGGTTCTGCGGCAATTTTGTAGCGACGGCTGAGCAATCGTGCGACAGCCGCCTGTTGCGTACTCAATCCCTTGAGGTCCGAGGCCAGTGAGCGGCCCAAAAACTCTTCGCCCGCAAAGGCGACTTCAGGCAACTGGCTTTGCAGCCAGGCCATGGTTTTTTCACTGACCGCGGTACGCAGCTCCGGACGTGCGGCAAACGCCAGCAACAACACCATCACACTCAAGCCCAACAGGGCCAGGGAGTGGCGCAACATCACCACAAAGCCTTCTCGAATGTCTTGTGCGCCTGTTTGGAGCACCTGCTTGATACGGTCCAACGGGGTACGTTCAGACATGGGGCACGATTGTCCTGCCTCATTAATAACCGGTCAATCATGAGGATTTGTTGTTTGATGACTCAAAATAATGAAGGACATGCGCTTGAAACCCGTCGTGGGCTCCAAGCCTTGTTACATTAAGAGACTGTAGATAACGTTTTTTCAGGGACCAGCAGCGGTGACTTCGACCCCTTCTCATGATTTGAATGCGCTTGACCAATTGACTCAAGGCGCTTTTTCGGCGGCGACCAGTGGTGATCGCAGCGCCTGTTTGCGTCAATGGCTGAACACTGAGCCGGACATGGCTTTGGTGCAGGAGGTCTTTGTGCAGATGAGTCACAAGGACAAAGGCGCCGCCAAGCTGCTCAAGGAGCGTATCGACGAGCACAAGCGCCAAGGCCAACAGGATGTGTTGGCTCACGATTGGGCCGAGCGCGCGCAAGCGCTGCTGTCCGGCGCACGACTGAACATAGCCGATGCCATGGCTTGGCAGCGCGATGCGGCCAAGGCAGGGGCTCCCCTTTCACGCGAGCCCCTTGCAGCTTTGAGGGTTGCTTTGGCCGAGAAGGTGCGTTTGATTGAGGAGTTGCAACATCAGGTGATGGTCGAGCGAGAGGCCGCCGTGCTGTTGGCGCAGCGCGTAGAGGTGTTGTCCACCAAGCCTGTGGCCGAGGCGCAAGCCGCCACTGTGCAGCTCGCCCAGGACGTGGCTCAATGGCAGTCGCAGACCCAGGCCTTGCAGGCGCAACCTGACTGGGCCAGCGTGGACATGAAGCTGCCTGTGCAGCTTCAGGCTGCGCAAGAACAGCTGCAGGCGGTCTGGAGTGGTTTTGAACAGGCGCTGGCCCAAGCTGTACACGCCCTGAGCAACCAGGATGCAGCCTTGCCGGAAGTGCCCGTCTGGGCCGATGAGGTTCGCCGCTCACGTGGCGAAGTTGTCGAGGTGACCGCACCTGCAGCCGTGACCAAGCCTGCGCGGACATCGGTCGACCCTCAACAGCGCCAGCAACAGCGCGCACAAGCCACGGCTGCCGTGGAACAAGTGCTGCTGACGGTGGAGCAACACCTTCAGGCAGGCCAGGGCAAAGACCATCCGGAAACTGTGGCTGCATTGCGCGCCGTGCTCAAGGAGCACGGTCAGGCGATGGACCATGCACTGGATGCGCGTGTGCACGAAGCCCTCACATCCGCTGGTGATTCGGAGGGTTGGCAACGCTGGCTGGCTGACCAGTTGCGTCAGGCGCTGGTGCAGCGTGCCGAGGCCTTGATGGTTGATGCTCCAGAACCGCCAGTGGCTCCAGAGACAAAAGACGGGGCTGATTCTGAGCCAGCTGCCATGGACGCAGGCGAACCTGCTCCAGCTGTCGCACCGACACCCCAGCAACCCACTGCCCGCGTGCCTGCCTTGACGGGTCGCAAGATGCAGGAAGCCATCCGCCAACTGCGCCAGGAGTGGAAAACAGCGGACCAGGGCGGCTACCCCAACCATGGGTTGTGGCGCCGCTTTGATGCTGCGTGCAACGCCGCCTACGCCACAGTCGAGGGCTGGCTGGGTCAGCGCAAGCAAGAAGCTGGCGAACAACGCAAGCGTCGCGCCGAGCTGATGCAGGAGCTGCAGACCTGGACCCAACAAGAAGGGCAGGGCGACGATTGGCGAGCTCACATTCGTGCGTTGCACGATTTTTCGGAGCGCTGGCGTCATGCAGGCCACATGAGCGAGAAAGCGTTCGCTCAGCTGCAGCAGCAATGGAAAGATGCCTACAAACTCGCGGGTGCGCGTTTGCATGCCGCGCAGAAACAGTCTTTGACCACACGCCATCAATTCATCGATCAGGCCAAAGCGCTGGCCGAGGTCACCCCTTTGAACATCGATGCCGTGAAACAACTGCAACAAGCCTGGCAGGTAGAGGCCCAAAAGGTGCCGCTGGATCGGCGTACCGAGCAAAAGCTGTGGGAAAGTTTCCGCGCCCCCATCGACCAGGCTTTCCAGAGAAAAGGGCCGCCTCGCGAGCGTGCGCCACACGTGGCGCTCAGTGCACGGGATCAGGCGGTGTTAGATGCGGCCAAAGCCCTGGAGCAGGCCAATGCAGGCGGCGATGCAGCGGTCATTCGTCAGGCGATGCAGGCCCTGGAGGCGGCACTGCAGGCTCAACGCTTGCAGCAACCTGCAACGCCCTCCACGGCAGCGGCACCTGTCCAAGCGCCAGAAGCTTCCGAGCCCACATCGAGCGACGCGCCTGCAGCACAAGAGGCGCAGGCCCCTGCCGCGCCCAAAGTTCCCAAAGCCGTGGTAGCCGTGCGTGGTGATGATCGCCCGGGCGCGCTGCGCCCTGGCACCCCAGCGCCCAAGGACCAAGGACGCAAGCCCTTTGGGGGGCGTGAGAGCCGTGATGGCCGTGAACCTCGTCGTGACGATATGCGTGGACGCCGAGATGATGGTCCGCGCTCACCGCGTCTTGCCGATGCTGCCTTCCACGCGCAGCGACAGGCCATGGAGCACGCACAAGCTGCTTTGCGCAAATTGCAGGCGCAGGCCCATGGCGAAGTGCTGAGCCAGTTGCTCGGCAGCTGGCAAGCGCGTGATGCCGAGGCTTTGCCTGCCGCCCAGGCGCTGGGCCGCAGTGTGAATGCCACTGTTCGTCAGAGCTGGCGACAGGCCCTTGAGCAGGCGCCTGCAGCGGGAGCTGGAGACACGGCTATGCTGCGTCTGGAAATGGCTGCCCAAGTGCCGACGCCGGCTGACAAGCTCGAGGCACGGCGCGCGCTGCAACTGCAGTTGCTGACTCGGCGCAACGACCCGTCTCCCGTCCAGACTTGGGCGCAGGATGTGGCGCAAGTGCTGCGTGAGCCGCACGATGCGGGACAGGCCCGCCGCTTGCAGGCCGTGCTCAAGGTGCTGCTCAAGGGCTGATCCTTTTCTGGCTGGCTGTATGAACCCTGAAGGCGCGAGCCTTCAGGGTTTTTTCATCTGCGCTTCCTAAACTGAAGCCATGCACAGCACAAAGGAGTGAAGATGAGCAACAACATCAAACCTTATGGGCTCATGGCCTGTCTGATGTTCGTGAGTGCGCTGGCTCATGCGGGGGATCCGCAGGCACAGCTGCACCGTTGGGAACAAGCTGCGGGCCAGGCAGGAGTGGCTGCGCGTGGCGAGCAATTTTTCAACAACAAGCATGGCAACGACTGGTCTTGCGCCAGTTGCCATGGCATGCCACCCACCCAGTCTGGAAAACACGCCAGCACAGGCAAGGTGATTGAGCCTTTGGCGCCCGCATTCAATGCCCGACGTCTGACAGACGATGCCAAGGTGGATAAATGGTTTCGCCGCAATTGCAAGGATGTGCTTGCGCGCGAGTGCACCGCAGTTGAAAAAGCGGATGTCTTGGCTTACCTGGTGGGGATCAAAAAATGACGACCACACTGAACTGGAGAGGGACCCGGGGGCTGGTGGCACTGGTTGTAGGCGCGGTGTGTACCCTGGCCTCTGCCTCTGAATATGAGCGCCGGGTGAATTTGCTGGCGCCCTACAAACAGGAGTGCAGCGCGTGCCATACCGCTTATTCGCCAGCCATGCTGCCAGCTGAGTCCTGGAAACGCATCATGTCCAGCCTGGATCGGCACTATGGCGTTGACGCCTCGTTGGACGGCAAGACGATCACAGAGTTGTCGCAATGGTTGACCGCGCACGCCGGGATATCCCGAAAAGTCAGTGCGTCGCCGCCACAAGACCGCATCACCCGCTCAGCCTGGTTTGAACGTAAGCACCGAGAGGTGTCAGATGCCGTCTGGAAGCGCGCAAGTGTGGGCAGTCGTGCGCAATGCGCTGCCTGTCATACCCGAGCAGACCAAGGGGACTACGATGAAGACCATATACGCATCCCCCGTTAACCGCGCTGTGGGGGCGGATTCCCCTGACAAGGGCAGACGTACGGTGGATCTGATGACCCGTACCCTGCATGCGCTGATGGCCTTGTCTTTTACTGTTGGCTACATCACGGCCGAGAGCGAGCGTCTGAAGCTGCTCCATATCACCATGGGTTACACGCTGCTGGGTGTTTTGCTGATGCGCGTGCTGTGGGGTTTGTGGGGCCCCAGGCCTGCCAGATGGTCGGTGTTACGGCAAAAGTTGCTGGGAATCAGGCAGCTTGTCCAAGGTGTTTCAAACATACGGGCATGGGTCAGCAAACTGCAAGCGCCTGTACTGGCCACCAGTGTTGCGCTGGTCTTGCTGTGTATGGCGCCTTTGGTGCTCAGCGGGTATGTTGCTGAACAGGATTGGCTGGGGTGGGGTGATGCCTTTGGCGATGCGCATGAGACTGTGGCCAACCTGATGCTGACAGGCGTGTTCGTCCATGTGGGTGCGGTCGCTGGGTTCAGCCTGTTGCGTCAGAAAAATTTGGCCACACCGATGCTCACAGGGCGTTTACGCGAAAAGGGTCCTGATTTGGTACGCAACAACCAGACTGTGTGGGCCTTGTTGTTGATGTTGGGTGTCGTCTTCTTTTGGGGTTGGCAGCTGTGGGGATGAGGAAAAAATAATCTTGCCGCAAAATGCGTATAGACATGCAAACACCTATGTTCTGGAATCACCATGCGTATCTTGCTGGCTGAAGATGATGAGTTGCTGGGCGCGGGTCTGCGGGCAGGCTTGCAGCAGCAGGGCTTTTTAGTCGACTGGGTTCGCGATGGCGTGGCGGCAGAACGTGAACTGCTCACCGGGCAATACCAGGCTGCGGTGCTTGATCTGGGCTTGCCGCGGCAGGATGGCATGCAGACCCTGTCCGCAGTTCGATCAAGCAAGGTCAATACACCCGTACTTGTGTTGACCGCACGTGACAGTGTGCCCAGTCGCATTGCGGGCTTGGATGCAGGGGCCGACGATTACCTGATCAAGCCTGTCGATTTGCTTGAGTTGGCGGCACGCTTGCGCGCGTTGGTGCGCCGCTCGCATGGCGTGGCAGAGCCTGAGTGGGTGGCAGGCGCTTTGCGGATGGATCCGGTGGCGCGGCACGTACGATTGGATGATGTGCTGGTAGACCTTTCGGCTCGCGAGTACGAGCTGCTCCAGATTTTTATGCTCAACGCAGGAAGAGTGCTCACCCGCGATCAGGTTGAGCAACAGCTGTACCAATGGGGTGCGGAGGTCAGCAGCAACACTGTTGAAGTGCATGTGTACCACCTGCGCAAAAAGCTGCATGCAGGTGTCATTGAAACCATTCGCGGTGTTGGATACATGATGCCGAAGCTGGTTCGCTCAGCCAAGGACATGGCGTGAGGGGCAGTCGTTTGAGGGCTTACTCTTTGCAGTGGCGCTTGATCTGGATGCTTATGCTGGCTACGGCATGTGTCTGGCTGCTGGTGCTGGCATCGACCTGGTGGAAAACGTCGCACGAGCTCAGTGAATTGCTCGATGCCCACTTGGCCCAAACCGCCACGGTTCTGGCGGCTCAGGCGGGCCATGATGATGACGACTTTACGGTTGACCCCGTCTTGCACAAATACCAGGCCAAGGTGGCGTTCCAGATCTGGCATGACCAGGAGTTGCTGGGCCAATCAGCCCGCGCACCAGAGCGGCAATTGATGCCCTTGGGCGTGCGTGGATTCACCGATCAAACGATCAATGGTGAGCATTGGCGCGTATTTTCCACGCAGGGACATGAGCCCGATGTCTGGGTCATGGTCGCAGAGCAGTCCTCTGCGCGTCGAGAGATTTTGCTGGCGGGTTTGCAAAGTGCGGTAGGGCCAGTCTTGATCGGGTTACCTGTGCTGGCCTTGCTGATCGGCTGGCTGGTCATGAGAGCATTGGCGCCCTTGCGTTTGCTGGGGCAAACGGTCGCACGTCGTCATGCGCAAGCATTGCAGCCTCTTCAGACCGATGTCACGGGGATGAGCGAAGTTCAACCTTTGGTGCAAGCCCTGAACCATCTGTTTTCTCAGGTGCAGGAGCACATTGAAAGTGAGCGTCGCTTTACCGCAGATGCAGCGCATGAGCTTCGCACGCCGATTGCAGCTATCCGTATGCAGGCGCAGGTGGTGCAAGGCGCCAGTGACAAGATCGAGCGCGAGCAGGCTTTACAGGCCGTATTGCAGGGCTGCGATCGAGCCACACATTTGGTGGCGCAATTGCTCGATCTGGCCCGGCTGGATGCGCAGACTTCTGGTGAAACGCTTGTCTCCACGGATGTCATTGAACCAACGCGTCAGCTGTTGGCAGAGTTGATTCCTGAGGCTCTTGAACATGGCGGGCGGATTGACCTGTTGGGGCCTGATCGATTGATGTTGCGCACAGACCCTGTACGTCTTGCTGTTGTGCTGCGTAACCTGGTCGATAACGCGTTGCGTTATGGAGGAGCGGACACTCAAGTGCAGGTGCGCTGGCAATCTGAGCCATGCATGCTCGAAGTGCAGGATGCTGGCCCCGGCATGAGCCAGGAACAGATGCAACGATTGGGTGATCGATTTTTCCGCGCTGACTCATCCCGAGAGGGTAGTGGCTTGGGTTGGTCCATCATCCGGCGTATTGCGCAGCGGGAGGGCTTGCAGGTGCAAGTCGATCGCAGTCCGGCGCTTGGGGGCTTGCGTGTTCGCCTGCTGTGGCCAAGTCAGGCGCAAGCCTGATCAGGCTGGAGGCGCTGTATGTCCCCATCGCCTTGCAGGCGCAGTACTTGCGCGCGCGGTGGGGCATGGTCCAGACACCAGTCGCTGAGCACCAAACGGCGATGGCTCGCGTCCAGCAGATGATCGGCTGGACGATGGGTGTGGCCGTGAATCAGTGTCTGGGCCTGGCAGTTGCCAAGCCACTGCAGACTCAAAGCCGTGTCCGGATCGGCGTAATGGGTTTGTTGTGCTTGGGCAGCCTGGCTGGCGTCGCGCATCTCGCGAGCCAGGGCCTGCCGTTCAAGCAGGGGTTTGGACAAGAATTCGCGCTGCCATGTCTCGGTGCGGCAGCTTTTTCGAAAGGCCTGATACCCCACATCGTCCAGGCAAAGTGCGTCGCCGTGCGACAACAGGTAGCGATGCCCCTGCCAATGCAGGCACGTGGGGTCTGGAACAAGCTGCACGCTATGGTCGTTTAACAGAGTCTCGCTCACCAGGAAGTCCCGGTTGCCATGCATGAAAAACACGGCGCGTTGCTGGCTGGAGGTTTTTAAAACCTTCAGGCACTGCTGCAAAAACGGATCTGTAGCGACTGCATCGTCGCCGACCCAGACCTCGAACAGATCGCCGAGGATGAACACAGCATCAGCCTGGGTGTGCAGCATGAAGTGTGCCCAGGCCTCAAAGGTGCGAGGTTCGCTGGCCTGAAGGTGCAGGTCGGAAATCAGGTCAATGCGCCGCCAGGCAGGCGGCGCATGCATGCTGTGCACAAGCGAAGAATTCATGCCTGCGCCAGCAACAGGATTAAAGCGCTACCGCTTTTTCGATGACGACGGGCTCTTTGGGCACATCATCATGGAAGCCGTTACGGCCGGTTTTGACGCCTTTGATCTGGTCCACCACTTCGGTGCCCTTGACCACTTTGCCAAACACGGCGTAACCCCAGCCTTGCAGCGATGGGGCGGTGTGGTTGAGGAAATCGTTGTCTGCAACGTTGATGAAGAACTGGGCTGTGGCCGAGTGCGGAGCCTGGGTGCGGGCCATGGCAATGGTGTAGTTGTTGTTCTTCAGACCGTTGTTGGCTTCGTTCTCGATGGGGGCATCGGTGGGCTTTTGCTTCATGTCGGGTTCAAAGCCGCCGCCTTGCACCATGAAGCCAGGAATCACACGGTGAAAAATCGTGTTGTCGTAATGACCTTTGTTGACGTAGGCCAGGAAGTTCTCGGTCGACTTGGGCGCTTTTTCAGCGTCAAGTTCAAGGGTAATGACACCGAGGCCGGTGATGTGCAGTTCAACTTGGGGATTGCTCATGATGATTCAGGGTAGAACAGTGATGGATTGAATGATGACCGGTGTGCGGGGCACATCGGTCGGGAAAGGGCCGCCAGTGCCGGTGGGCACGTCGCGGATACGGTTGACCACATCCATGCCTTGCACCACACGGCCAAACACGGTGTAGCCGTACAGCTGAGGGGCCGCCAGCAACTGGGCGCGTGCCACATTTTCATAGACGCGGCCTTGGTACTCGAATTTGGCCACAGGATCCCCATCGGGAATCGGGGTGGGGTCCAGAAAAGCGTTGTCCACCACGTTGATGAAGAATTGATCGGTGGCGGAGTGGGGGTCGCTGGTGCGGGCCATGGCCAGGGTGCCGGTCACGTTTTTCAGGCCATGCGCCAGGACTTTGCGGCCCTCGTGCGGCACAGGCGCCTTGGTGGGACGGGGGCGGTAATTGTTATCGTAGCCGCCGCCCTGGATCATGAAGTTGCTGATGACGCGGTGAAAAATCGTCTGGTCGTAATGCTTCTCACGCACATACTGAAGAAAGTTGGCCACCGTCTTGGGTGCTTTGTCGGGGTAGAGCTCAACGTCGATGGTGCCCAGGGACGTGACCATTTGCACGCGCGGCAGAGACTGCGCGTGTGCAAACAAGGCGCTGCACAGCAACAAGGCGGCAAAACTGCGAAGAAGGCGCATTTGGTTCATGGCTGTGCTTTCTGAAGAGAGCTTGTGAGCTGGGGTCAAGGCGCAGACTTGATGAGCGCATCGAGTTGGCTGCGTTTGTCGTTCAGTTTGTTAGAAGGAGCTGGACTGCTGGCCGCTTTCGCATAAGCTTGTTGGGCCAGCTGCAAGTACACATCACCGAGGTTTTCCAAGGCCACGGTGTAGTCCGGGCGGGCCGCAATGGCTGTGTTGAGGGACTGCAAAGCCATGTCCAGCCGACCTTGGGAAGCGTACAGGGCGGCCAGGTTGTTGTGGGGTTCGGGCAGCTCGGGGTAGTCCTGCGTGAGCTGTTGCAAGGTGGCTTGGGCGGCTGCACGCTCACCTGCGCCGACCTGGATCTGGCTGAGCAACAAGCGCATTTGCGGATCGTTTGGGTGGCCCTTCAGGTGCGCTTGCGCTGCTTGTTGTGCCTGAGGCCACTGCTGGTTGCGCACCATGCGCTGCACATCGGTGTACGTGTCGGCATGGGCTGGGGCGTGCAGCCCAAAGGTCAGCAAATTTGCCAGCGCAATTGCCAGCATGGCGCGCTGCCACTGCACAGGAGAAAAGAAAATAGTCATCGGCAGGCGATTGACCCCGAGGGGCTCGGTCAGGGATATACTGAAGCACATTGTACCGAATGACCATTTGCTGATGGTTGTTGGCGGTATGTTTGCAGGCCCTTTTGTCCGGGCCTTTGTTTTGTCTGAATGGCTGTCATGAGCTTGCGTCTGTACAACACGCTCTCGCGTTCCCTCGTTCCCTTTGCCCCCATTGAACCGGGTCATGTGCGCATGTATGTGTGCGGCATGACTGTGTACGACCTTTGCCACCTGGGGCATGCCCGTTCCATGGTCGCTTTTGATGTGGTGCAACGCTGGCTCAAGGCCAGTGGCTACAAGGTCACGTATGTGCGCAACATCACTGACATTGACGACAAGATCATCAAGCGGGCGCTGGACAACGGTGAAACCATTCGCCATTTGACCGACCGCATGATCGACGCCCTGCATCAGGATGCAGATGCCTTGGGCATCGAGCGCCCGCAGCACGAACCGCGCGCCACCGACTATGTGCCGCAAATGCTCTCCATGATCGGCACGCTCGAGCAAAAAGGACTGGCCTACCGTGCCGGCAATGGCGACGTGAATTACGCGGTGCGCAAGTTTCCGGGCTACGGCAAACTCTCGGGCAAGTCCCTGGACGAGCTCCATGCCGGCGAACGTGTGGCCGTGAGCACCGAAGAGGGGGGCAAGCATGACCCGCTGGACTTCGTGCTCTGGAAGTCGGCCAAACCGACCGAGCCCGACGACTGCAAATGGGACAGCGCATTTGGCAGCGGCCGCCCGGGCTGGCACATCGAGTGCTCGGCCATGAGTTGCGAGCTGCTGGGTGAAACGTTTGACATCCACGGCGGTGGTGCCGACCTGCAGTTTCCCCACCACGAAAACGAGATTGCCCAGAGCCAGGGCGCACTGGGCGAGGGCAGCTTTGCCCGTTACTGGATGCACAACGGCTTCATCAATGTGGACAACGAGAAGATGTCCAAGAGCCTGGGCAATTTCTTCACCATTCGCGACGTGCTCAAGGCGTTTGACGCCGAGACGGTGCGCTTCTTTGTGGTGCGCAGTCACTACCGTAGCCCGCTGAACTACAGCGATGTGCACCTGCAGGATGCCAAGGGTGCGCTGCGGCGTCTGTACACCGCGCTGCAGACGGTGACCCCGGTGGCCATGACCATCGATTGGGCCGATCCTTATGCCGCACGCTTTAAGGCGGCGATGGACGAGGACTTTGGCACGCCCGAAGCCATAGCGGTGTTGTTTGATTTGGCCAGTGAAGTCAACCGCAGTCGCTCGCCTGAATTGGCGGGCTTGCTCAAGGCGCTGGGTGGTGTGCTCGGTTTGCTGCAATCTGACCCGACGACCTATTTGCAGTCTGGCGCAGGACTGGACGAAGCGGCCATTGCGGCACAGATTCAGGCACGCGCGGATGCCAAGGCTGCCAAAAACTTTGCCGAGGCCGATCGCATCCGTAACGACTTGCTGGCCCGCGGCATTGTGCTCAAGGACTCGCCCACAGGAACCACCTGGGAGGCCAAAGCGTGAGCAAGGCCACGGTCATTGTGACGCCGGCGTATTGGGCCGAGGCTTGCGCGCATTTGTCGCGCAAGGACCGGGTCATGAAAAAAATCATCCCCCAGTTTGGCGACGCCGTTCTGGAGTCTCGCGGGGATGCTTTTGTCACGCTGGCGCGCTCTATCGTGGGGCAGCAAATTTCGGTCAAGGCTGCGCAATCGGTCTGGGACAAATTTGCCAAGCTCTCGCGCAAAATCACGCCGGCTGGCGTGCTCAAACTCAAGGTGGACGATATGCGCGCCGCCGGTTTGTCCGCTCGCAAAGTGGAATACCTGGTGGACTTGGCCCTGCATTTCGACTCAGGCGCTGTGCACGTCAAAGACTGGCATGACATGGACGATGAGGCCATCATTGCCGAGTTGGTGGCTATTCGTGGTATTGGTCGCTGGACGGCCGAGATGTTCCTGATCTTTCATCTGATGCGTCCCAACGTTTTGCCTTTGGACGATGTGGGGCTGATCAATGGCGTCAGTCATAACTATTTTTCGGGCGAGCCTGTCAGCCGCAGCGACCTGCGTGAAGTGGCGCAGGCCTGGAGCCCTTACAGCACCGTGGCAACTTGGTATATTTGGCGCTCGCTGGATCCCGTGCCCGTCGCGTATTGAACCCTTTTGAGGAGAAAAACTTGGCCAAACGTACGTTTCTCGATTTCGAGCAACCCATTGCCGAACTCGAAGCCAAGATTGAAGAGCTGCGCTATGTGCAAAGCG
>JBEEOS010000057.1:0-12869 GCA_041191485.1 Pseudomonadota bacterium
CCTGCAGTGGTGGCAGGACATGGGCCCGGACGGCTCGCAGAACTTTGACGTCTACCTGCGCACGGCCGTGAGCGTGGACCCGCAAGGCTGGGCCCAGTTCGGCCACGTCAAGATGCCCGACTACCGCTGGGGCATTTTCCTGAACCCCGCCGAGCAAGAGCGCAAGATCCACTTCGGCGACCACATGGGCGAAGCCGCCTGGCAAGACGTGCCTGGCGAACACCGCGCCAACCTGCGCCGCATCATCGTCACACAAGGCGATACCGAGCCCGCCTCGGTCGAGCAGCAGCGCCACCTGGGCCTCACAGCCCCCAGCCAGTACGACCTGCGCAACCTGTTCCAGGTGAACGTGGAAGAAGGCCGCCACCTCTGGGCCATGGTGTATCTGCTGCACAAGTACTTCGGCAAGGACGGCCGCGAAGAAGCCGAAGCCCTGCTCGAGCGCAACAGCGGCAACGCCGATAACCCCCGCATTCTGGAAGCCTTCAACGAGAAGACCCCGGACTGGCTGAGCTTCTTCATGTTCACCTACTTCACCGACCGCGATGGCAAGTTCCAGCTGTGCGCCCTCGCCGAATCCGCTTTCGACCCGCTGGCCCGTACCACCAAGTTCATGCTGACCGAAGAAGCGCACCACATGTTCGTGGGCGAGTCCGGCGTGGGCCGCGTGATCCAGCGCACCGTGAACGCGATGAACGAGCTCAAGACCGACGACGTGGCCAAGCTGCGCGCAGCCGGTGTGATCGATCTGCCCACCATCCAGCGTTACATCAACTTCCACTTCTCGGTGACCATCGACCTGTTCGGCGCCGACCAGTCGTCCAACGCCGCCACTTTCTACAGCTCGGGCCTGAAAGGCCGCTACGAAGAAGGCAAGCGCACCGATGACCATGTGCTCAAGGGCAACAGCTACAAGATCCTGGCCGTGGAAGAAGGCAAGCTGGTCGAAAAAGAAGTGCCGATGCTCAACGCGCTTAACGAAGTGCTGCGCGACGACTACATCACCGACTCCAAGGGTGGCGTGGACCGCTGGAACCGTATCATCGAGAAGGCCGGTATCGACTACCGCCTGTCCGTGCCGCACAAGGCTTTCCACCGCAACATCGGCACGCTCGCGGGCGTCAAAGTCAGCCCGGACGGCCGTGTGGTGTCGGACGCCGAGTGGAACGCCAAGTCCAGCGAGTGGCTGCCGTCTGACCAAGACCGTGCCTACGTGGCCAGCCTGATGGGCCGCGTGGTCGAGCCGGGCAAGTTCGCCAACTGGATCGCGCCCCCGGTCATGGGCATCAACCGTCAGCCAGTGGACTTCGAATACGTCCGCTTCAACTGATACGTTGAGACTCTGAAACTGCTGCCCTCGTTGTTCGGGGGTAGCAGTTGATAAAGGGAGGGGCAGGGTTCCTCATGCTGGGGTACCAGAAATCGTCACCCTGCCCCTCCCTTTATCAACTGCATGATGAGCTTAGAGATAGACTTCCGATCGGTCTGACCACTGAGCGCAGGGATGGGTGTGGGGGATTGGCCGATTTCTGGTACCCCAGCATGAGGTCAAGCCCCCACACCCATCCCTGTGCGGCCCATGCAGAAGGTCCACATCAAACGCAGAACGCAAAGCCAGGAGACACTCCATGAGCACCGAATCGACCCTGATCAAGCAGCACGTCATCGACCCCGAGATCTGCATCCGCTGCAACACCTGCGAAGCCATCTGCCCCGTCGGCGCCATCACCCACGACTCACGCAACTACGTCGTCAAGGCCGACATCTGCAACCTCTGTATGGACTGCATCTCGCCATGCCCGACCGGCTCCATCGACAACTGGCGCATGATGCCCAAAGCCAAGGCCTACAGCATCGAAGAGCAACTCGGCTGGGACGAACTGCCCGCAGAGCTGAGCGACGAACAACTGGCGGCCATGGGCGGTGATGCCGGTGAAGCCGCCGCGCAGGCCCAGGCTGCGGTGCAAAGCGCGGCTACCTCTTCGGCTTCGGTGGCCACGGCTGCTACCGGCACCAGTTTCAACTCGGCCCAGTACGGCGCCACCGTGCCGCCCTGGTCGGCCGCGCATGCCTACACCAACCTGTATGGCCCTAAGGCTGCCGAAAAGACCATCACGGCGACCGTGACCGGCAACCTGCGCGTGACCGAGGTGGGCAAGCAAGAAGGTCAACAGGACTACGACACCCACCACATCGTGCTCGACTTCGGCAGCATGCCCTTTCCGGTGCTCGAAGGCCAGTCGATCGGCATCATCCCGCCCGGCACCGACGACAAAGGCAAGCCGCACCATGCGCGCCAGTACTCGATTGCCAGCCCGCGCAACGGCGAGCGCCCGGGCCACAACAACCTGTCGCTGACCATCAAGCGCGTGCTCGAAGACCACGACGGCAAGCCGGTGCGCGGCGTGGGCTCCAACTACATGTGCGACCTGCAGGTCGGTGACAAGGTGCAGGTGATCGGCCCGTTTGGTGCCAGCTTCCTGATGCCCAACCATCCGAAGTCCAATATCGTGATGATCTGCACCGGCACCGGCAGCGCCCCCATGCGCGCCATGACCGAATGGCGCCGCCGTCTGCGCGCCAGCGGCAAGTTCGAAGGCGGCAAGCTGATGCTGTTCTTCGGCGCCCGTACGCCAGCCGAGCTGCCGTACTTTGGCCCGCTGAACAACCTGCCCAAGGATTTCATCGACATCGAGTTCGCCTTCTCGCGCGAAACTGGCAAGCCCAAGCGCTATGTGCAGGACGCCATGCGCGATCGCACCGCCGACATTGCTGCCCTTTTGAAAGACCCCAACACCTTCTTCTATGTCTGTGGCCTCAAGAGCATGGAGGAGGGCGTGGTCATGGCCTTGCGTGACATCGCCCAGGGCGCCGGGCAGGACTGGGATGCCATCGGTGCCGCACTCAAGCAACAAGGGCGCCTGCATCTGGAAACCTACTGAGTAAAATCACCTGGAGTCAGCGCAAGCCTGACGCTGGGGGGATGATCATGCTGGACCTGCGCACCATCTATTTGATGGATGCAGCCTTTTATTTGATGTTGCATGGGGCCATCTGGGTTGGCCTGGCTCAGTATAGAAGTCGTACTGTGGCAGCCTGGAGCGCATCGGGCATTTTCAGTGCCTTCGGACTTGTCTTCCTGGGCATGCACGGGGTGTGGCCAGACTGGACGCTGGTGATCGTCGGCCAGTTCTTGATGGCGGCAGGCAATCTGGGTCGACAGATCACGCTGCGCTCCATGCTGGGGACTATCTCTCACCGCTGGCTTTGGGGGCATGGGCTGTTCAATGTGGCGTATATGGGGCTGGGGTTGGTCCTGTTTTTGCAGGGCGGTGACTATTTGCCAGGGCTTGTACTTCTCTTTTACGGGTTTTACAGCCTCAATCTTGTTGAATACATCTTCATTGGGCGAACCATGCGTCGCAAGGTTGGGCTCAATGGGGCCTGGGCCGTTGAGTTTGCCGGCATCGCCTTTTGTGTCAGTCTGGGCGTGAAAACCGTGGCCCTGTTGGGAGGCTGGGGCGAGGTGAGCCTCTACACCATGGCCTGGGACCAAGCCGTGGTTTTCATCGGGCAGTTTGTCGCGATCAGTTTGATCAATGTGGGTTTTTTGCAGGCGTTTGTAGGGCAAGTCGAAGCATCGCGTTTGCGTGCAGAAAACGAGGTCAAACTGCAGCAGCAACGATTCGAGTTGCTTGAGCAACATGCGCTGGAGGTCGGTGACTTGCTCAAAGAGCGCGAGGAAATCATTCGGCAACTCACCTTATCCAACAAGAGTGCAGGAATGGGGGCACTGGTCGCGGGCATTGCACATGAGGTCAATCAACCGCTGACTGACTTGACCCTCAAAACCGAAATTCTGGAGACGCTGTTGCAACGGCCAGATGATCGATTCGAACTGGGGACACTGACCGAAGAAATGCGCAATGATGCGTTCAAAGTCAGCCAGATTGTGCGCACCTTGCGTTCCTTGTTCATGACGCGCAGTCAAAATTTTGAGGCCATCAATTTTTCGGATGTGGTCCGGGATGTTTTGCTCATTGTTGAAGGGCGCCGCCAGCGTGCCGGGATCGAGCTCTCCTCATCACTGCCCGAGCAGGTCATGGTCTCTGGCGATCTCACGCAGCTGCAGCAGGTGGTCTTGAACCTGCTCAACAATGCCATGGACGCCTTGACTGATGCTGGCCTTCAGGCGCCAGCCATCGACGTCAGTTGTGATGTGCATTACGAACACGTGGTCCTGTATGTGCGTGACAACGGCCCCGGCATCGATGCGCAAAGGCAAGCAGAGGTGTTTTCGCTGTTCAAAACGTCCAAGGCCCAAGGCATGGGCGTAGGCTTGTGGCTCAGTCGCTCCATCGTCAATGCACATGGCGGGAGTCTGGGTTTTGAAAACCAAACCCACGGAGTGGTCTTTCAGCTTCGTTTGCCTGTGATTGGATAATTTTTGTTATCGATTGTTGTGATTTGGTCGGCATAATTGAGCCCGAAAGTCATCACTCAATATGTCCAACATCAACCTCGAAATAGATCCCCGGACGATCGTCTGGATGATCGCCACGCTCTATCTGTTGATCCACGTGGCGATTTGGTCAGGCCTGGCGCGCTATCACAATCGTCTGGTGAGCCTGTGGAGTGTTGCAGGCATTCTCAGTGCTCTGGGGCTGTATGCCTTGGGCTTGCGTGGGCAAATCCCCGACGTGTGGGTGATGTGCCTGGGTGCCTTCCCGTTGCTGCTGGGTATCTGGGGGCGGCAACTGGTGCTGCGCAAAATGTCACAAAGCTACAGCCGCAAATGGCTGATGCAACAACTCATGGTCAACGCAAGCTATGTGGCGACGACTGTAGTGATGTTTATCAATGGCGTGAGCGACTACTGGCACCTGCTGTGGTTTTATGGCTTTTACGCTTTCAACTCCTTGCAGTACGTACACACTGGGAATGCTTTGCTGGCACAGAGAAAATTCCCGGGCGCTCATGCCATCAGGCGTGCGGGCTGGATTCTCTGTATTTCGTCGGCCATCAAAGCCATTTCGATCTGGAAAGGTTGGAGTCCTGCTGATTTCTATGGAGATGACCCGGTTTCGATCATGCTGTACATCAGCCGATTTTGGGGTATCAGTCTGATCAATGTGGCCTTCATCCAGGCTTTTGTTGGACAGATTCACGAACACCGTGTCCAAGCCGAGCGTTCCTTGGCCAAGGAGCAGGAGCGAAGCCAGCTCTTGCTGCAGCAAGAGTTGGTGCATCGCGACATGCTCAAGGAACGTGACGAACTGATTCGCCAGCTGACCCTTTCACACAAGAGCGCAGGCATGGGGGCGCTGGTGGCCAGTTTTGCGCATGAGCTCAACCAGCCTCTGGCCGCCAGCTCCCTGCATGCCGAGTGGCTCAAGCAAAAGTATCCGGACGAGTCCACCCCCGAAGGGATGGTCGCGCAAAATATTTTCAGCGACACCCAGCGCGCCAGCGACATCATCCGAAAGTTGCGCAATTTGTTCAGAACCGGCAAATCAGAGTACGCACTGCTTGACTTGGCGGGGGTGGTGCAGGATGTGGCGGACATTTTGAAAATACCGGCGCAGGAAAAGGGTGTGCGTCTGCGTGTGCACATGCAAACAGGCATGCATGTTCTGGGCGACGCTGTGCAACTGCAGCAAGTCATGCTCAATTTGCTGCAAAACGCCTTGCAGGCCACCTGCGTGGTGGAGACCCGTCCCACCTGGATTCAGGTGGAGGGCGAGGTGCTCGATGGTTTTGCAGTGGTTCGTGTGCTCGACAACGGTGTCGGGATTGCGCTCGATCAGCAAAGCAGCGTTTTCAGTCTGTTCAAAACCAGTAAGGCCGAGGGCATGGGCGTGGGTCTGTGGTTGAGCCGCTCCATCGCTCTTGCGCATGAAGGCGAGTTGGTGTTCGACAGTTTGCCTGGCCAGCAAACCGTTTTCACATTGCGTATTCCGATGATGGACACTCAAGCCGTGCACTGACATGGGCTTAATACCCGCCTCCTCAGGGTTGATGGCTTTCGGGTATGGTGGCGCCATGATGTCAATACACGGGCTTCGTTCTTTTTTTCTGTCCTTTCGCAGGGAGTTGCGTACACCTCCGCTGCGTCTTTTGATGGGCTCGGTGGCCTTGGCTGTCGCAGCATTGTCTACGGTCGCTTTTTTGTCCCAGCGCCTGCAGGCCGGTTTGTGGAGAGACGCACACCAGCTGCTGGGGGGCGATGCGGCATGGGTCAGTGACCAGGCCGTGCCCGAGGAAGTGTTGACCCGCGCTCGCTCTGCTGGCTTGCGCACGAGCGTGCAGCTGAGCATGGCTTCGATGGCCAGTGCCACCGAATCCTCCAGCAACCCCGCAGGCAATGCCTTGCCCGTATTGGTGGCGCTCAAGGCGGTTGACGATGCTTACCCTCTGATGGGCGCCTTGCAACTGCAAGGTGGGCGCGCAGCAGGTGCGCCTGAACGCGGCCAGGTTTGGGTGGATGCGGCGGTGCTTTCGCAGCTTGCAATCCAAGTCGGGCAGACCCTTCAATTGGGGCATAGCCACTTGCGCATTGCCGGGGTCATTGCACAAGAGCCTGACCGCGGCATGGGTTTCATGAGTCTGGCGCCAAGGGTGATGATGCATGCGGCCGATGTTGCTGCTACAGGGCTGGTGCAACCTGCCAGTCGTCTGAGCTGGCGTCTGGTGGTCGCTGGTGGGGCTGTTGCGGTTCAGGCCTGGACCCGGCAGGCGCAAGAGATGCTGGACAGCCAGGGGCTGCGCGGCACGCGGATCGAGACGCTCAGCTCAGGCCGCCCTGAAATGCAACAAACCTTGGAGCGTGCCCGCAGTTTCCTGAACCTTGTGGCCTTGTTGACCGCCGTGCTCAGCGCAGTGGCCTTGGCCATGGCGGCGCGCAGTTATGCCCGTGAACAGCTGGATGCCTGCGCGCTTCGCCGGGTGTGGGGGCAAACCCAGGCGCAGTTGCTGGGCAGTCACTTGCTGCAACTGAGTCTGGCCGGGGGCTTGGCTTGCGGCGTGGGCGCTTTCGTGGGCTGGGGCCTGCATTGGGGGCTCGTGTCTGTGTTGCAGGGCCTGTGGCAAGTGCAATTGCCATCAGCGGGTGTAGAGCCTTGGCTGCTGTCTGTGGCCATCGGCCTGGTGCTGCTTTGGGGGTTTGGCGTGCCGCCTGTGTTGCAGCTGGCGCAGGTACCGGCTTTGCGCGTACTGCGTCGGCAAATGCAGCCGCCAGGTGTACGCACCTGGACGGTGATGGCCTTGGGTTTATTGGCTTTTGCCTTGGTCAGTTTGCTGTTTGGGCAAGATGCCCGTCTGGTCGGGATGACGCTTGCCGGTTTCGCGCTGGCGGCATTGGTGTTTGCAGTTTTGGCAGCGGTGTTGGTGCGTGCGGCTGACTGGTTGCCCGGATCGCGTCTGGGCAGTTGGGGCATGGCGATCAAGCAGCTGACGGCACGTCCGGGCTTGAGTGTGGTGCAGGTCAGCGCCATGGCCTTGGGACTGATGGCGCTGGCCTTGATGCTGTTGCTGCGCACCGATTTGCTCAGCAGCTGGCGCCAAGTCACGCCTGTCAATGCACCTGATCATTTCGTGATCAATGTGCAACCCGATCAGCAGCAGGCTTTTCGCGGCTTTGTGGCGCAGGCCGGTGCCGAATTGGTGGACTGGTTTCCCATGGTGCGTGGACGCCTGGTCAGCATCAACGGGCAAGCCATCAAAGCCGAGGACTTTGAGGGCGAGCGAGCGCAGCGCCTGGTGGAGCGTGAATTCAACTTGTCCTACAGCAGCGCTTTGCCTGAACAAAACATGCTGGTGCAAGGCCAGTGGCAATCCGGCGACAGCGGACAAGTCAGTGTGGAACAAGGCTTGGCCACCACTTTGGGGTTGAAGCTGGGCGACCGCGTGGGTTTTGACATGGCCGGTGTGCTGCACGAGGCGACCATCACCTCGGTGCGCAAGGTGGACTGGACGTCCATGCGGGCCAATTTCTTCATGCTGTACCCCGTGGCCAGCATGCCGCAGTGGCCCACCACCTATCTGGCCACTTTGCGTACGGCGCATGCCGGGGGGGCGCTGGATGCACAATTGGTGCGACAGTTTCCGAACGTGACCAGTGTGGATTTGCGGCAAACGCTGGGCCAGATCCAGCGCATGCTGGACCAGGTCATGGGCGCATTGCAAAGCCTGTTTGGCTTGAGCCTGCTGTCGGGCTTGCTGGTTTTCTGGACGGTGCTCGATGCCGGTCGCAAACAACGGGTGCACGAGTATGCCGTCTGGCGAGCCCTGGGTGCGAGCCATCGCCGACTGGCCACCATGCAGGCCTTGGAGCTGGGCTTGCAGGGCTTGTTGGCCGGTCTGCTGGCCACAGGCAGTGCCCTGGCGTTAGGCTGGGGGCTTGCGCGGCAAGTGCTTGACTTGCCCTGGACCGTGTCGTGGTGGATGCTGCCTGTTGGCGGCCTGACGGGGGCGGCCTTGGCTTTGTTGACAGGGCAATGGGCCTTGCGTGGATTGCTGGGGCAAAGCGTGGTGCAGACCCTGCGCATGGCGCAGGATTGATCTAAGTGAACCTCTGCTGTGCAAGAGCTCGGACAATCTCACCATGAACATTGAAGAAAAACCACCCTTTGAAACGCCATTCGAATGGATCGGGGGCGAATCCAAGGTGCGTCAGCTGGTCGATCGCTTTTACGACCTGATGGACCTAGAGCCGCAATACGCCTTGTTGCGCGCCAGCCATGGCAGCACCCTGGAGGATGCCCGCGACAAGTTGTTCTGGTTTTTGTGTGGCTGGTTGGGTGGGCCGCAGCATTACCAGGAGCGTTTTGGTCATCCGCGCCTGCGCATGCGGCACATGCCCTTTTCCATTGGCATTGCCGAACGCGACCAATGGCTGGCTTGCATGGACCAGGCCATGACCGAGGTCGGACTCGACCCCGCATTGCAGACGCGCCTTCAGCAAAGCTTTTTCCAGACAGCGGACTGGATGCGCAACCGGGCGGGCGCCTGAGCGCATTGCCGCTTTGTGGCACCATCGCTGCCGTGAAGATACAAAGCCTTCAAGACCTCAAGCACATCCAGAAGCAGCTCCAGCACGAACGCGAGCTGGCCGAACAGCGTGCGCGCGAAGAGGCCATGGCGCAAGAGCGCGAACGGCGCGAGCGGGACTTGTTTGCGCGGGCGGTGGGGGTGGTCAAGCCCTTGGCGCACACGGCGCGCCATACACCGCTGCCTCAGGCTGTGCCTCCGGTACCGGTGCAAAGGCAAAAGGATGAGCAGGCCGTTCTCAAAGACGCACTGAGTGACGAGTTTGACGTCAGCACCTTGCTGGACACCGATGAGGCCTTGAGCTTCAAACGCCCCGGCATTGGTCCGGATGTGGTGCGCAAACTGCGCAAGGGCGACTGGACCATTCAGCGTGAAATCGACCTGCACGGCCTGCGCACTGACGAAGCGCGGCAGGCCTTGGCCGAATTCATTCGCGCGTGTCATCGCCAGGGCCTGCGCTGCGTGCGCGTGGTACACGGCAAAGGCCTGGGCTCGCCCGGCAAAACACCCGTGCTCAAAAGCAAAGTTCACAGCTGGCTGGTCCAAAAAAACCAGGTGCTGGCCTTTGTGCAGGCTACGCCGGCACAAGGCGGCGCGGGCGCCTTGGTGGTGCTGCTGGCTACAGCAAACCTTGCTCGGCCATAGACAAAGCCTGACCAGGGCCCACGATGATGTGGTCCAGCACCCGCACATCCACCAACGCCAGACTGGCCTTGAGGTTTTGCGTTAAAGCCTCGTCGGCGCGGCTGGGCTGCACACTGCCGCTGGGGTGGTTGTGCGCCAGCACCACGGCCGCGCTTTGGTGATGCAGGGCCCGCAAGACCACCTCACGGGGGTAAACGCTGGTTTGTGTCAGGGTGCCCCGGAACAGCTCTTCCATCGCCAGCAGGCGGTTCTGGCTGTCCAGAAACAGGACGGCAAACACCTCGTGCGGTTTGTGTGACAGGTGCAGCTGCAGGTGTTGCTTGACCGCCTGGGGCGATGCAAAAGCCTCACGCTCGCGCAGGCGTTCGGTCATGGCGCGGCGCGCCAGCTCCATCACAGCCACCAGCTCGGCGCGTTTGGCAGGGCCCAGGCCCTTGATGACCTTGAGATCGTCGGCCTGCGCCGCCAGTAGGCCCGCCAGACCCCCCAGGCGGTCGAGCAGTTCGGCCGACAACTCAAACACATCCTTTCCCGCCATGCCGGTGCGCAGCAGCAAGGCCAGCAGCTCCACGTCGCTGAGCGCTTGTGGGCCGCGCGCCAGCAGTTTTTCCCGCGGTCGCACGTCCGCAGGCATGTCCTTGATCCCCATGGGGCTCTCCTCCCTGTGCCGTTTGGCGTGCTTTTCCCACACGTCTGCCGGCTTTTTACAATAGAGCCTTCTTTATGCCTGTCTTGCCACTTGCGTGGCATTGGTCCAAACCCCTATGTCCACAGTTCAACCCGGCTCCTTTTTGACCCTGCACTACCGCCTGGCCGGTCCGCACGGCGATGTCATCAACACCTTTACCGACAAGCCTGCCACGCTGTCGCTGGGCAGTGGCGAGCTTTCGCCTGCGGTGGAGCAACATCTCCTGGGTCTGGCCGAGGGTACCCACACCACACTGCAAATCGCTGCAGGCGAGGCTTTTGGTGAACACAACCCGGACATGGTCCAGTGGGTGGCGCGCAAGCTGCTCAATGAGCTGGGCGACCCGATGGAAAAGTACACCTTGGGCGATGTGGTGCAGTTCCCCACGCCCGATGGTCTGGGGGCCTATGCCGGCACGGTGCTGCAGGTGTCTGAAGACGGCGCGGTGCAGTTTGACTTCAACCATCCGCTGGCGGGCCAGCCGGTGACGCTGGAAGTCAAGATCATCGGGGTGCTGTGATGAGCAGCGATATTTTGCTGGCTGAGCCGCGTGGCTTTTGCGCCGGGGTGGACCGGGCCATCGATATCGTCGAGCATGCCTTGGCCAAGTTTGGCAGTCCCATTTATGTGCGCCATGAAATCGTGCACAACACCTATGTCGTCAACGACCTCAAGAACAAGGGGGCCATCTTCATCGAAGACCTGGCCGAGGTGCCGCCAGGCGCCACCCTGATCTTCAGCGCACACGGTGTGAGCCAGGCGGTCCAGCGCGAGGCCAAAGAGCGCGGCTTTCAGGTTTTTGACGCCACCTGCCCACTGGTGACCAAGGTGCACGTGGAAGTCGCCAAGCTTCACAAAGAGGGCTATGAATTCATCATGATTGGCCACAAGGGCCACCCTGAGGTCGAAGGCACCATGGGGCAGCTGGACAGCGGCATCCACCTGGTCGAAGACGAGGCCGATGTGGCACGTGTGCAGCCAGGCCAAACCGACAAGCTGGCGGTGGTCACGCAAACCACCTTGAGCGTGGACGATGCGGCGGGCGTCCTGGCTGCTGTCAAGGCGAGGTTTCCCACGGTGCGCGAGCCCAAGCAGCAAGACATTTGCTATGCCACCCAAAACCGGCAGGACGCAGTCAAGCTGCTCAGCCCTCAGGTGGATGTGGTCATCGTGGTGGGCAGCCCCACCAGCTCCAACAGCAACCGCCTGCGCGAACTGGCCGAACGCATGGGCACGCCAGGTTATATGGTGGACTCGGCCGACGATTTGCAGGCCCAGTGGCTACAAGGCAAAACCCGTATTGGCTTGACCGCTGGCGCTTCGGCCCCGGACGTGCTGGTGCAAGCCGTGATTGCCCGCTTGCGCGAGTTGGGTGCGGTGTCCGTGCGCAGCCTGCCCGGTGTGCAGGAAACCATGAAATTCCCATTGCCCAAAGGCCTCAAGGCCGAGCAGCAAGGCACTGCAGACTGATCCCTACAATACCCACACCATGCTAGACATACTTCTTCTCCGTAAAGATCTGGACGCCGTGATTGCGCGTCTGCAAACCCGCAAGAACCCGCAAGCCTTTCTGGATGTGGACGCCTTCCGCGCCCTGGAGTCCGAGCGCAAGACCTTGCAAACCCGCACCGAAGAGCTGCAGGCCCAGCGCAACAGTCTGTCCAAGCAGATCGGCATGCTCAAGGGCAAAGGCCAGCACGCCGAGGCCGATGCTGTCATGGCGCAAGTGGGCGCCATCAAGACCGAGCTGGACACTTCGGCTTCGCGCCTGGACGTGATCCAGACCGAATTGCAGGACTTGTTGTTGGCCGTGCCCAACCTGCCGCACGAGAGCGTACCCGTGGGTGCGGGCGAAGAGGGTAATGTGGTGGTGCGCACCTGGGGCACGCCCAAGACCTTTGATTTTGAAGTCAAGGACCACGTCACCGTGGGCGAAAAGCTGGGCCTGGACTTTGATACCGGCATCAAGCTTGCCGGTTCGCGATTTACCTTCATGCGCGGCCCGATCGCCCAGCTGCACCGTGCGCTGGCCCAGTTCATGCTGGACACGCAAACACGTGAGCACGGTTACACCGAGTGCTACACGCCCTACATCGTCAATGCGGACACTTTGCGTGGTACTGGGCAGTTGCCCAAGTTCGAGGCTGATCTGTTTGCTGCCAACAAAGGCGGTCAGGAAGGTGGCGAAGAAAAGCAGGACCTGTACCTGATCCCGACTTCGGAAGTGACGTTGACCAACGTGGTGCGAGGCGAGATCCTGGCCGAGGCCGACCTGCCCATCAAGATGACGGCGCACACACCCTGCTTCCGCTCCGAGGCGGGCAGCGCGGGCCGCGACACCCGCGGCATGATTCGCCAGCACCAGTTTGACAAGGTCGAGATGGTGCAGATCGTGCACCCCGACAAGAGTTACGAAGCGCTCGAAGAGATGACCAGTCACGCCGAAGTTATCCTGCAAAAGCTGGGTTTGCCTTACCGCGTCATGAGT
>JBEEOS010000058.1:0-12798 GCA_041191485.1 Pseudomonadota bacterium
GCATCCGACTGCTTGTCAAAGGTCGCTGTATCCGTGATGCCATTTCTTCGGACGCGAGCCAGATATGTGGTCTTGCTCTTCCCGACTTGCTCCCGAACTTTCGGCGCAACAACTTTCGTTTTTTGCTTTTCGAAATCCGTTTTGCTTCTGGGTTGCTTTGCAGGCATGTTGGTAGAAAATTGGTAGAAAACGCCAAAATTCTAGCGTACATCAGCTGTAAAACGTTGATTTATATAGATAAATCAAAAAATATATTATTGCCCTCCGAAGCCAAGGGTCGTGGGTTCGATCCCCGCCAGCCGCGCCAGCGCTTACAGGTGTCCGTCAAACATCATCACATCGACCCAGTCGCCGACTTCAGCAGTCGATTGCTGGTGGTGCAGCACGATCAAGCCGTTGGCCTGCACCATGGAGCTGAGCACGCCAGAGCCTTGGTTGCCCGTCAGGCGCACCCACAACTGCCCGTTCTCATCGCTTTCCACGATGCCTCGCTGATATTCGGTACGGCCCGGCTTTTTCCGCAGCTTTTCGCGGGTACGGGCTTTGAGCAAGGGTTGCGCCGGTGCATTCCAGCCCATCAGGCGCTGCAGTGCAGGTCGCACAAAGGCCATGAAGGTCACCATCACGGCCACGGGGTTGCCAGGCAATCCGAAGAGAACACAATCACCACCGTCCTGGCTCAGGCGTCCGACTGCCATGGGGCGGCCGGGACGCATGGCAATACGCCAGAAGGCCACATCGCCCAGCTTTTTCATCATGGCTTTGGTGTGGTCGGCTTCGCCAACGCTCACGCCACCGCTGGTGATGATCGCATCGGCTTGGCTGGCAGCGGCCCGGAAGGCGGCTTCGAGTTGCTCGGGCTGGTCTCGGACGACACCCATATCGATGACCTCGCACCCCAAAGACTGGAGCATGGCAAACACGGTGTAGCGATTGCTGTCATACACCGCGCCCTCGCGCTGCGGTTCACCCAGGCTGAGGATTTCGTCGCCCGTTGAAAAATAGGCCACACGTGGACGCCGAACAACATGGACGGCGGGCAGACCCAGGCTGGCAACGAGGCCGCACGCGGCAGGTCCCAATCGGCTGCCAGCGCGCAGGGCGGCTTGGCCTTGCATCAGGTCCTCGCCCAGCTTGCGCCGGTTGTCACCTGTGGTGAGCAAGCCGGCAGCTACCGTGACTTGGTCATCTCGAACGCGGGCCAATTCCTGCGGAACGACGGTATCGAGTCCTGCGGGCATGATGGCGCCAGTCATGATACGCACGCACTCGCCCGTGCCACATGACCCGCTCCAGGCTTTCCCCGCAAGGGCCGTACCCACCACGCGCAGCACGGTGTCCTGGCCAGCAAGCATCTGTGCGCCGGCAAAGGCATAGCCGTCCATGGCTGAGTTGTCGTGTGGGGGCACGCTGATGGGCGAAATGACGTCCTGAGCCAGGATGCGGCCATGGGCCTGCATGGGACTGACCGCATCGGTTTGCGTCAGGGGCTCGACCAGTTGATGGAGGAAGGCGTTGACGTGCTCAACCGTCAGGGCCTGGGGGTCATACCCTTGCAGTTGATCGGCGATGGATTGGAGACTCGGCGAACTCATGGGGTGATTTTGACACTTCAGGACCACCAGGGCAGTTGGGCCTTGAGCGATTGCACCTGACCCGGATGGGTATGCGCGCTGTAACCGGCGTGGCGCAGCAGCAGCTGGCCCCAGGCGTAGCTGCCGACCAAGGCGCGCAGGGCTTGCACGGGGGCGGAGTCCAGTGCCGATTTCAGGCACACCAGCCAGTAATGCTCCTGCAGCAAGGGGACAAAGTCCAGGCCGTGCATGTGTGCGGCCGATGCGATGCCCAGCCCCACATCGGCCTGGCCGGAGGCGATGCGTGTGGCCACAGCGGCATGCGAGGGTTCGGCATGTTCATAGCCAGCGATGGTGCTGCCTTCAATGCCTTGGGTGGCCAGCCAATCGTCCAGCAGCAATCGCGTGCCTGTGCCCAAGGTCCGGTTGGCCAAACGAAGGCCGGGACGCAGCAAGTCGGCCCACTGCGTCAGGCCCAGGGGGTTGCCGGCAGGCACCATCAGCCCTTGATCGCGGCTGGCAAAGCCAATGATCTTGTGCTGACCGGTGCGCAGCAAAGGCTTGTAGGTGCGTGCGACCAGGCTGCTTGAGCTGGGTTGAATGGGCGCGTGAAAACCGGCCACTGTGCAGCGTCCCTCGTTGAGTGCGCGAATGGCATCCACACTGCCGCAAAAACGCATGTCCAGATGTAAGCCCTGTTGCGCGGCATGGCTGCGCAAAGAGACCAGGGCGTCATCGTGGCTGGCGTACATCGTCAGCAAATGCTGATCCGGGTCAAAGGCCAGGGCGAAGGTTTTTTCAAGCTCGGCCTGCAGCGCGCTGATTTGGGGTGCCAGCCGCGCTTGGGCTTGACGTTCGGCCCATAGCATCTTGTCTGCAAAGGCGGTCAGCCGCGCGGCCTGTCCTTTTTCCCAAACGATCAGGGGCTGGCCCAGCTCTGCTTCCCAACGGCGCAGCTCGCCCCACACATGGCGGTATGACAGGCTCAATGCTTTGGCTGCACCGGAGATCGAGCCACTGGCGCGCACCGCATGCAGCAAATCCATGAGCGGGTTTTGCAGGGGCGATGTGGGGCTGCGCGCGGCATCGCTGCCGCGCGCCTGTTGCCATGAATAAGCCAGTTGAATGTGTTGCACAGCTGTGAGTGTGCCTGAATCGAAAGCGAGCTATTGCGCACACGTATGCACAGCCATTCATAACGGACAACCCTGAGCAAAAGTGGGCTCTCACTCCGATAGGATCAGAGCAATTGATGAATACCTTTACCGACAGCGTGTCCACCGCGCTGGAACTCGTTCTTTCTTTGGATGCCCAGTTGTGGTCGATTGTCGGGCGCTCGCTGGGCGTCAGCTCGGTGTCGAGCGTGATCGGCTGCGTGTTGGGCGTGGCGCTGGGAGCCTGGCTGGCTGTGGCTCGTTTTGCCGGGCGCGGCGCGGTGTTGGTGCTCCTCAACACGCTGCTTGCTTTGCCGTCAGTGGTGGTGGGACTGGTGGTTTACTTGTTGCTCTCTCGTTCGGGTCCGCTGGGTTTTTTGGGCTGGATGTTCAGCTTCAAGGCCATGGTGGTGGCACAGGTTGTTCTTGTCTTGCCTGTGGTGACGGCGCTGACGCGGCAAACCGTCGAAAACGCACATGTGCAGCACGGTGAGCAATGGCAGTCCTTGGGCGCTGGGGTCTGGATGCGCAGTCTGATCCTGGCGTGGGACGAGCGCTTGACTTTGCTGACCATTGCCGTGACCGCGTTCGGTCGCGCCATTTCCGAAGTGGGTGCGGTCATGATCGTGGGCGGCAACATCGAAGGCTTTACCCGCGTCATGACCACCGCCATTGCCCTGGAAACCAGCAAGGGCGATTTGCCCCTGGCTCTGGGTCTGGGCTTGGTGTTGCTGGCGGTGGTGCTGTGCCTGAATGCGGTCCTGGCCTGGATTCGCAAGAGCGGCCGTGGTCAGCGGCCATCAGTCCAGGAGGCATGGGCTTGAGCTCGCTATTTCAACTGCGCGATGTGCATGTTCAGTTGCAAGGCCAGAGTGCTTTGCGTGGCATCACGCTGGATCTGAATCCCGGCGAGCGCGTGGCCCTGATTGGTGCCAACGGCAGTGGTAAAAGCACGCTGTTGCGCACCCTCAATGGCCTCTTGCCTGTGGCGCAAGGACAGATCCAGCGCCAAGCTGATCTACGCATGGCCATGTTGTTCCAGCGCCCACACTTGCTGCGTAGCTCGGTGTGTTTCAACCTGACCTTGTCGCTGTGGCTGGACCGCACCCGTCCCGTGACCTGGGCACAGGCGCGCTCAAGCGCCCTGCAGGCGCTCGATCGCCTGGGCTTGGCTGAGCTGGCGCAGCAGTCTGGGGTGCATCTGTCTGGCGGGCAATTGCAACGGGTGGCGCTGGCTCGTGCGTGGGCGCGTCAGCCGCAGGTGCTGCTGCTCGACGAGCCCACAGCCAGCCTGGACCCGCACGCCAAACGCGAGGTCGAACAATTGGTCTGGGACTTTGCTACGGCGCCCGAGCGTCCCGTCACCCTGGTGTGGGCCAGCCACAACCTGGGGCAGGTCAAGCGCATGGCGACCCGCGTGATGTATCTGGAGCATGGCCGCATCCTGGCGGACTTGCCGGTCGATGTTTTTTTCGATCCCGAGCTGCTGCCCCAGCACAGCGAGGAAGCCCATTTGTTTTTAAAAGGAGAAACCGCATGAAAACACGACGTCTAGTTTTGAGTCTGATGGCGGCCGGAGTGGCCCTGACCAGTGTCTGGGCGCATGCCGAGTCCATCGTCATGTCTTCAACCACCTCGACCGAGCAGTCGGGTCTGTTTGCACACCTGCTGCCCAAGTTCAAAGAGGCCACGGGCCTGGACGCCAAAGTGGTGGCGTTGGGCACCGGTCAGGCGCTGGACATGGCCCGTCGTGGCGATGCCGATGTGGTGTTTGTGCATGACAAGGTGGCCGAAGAAAAATTCATTGCCGAGGGTTACGGTCTCAAGCGATTTGAAGTCATGTACAACGACTTTGTGCTCATCGGCCCCAAAGCCGATCCTGCTGGCGTCAAAGGCAAAGACATCGTGGCCGCACTGGGCAAGGTGGCAGCGGCCAACGCTGCGTTTGTCTCGCGCGGTGACAAGAGTGGCACCCACTCGGCCGAACTGCGGTTCTGGAAAATGGCGGATCTGGCCGACAAGCAGGGCAGCGGCTACAAGGCTTGCGGCTGTGGCATGGGCCCTGCGCTCAACATGGCTGCATCTTCCGGTGCCTATGTGCTGGCAGACCGTGGCACCTGGCTGAACTTCAAGAACCGTGCGGACCTGGCTGTGCTGGTGGAGGGTGACCAGCGACTGTTTAACCAATACGGTGTGATGGTGGTCAACCCTGCCAAGCACCCGCACGTCAAGCAAGCTGCGGCGCAGAAGTTTGTGGACTGGGTCACCTCGCCTGCAGGCCAAGCCGTGATCGCCGACTACAAGATTGGCGGAGAGCAGCTGTTCTTCCCCAACGCCGCACGCTGATTTGCAGCTTCAGTGCTTGGGCTGGCCGAGCTTGCGGTACACCGTGGCTCGGCTGATGCCCAAGGTGCGAGCAGCTTCGGCCACATTGCCCTTGGTCTGGGCCACAGCCTGGCGTATCAGCTCGGTTTCAACATCCCGAAGGGCTTTGTGATGGGGCGTTGTAGCTGGCGTGGCGGTCTTCATTTCGTTGCCCGACGTGCAGGCCTGGGCCTGCAGCCGCAATCCGGACCATAAGGGCACTTCAGCGCCGGGTTGGTGCTGACGCGCAGCATCAAACAGGTTTTCCCATGGCAGGGCAAACAGTTCGCTGACATGCACGTGGTCTGCGCCGGAGTCCATAGCCAGCATTTGCCTTGCGGTTGGATTGGCGCCCAGCACGTTGCCGTCCTGGTCCAGGGTCAAGAGTCCGTCGCTGTCATCGCCGGGCGCGTTGCCAGGCCAGTTCAGGCGCAGCAGCAATTGATGGGGCGCCTGCATCAGCCAGCGGTTTTCAATACTGCGTGCCGAGCGACGCACCAGGTGTTTGAGCGCGGGGCGCTCGACCACGTCCACCCCGGTCAGGTCCAGCATCCCCGCACATTCGCCATGGGGCCCGAACACGGGCGCACCAGCGCAGCTGTAAACGCTGGTGTCGTTGAAAAAGTGCTCGCCCCGGTGCAGCCAGACGGGCTGCAGTTCGCTCAGGGCGGCACTGATGGCGCTGGTGCCAATGGCTTTTTCGGACAGGTCCACGCCCACACGGGCAATCACCTGGGCTCGACGGTCTGAGGTGTCCACAGGGCCATGCACATCGACCACCACGCCTTGCGCATCGGTCAGGATGGCAAAGTAGCCAATATTGCCCATGGCGCGCACCAGTTCGTCCAGCACAGGCCGCGCGGCTTGCACCAGCGGTTGGCTGGCTTCCTGCACATGGCGCATGTGCGCTTTGCTGACTGGGTCAAATCCGACGACCTGCTCGGGCGAAAACCCCATGTCCAGGCAGCGGCTCCAGCTGCGCCCGAGCCAGGCGGGCAAAGGGGCCGCGCCGGGGTTGCGCTGCGTCAACCAGTTGTGGCGCGCCAGAGCAATGGCGCCAAGGCGGTCGCTGTTGTGTGTGCCCATGTGTATCAAGTTGAGAATTTTTGGACGCAAGGGTGACAAACCTAGGGTTTGCCCGGTACGACGGAAAAGGCTTCACATCGAACAATCGTTGGCATTGTCATTCATATGTATGGGCTTGCATAGCCCGTGCAGAGACCACAGGAGCCTCTTATGCAAAAGGTATTGCACATCAATCCGGACAAGTGCACCGGTTGCCAGCAGTGCGAAATGGCCTGTTCTTACGAGAACTACGGCACATTTGCCACGGCCAAGTCGCGCATCAAGGTGTTCGACTTTCACCACACTGGCAAGAAAGTGCCCTATACCTGCACCCAGTGCGACGAGGCGTGGTGCCTGCATGCCTGTCCTGTGGAGGCCATCACGGTGGACAAAGTCACGGGCGCCAAAGTGGTCAACGAAGCCACCTGCGTGGGCTGCAAGGTGTGCACCATCTCTTGCCCCTTCGGCACCATCAACTACGTGCAGGAAACCGGCAAGGTCCAGAAGTGCGACCTGTGCGGTGGCGACCCGGCCTGTGCCGATGCCTGCCCGACCGGTGCCATCACTTTCATCGACGCCAACTGGACCGGTCTGGACAAGATGAAACAGTGGGCCGACAAACTGGGCAATCAGCCCACCGTCGCTTAATCCTCACCACCCACAAGGAGCATCAACATGTCTTGGGCTGGAAAAATCCTTCGCGTCAACCTCACGGCTGGCACCGTCAAATCCGAACCGCTGAACATGGAGTGGGCGCGTGCCTACATCGGTTCGCGTGGTCTGGGCAGCAAATACCTGATCAGCGAAATCGACCCCAAGGTCGATCCTCTCTCGCCGGACAACAAAATCATCTGGGCGACCGGCCCGCTGACTGGCACCATGGCCTCCACGGGGGGGCGCTACACCGTCATCACCAAGGGTCCGCTGACCGGCGCGATCGCCTGTTCCAACTCGGGCGGCTACTGGGGCGCCGAGCTCAAGATGGCCGGCTGGGACATGGTCATTTTTGAAGGCAAGTCGGCCAAGCCGGTCTATCTCTATGTTTGCGATGACGTGGCCGAGTTGCGTGATGCCGACCACCTGTGGGGCAAGAGCGTGTGGCAGACCGAAGACATGCTCAAAAAAGCGCATCAGGACCCGTTGCTGCGTATCTCCAGCATCGGCAAGGCTGGCGAAAATGGCGTGCTTTATGCGGCTGTGGTCAACGATCTGCACCGTGCCGCCGGCCGCTCAGGTGTGGGCACCGTGATGGGTTCCAAGAACCTCAAGGCGATTGCCGTGCGCGGCACCAAGGGCGTGGGCAATATCCGCGATCCCAAGGCATTCATGGCCGCAGCCAAGACCGCCAAGAAAGTGCTGGCTGAGAACGCCGTCACCGGGCAGGGTCTTCCGACTTATGGCACCCAGGTGCTGATGAACGTCATCAACGAAGTCGGCGCACTGCCCACGCGTAACCACCGCGACGTGCAGTTCGAAGGCGCCAAGGACATCTCGGCAGAAGCCATGGCCACCCCGCGTAAGACCGATGGCAAGGCCCAGCTCGTGACCAATCAGGCCTGCTTTGGCTGCACTATCGCCTGTGGCCGTATCAGCAAGATGGACGAATCCCACTTCTCGGTGCAGAACAAGCCCGAGTACTGGGGTGCTTCTGGCGGCCTCGAATACGAAGCGGCTTGGGCGCTCGGCGCTGCCAATGGCGTGAATGACCTGGAAGCGCTGCAGTACGCCAACCTGATCTGCAACGAGGAAGGCTTTGACCCGATCAGCTTCGGCGCCACCATCGGCGCGGTGATGGAGCTCTATGAAATGGGCGTGCTCAGTGCGGAACAAATTGGCACGGAAGCACCTTTTGGTTCGGCCAAGGCCTTGTGCGAGTTGGCCGACATGACAGCCAAAGGCATCGGCTTTGGCAAGGAAATCGGTCTGGGCTCCAAGCGACTGACCGCCAAGTACGGCCACCCTGACTTGTCGATGAGCGTCAAAGGCCAGGAATTTCCGGCCTACGATGGTCGCGTGATTCAGGGCATCGGCCTGGCCTATGCCACCTCCAACCGCGGCGCCTGCCACTTGCGTGGTTACACCATTGCTTCCGAAGTGCTGGGCATTCCCGTCAAGACCGAGCCTGTGGAGAGTGAGGGCAAGCCTGAACTGGTCAAGGCCTTCCAGGACGCGACCGCTGCGTTTGACTCCGCCGGCATCTGTATCTTCACCAGCTTTGCCTGGACGCTGGCCGACGTGGCTCCGCAATTGCAAGCCGCTTGTGGTGACGAGTACACCATGGAGCAGCTGGCCCACATTGGCGAGCGCATCTGGAACATGGAGCGCGAATTCAACAATGCCGCAGGTTTCACCAAGGCCGATGACACGCTGCCCAAGCGCCTGTTGACCGAAGCCGCCAAGACAGGCCCGGGTAAAGGCGTTGTGAGCAAACTGCCCGAGATGCTTCCCAAGTACTACGAGGTTCGCGGCTGGGACACTGAAGGTCGTCCCACAACACAGACCAAAGAGCGTCTGGGGCTGTGATTGGTCGGGGCAAGCGCCTCGCTCGTCATGATCTGTAGCGGCCCTCGGGCCGCTGCCTGTTTGTTGGAGTCCGACTCATGAGTCATCAAGTCATTCTGGGCGCTGGGCCAGCCGGCATCATTGCCGCTGAAACCCTGCGCAAGCACTGTCCGCAAGACCGCATCACCGTCGTTGGCGATGAGCGTGAAGCGCCTTACTCGCGCATGGCCATTCCTTACCTGCTGATTGGCAATATCGAGGAAAAGGGAACTTGGTTGCGCAAGGGCACTGACCACTTCGCTGATTTGCGCATCGACATCGTGCAGGCCCGTGCCAACAAAGTCGATGCACAGGGTCGACAAGTACACCTGGACAATGGCCAGACCTTGGCGTTTGACAAGTTGCTGATCGCCACGGGATCGCAGCCGGTGCGTCCGCCTATCCCGGGGCTCGATTTGCCAGGCGTTCACACTTGCTGGACGTTGGAGGATGCCCGTGCGATTGCTGCGCTGGCCAAGCCCGGCGCACGTGTGTTGCAGATGGGTGCTGGCTTTATTGGTTGCATCATCATGGAGGCGCTCAAGCAGCGCGGTGTGGAGTTGTCGGTGATCGAGATGGGCGACCGCATGGTGCCGCGCATGATGGGCCCAATGGCCGGCGGCATGATCCGCGACTGGTGCGAAACCCAGGGCGTCAAGGTCTACACCTCGACCAAGGTGGAAGCCATTGAAAAGGCCGATGCTCCGCAAGGTCTGATCGGCAAGATCGCCGCAGCCTTGGGCCTGGGAGACGGTTCTGGCGATCACACGGACCGTGGACTTCGAGTGCGCCTGTCGGGCGGTCGTACGGTCGAAGCCGATCTGGTCATCAGCGCCACCGGTGTGCGTCCGGCGATCGGTTTCCTCAAGGACAGCGGCATCACCTGCCTTCAGGGCATTTTGACCGACGAGCACATGCAAACCAATGTGCCCGGCATTTACGCCGCAGGTGACTGCGCCGAGGCTTTCGACAAGGTCAGCGGCCAGACCATTGTGAGCGCGATTCAGCCCAATGCAGCCGAGCAGGCGCGCGTGGCCGCCCTCAATATGGCTGGCCAGGCCACCACGCTCAAGGGCGTGACACAGATCAACGTGCTCGACACGCTGGGCCTGATCTCCACCAGCTTTGGCAACTGGCAGGGCGTGGAAGGCGGTGAGCATGCCGAGCTGACTGATCATGCCGCCGGCCGCCACCTGAGCCTGCAGTTCAAGGACGACATCATGGTCGGCTGCAATTCAGTCGGTTGGACTGAGCACGTGGGCGTGATGCGTGGCTTGGTCGAGGGTCGGGTGCGACTGGGTGAGTGGAAAGACAAGCTCAAGCAGGACCCGACCAAGCTGATGGAGGCTTATCTGGCTTGTGCGCAAGGACAAAGCCGCTGGCAAGGTGCGCAAGACACACGTCGCCGCTAAGATGCGCCAATGAACATCACTTTCAAGTTGTTTGCCACGTTGGGAGACTATCTGCCGTCATCGGTGCGTCCGGGCAATGAAATGCCGCTGCAAGTTGCTGACGGTGCGACGGTGGCGCAGGTGATCGAGCCGTTCGCCTTGCCCGCCAAGCTGGTTCATCTGGTCCTGGTCAACGGACATTTCATTGCGCCCGAGCAACGCGCTGCGCATGTGCTTGTCGAGGGTGATGTGCTGGCGATCTGGCCTCCCATTGCGGGCGGATGATGGTCTTTTTTTAATGAGCTATGCAATCGCATTACCCGGCATCATTTGAACGGGACATGGCGTGTACCGAGGCTGAATGGTTGGCCTGGTTGCCGAAGGCCATGGGTGAGCACGATTGGCAGCGTTCAGGTCAAACTGTGCGTGTCCAACTGCAGGGTGGTGGACAGTTGCATATCGAGTGGAAGCCCTTGCCCCCCAGAACCATTGCCCTGATGCGTCTGCCACGCCTAGGCATGGCATTTCGGTTTGACGGCGCAGATGACCAGGCGCGCATGCAATTCATGCGCCGCTTTGATCTGACGACTCAGCGTGGCGGCGGCTGAATCTTGGCCGCGCGTTATGCCTTAGACATTTGTCAAGATTTGAGCCAGCACGGGCCATTGTGTACCGGCTCCTGCAATGACAGTCAGAACCAGCAACCACCACCAGCTCGATTGCCCTCGTGATGCGGCTTTCTCTGGCGTAGGCGTTTGGGGCGGGGTGACGATGACCGCTGTTTGGGCCTTGACAGGCTCAACTTCGCAATCCGCGGAAACGGAAATTAGCCGAGGAACCTCGATGTCATCCGAGGTGGAGACGATCGCAGGTTGGGGTGATACAGCGACAGGTGCGAGAGGTGAAAAAGTGCGTACATTTGAAGTTGCATGCTCGCTGCAGCCCGGACCTGAGGCAATACTGTTCCAATCCTCGCCCAGCAGTTGGGCTACGCGACGCTTGGCTTGCAGCGCGAAGTCATTTGTGTAGAACAACGTGGTTCTTCCAGACTCAAGTTCGTAGAGTTGAGCCAGTGAGATGCACGCCAATGTAGCCAGTTCAGCCGGGCTTTTCCCCTGTTTGAGGCGTGTCTGTCGCAAGCATTGCCCGTGTGGATCAGACACGTTTTGTGTCTGATTCCCCAACAAAAGCAACGCTTCTTCGTTGGCCTGCGATAAGGGGCGCGACTGGAGTTGGCCTTTGATGGTCATGCGGCGTGAAGGCTGTTGTTCCGGATAAGCGATGAGCTTTAGCAGATGCGACATGCTGAAACGACTCCCACCATGTAGGCGTGGAGCCACTCATCGCTGAGTGGCTTGTGAATGATCTGAATGGTCCCGGCGCTGGCCTGGCTGGCTGCTTGGCTGGTGGCCAGTTCTTTTTCCTGGGTGATGAGCACAATGGGCAGAGCTCCCAGCCCCTTGGTGTTGAAATTCACAATGGCCTGCAGGGTTTTTTGCTGCTCAGCCAGAGGCATATTGAGCTCGACGACCATCAGATCAGGACGAATGTTGGAGAGGTCGAGCAAGGCTTCGGTCACGGACTCAAACATGTTCACAGAGATGGGCAGTTTCCAGTTCGGCAAGGCTGTTTTGAGTCTGCCAAAGAGTTTGCTGTTTTCCGAGACAAGCGTGACTTGTGCATGTGTGCGTGAAGACCGTACGGGACCATCGTTGCGACGCGAAAGCCCCTGGTAGTTCACCACTGATTTACGTGAAATACGGCGATGTCCGCCTCGCGTTTTCCAGGCGACCAGTTCGTTTTGATCGACCAAGGTTTGTACCAAAGTGGTAGATAAACCTAGCAGGCGGGCTGCTTCTGCCGTACTCAGATATTCCGGCATCGGCTCTGCGACCTGAATCGGTTTCACGACCTGTGGAACGCTATTGGTTTTGTTCATACGAGTCTCCAGCTAATGATCAACGTTCCCGAAGTGCCGTGGTGACACTTTGCAAGGGACGGAAAATGTATTCCAGGACAGTTTTCTGACCGGTCTTGATTTCCACACTGGCCGTCATGCCAGGCGTGGGGTTGAGGGCTTGTCCATGGCGTACCTGCCCAGCGTTCTTGATGCGCACAAGAATCCGGTACAGACCCTCTTGCAGTTCGGCGGGCACACCGGGGCGACGATCTTTTTCGTTACGCAGGGTGTCTGGACTGATGAATTCCACAACGCCATCGAGACCACCATATTTATTGAAGTCATAGGCGGTCAACTTGACCACAGCGGCCTGCCCTTGTTTGAGAAAGGCAACCTCTGCTGGTTTGACATAGGCCTCGACCAGCATTTCGTCATCGGTGGGTACGATTTCCATGATCGCTTGACCAGCCTGAATCACACCACCCACGGTCGTGATTTGTACGTTTTTCACAACGCCTTTCATGGGTGATGTGATGGTCGTGCGCAGGAAGGCGTCCTCGCGGGCCGATGCGTTTTCCTTGGTTTGCGAGAGCTCGGTGTTCACGCGTACCAACTCATTGTTGGCATCCGTGATGTAACGGTTTTGCCGATCAGCACGCTGTCCCATCAGCTCTGATTGCTGCCGACGCAGGCGCAGCAATTCGACTTCGGACATCACGCCCTTTTCTACCAACGGGGCCGTGAGGGCCAGTTCGCGCATGGTGGCAGAGATGGAGATGTCCAGAGCCCTGACAGATTCTTGCAGAGCC
>JBEEOS010000059.1:0-12551 GCA_041191485.1 Pseudomonadota bacterium
AACGGCGGAGAAGTGTTGTTCGTTGTGCATGTTTTTCTCCTTGTTCAGAAATAGCCGTCTTTTTTGCGTTTTTCCATCGACGCATCGGACGTCTTGTCGTCCATGCGCGTGGCGCCGCGCTCGCTCACCTCGGCCGCCAGCGTCTCGATCACGATTTGTTCGGGCGTGGCCGCGTCGCTCTCGACCGGGCAGGTGCAAGTGATGTCGCCTACGGTGCGGAAACGCACGTCGCGGATTTCAACCTGTTCGCCATCTTTGGGCGGTGTCAGTTCGGTCACGGGCACCAAGAGGCCACGGCGGTCCACCACCTCGCGCTTGTGGGTGTAGTAGATCGAAGGCAGGGCGATGTTTTCGCGGGCGATGTATTGCCACACGTCCAGCTCGGTCCAGTTGGAGATCGGGAATACGCGGAAGTGCTCGCCCGGTTGCAGTCGGGTGTTGAACAGTGTCCACAGCTCGGGGCGCTGGGCCTTGGGCTGCCACTGGCCAAAGCTGTCGCGGTGCGAAAAGATGCGCTCCTTGGCGCGGGCTTTTTCTTCGTCGCGGCGAGCGCCGCCGATCAGCGCGTCAAAGCGGAACTCTTCAATCGCTTCTAGCAGCGTGACCGACTGGTGCACATTGCGGCTCTCGCCCGGGTGGGCCAGGCGCACGGTGCCGCGCTTCATCGAGTCTTCGACATTGCGCACGATCAGTTCGGCACCCAGTTCCTTGGCACGGAAGTCGCGGAAGTCGGTGACTTCCTTGAAGTTGTGGCCGGTGTCAATCATCAAGAGCGGGTAGGGCAAGCGACCTGCGCCAAAAGCCTTCTCGGCGCACTTGAGCATGACCAGCGAGTCCTTGCCTCCTGAAAAAAGCAGGGCGGGGCGCTCGAAAGCGGCGGCGACTTCGCGCAGGATGAAGATGGTTTCCTCTTCCAGCGCATCCAGGTGGCTGTTGCTGAGCGTGTGCAGTGGTTCGGTCATGGCGTTCATTCGGTTCTCTCTCATTTCTTCACGTGCAGGCCGCATTCCTTGGCCGCCTCGTCTTCCCACCACCAGCGTCCGGCGCGGAATTCCTCGCCCAGACTGATGGCCCGTGTACACGGTGCGCAGCCGATGCTCGGGAAAAATTGGTCGTGCAGCGGGTTGTAGTCCACCTGGTGCTGCGCGATGTAGTGCCACACATCACCCCAAGTCCACCTGGCCAGCGGGTTGAACTTGTGCAGGCCCGCGCTGGGGCTTGCCCCGGCGCTTCCAGGGGCGCTGGTGACTTCACTCTCGTCGTGCAGCGGCACCTCGGCGCGAGCGCTGGACTGCTCTTGACGCAAACCGGTGATCCAGGCCTTCTTGCCCGCCAGCGCACGGCCCAGGGGCGCCATCTTGCGGATGCCGCAGCATTGCTTGCGCAGATCGATGCTTTCGTACATCGCGTTCTGCCCCTTGTGGCGCACGAACTCGATCACCGCCTCTGGTGCCGGACGGTAGACCGTGACCGGCGCACGCGAATGCGCCTGTGTGCGCTCCAGCAGCGCCAGGGTTTCGGTGTGCAATGCGCCGGTTTCCAGCACAAACACCGGGATGTCCAGGCTCAGGCGGTTGATGATGTGGGTGATGACCACGTCCTCGGCGCCCAGGCTGGAGGCCTGCGTGAGGGGCTGAAAGTCGGCGGCCGCACGCTGCAGCAGCGCCTCGGTCTCGGCCAACTTCGCCGAGAAGTCGAGGCTGGCTTTGGCGTGCATGTCTGTGGCCTTATATGCGCTCGCCTGGCCCTGTGTGTTGTGCGAAGAGATTTGACTCGCGCTCATGCTGCAACCTTTGCAAAAAGCGGTTGGGTGTCCACAGCCGAGCCTTGATAGAAGCCTGGGTAACGATTGAGCTGGCGCTGGGCAGCGCTGGCATCCACACCTTCGGCCAGCACGGCCACGTCAAAGCCGGTGCGCTGCATCTGCACCAGCTGGTCGATCAGCACGTCGCCGGTGGCGCGCAGCTCACCGCTAAAGCCCAAGCGGCGGCGCAGCAAAAAAGCCTGGCTGTAGGCCCGGCCGTCGGTGAAGGCCGGGAACTGCAGGTCAATACGTGTGACGCCTTTGAGCTGCAGAGTGCGCGGGTCCACATCATTGGCCAGTTCCAGCACGCCGGACTTGTCGGCTGCCTGGTGTTCTTGTGCGGTGATGATTTTCATGTGTTCACTCCCGGTGCTCAGACCGTCTCGGCGTCGGTGTTCGGATGGCGCGCTGCATTCGCTGCAGCCTTGAACGGGTCCTGCCCGACGCGGCGCAGGGTCTCGGTAAAGGCTTCCTGCTGGCCATCGCCCTGGGGCTGGCGAAGCTGCTTGTAGGTGTCCAGAATCGCTTCGATCACATCGGGCACCTCGAACGAGGAGAACGAGGGGCCGACGACTTTGCCGGGGCCTGCGGGGCCGGACAGGTCCTTGCCGTCGGAGCCGCCGAGCGTGACCTGGTACCACTCCTTGCCGTCCTTGTCCACGCCCAGAATGCCGATGTGGCCCGAGTGGTGATGCCCGCAGGAGTTGATGCAACCGCTGATGTGCAGGTCAATGGCACCCAGGTCGTGCAGTTCGTCCAGATCCTGGTAACGCTCGGTGATGGCGCTGGCGATCGGAATCGCGCGGGCATTGGCCAGGGCGCAGTAGTCGCCGCCGGGGCAGGCGATCATGTCGGTCAACCCACCGATGTTGGGTTGGGCTACGCCCAAGGCCTTGGCTTGCTGCCATAGCGCGTGCAGCTGGTCCAGGCGCACCCAGGGCAGCAGCAGGTTCTGCGTGTGTGTGACGCGGGCTTCGCCGGCCGAAAACTGCTCGGCCAGGGCGGCGGCGGCGTCCAGCTGATCGGCCGTGGCGTCGCCGGGGGCGTACCCCGGACGCTTGAACGACAGGGACACGGCGCGCAGCGCAGGGTTGCGATGCGGCTTGACGTTTTGTGCCAGCCAGCGGGCGAAGGCTGGTGTTTTCGCCGCTTCGATGCCCAGCGCGGCCTCGGCTTGCACCAGCCACTGCGCGTGGTTTGGCGGCAGGCTCAAATTGGGCGCGGCAAAACTCTGGGCCACGCGGTCGAATTCGGCTTGGGGCAAGGTGTGCAGCCCGCCGTCGCGTTCCACGATCTCGCGGTACTCGGTCTCGACCTCGTCGACATAGCGCTGGCCTTCGGCCTTGACCAGGATCTTGATGCGGGCCTTGTACTTGTTGTCGCGGCGACCCCAGCGGTTATACACACGCACCACAGCTTCGAGGTAGTTCATGATCTCCTGCCAGGGCAGGAAGTCGCGGAACACCACGCCGTTCATCGGGGTGCGGCCCATGCCACCGCCCACCAACACCTTGAAGCCGATTTCACCGGCCTCGTTTTTCAGCAGTTGCAGACCCACATCGTGCCAGCCAATGGCCGCACGGTCTTCCGTGGCGCCGGTAATGGCGATCTTGAACTTGCGTGGCAGGTGCGCGAACTCGGGGTGCAGCGTGCTCCACTGGCGGATCAGCTCGGCATACGGGCGCGGGTCCACCACTTCGTCCACCGCCACACCGGCCAGCTCGTCGGTGGTGGTGTTGCGGATGCAGTTGCCGCTGGTCTGGATGCCGTGCATGTTCACGCTGGCCAGCAGGTCCATCACATCAGCCGATTTGGACAGAGGAATCCAGTTGAACTGCACGTTCTGGCGGGTGGTGAAGTGGCCGTAGTTGGTGCGCAGCTTGGGGGCCAGGCCGGGCAGCTTGTCTTGTGTGGCCTGGGCGTGGGTCAGTACTTCGGCCTCTGGCGTGTCAAATTCGCGGGCGATGCGGGCCAGCACCTTGAGCTGTGGTGCCGAAATCACGCCATAGGGCACGGCCACGCGCAGCATGGGCGCGTAGCGCTGCACATACCAGCCGTTTTGCAGGCGCAAGGGGCGGAACTGGTCCTCCGTCAGCTGACCGGTTTGCCAGCGTTCAAGCTGGTCGCGAAACTCGGCGGCGCGGGCGCGGACAAAGGTTTGGTCGAATTCAGTGTAGGCGTACATGCGGGCTTGGAAAAAAGGAAATCAGATCAGGACCAGCTTGGTGCCGGCCCACGCCAGCAAGCCAGACAACAGGGTGCGGATCAAGCGCTCCGGGGTGTGGTGCGTCAGGCGCGTGCCGATCCAGATGCCGGGCAGTGAGCCCGTGAGCAGTTGCCCCAGCAGCGACCAGTCCACGGAGCCCAAGGAGGCGAGGCCCAGACCGGCCACCAGCGTCAGCGGCACAGCGTAAGCAATGTCGGCCGCCACAATGCGCGGCAAGGGCAGCAGGGGGTAGAGGATGAGCAGCACGCTCACGCCAATGGCCCCCGCACCCACGGAGGTCAGCGTGACCAGGGTACCGATGACGGCGCCCAGCAGCAGAGGCAGGCTCCAGTGGCGCGGTTGGCTGGCGCGTGCCTCATCTGTTGCGGCCAGGTGCCTGGGCAGCTGTTTGCCGCGCACGGCCTTGTAGAGCATGGCGCTGGCTGTCAGCAGCAGGGCCACACCCAGTGTGGTGGTCATGACACTTTGCAGCGCCGCATTGGCCGGGCCAATGTGGTGCAGCACGGCCAATGTGGTCAATGCAGCGGGGATGCTGCCTGCGCTGAGCAGGCCCACCACGCGCCAGGGCACCACACCTTGCCGCGCAAAAGCAATCGTGCCCCCCATCTTGGTAAAGGCGGCGAACAACAAGTCCGTGCCCACCGCCAGATAAGGCTTGACCCCGAAAAAGAAAATCAGCAGCGGGGTCATGAGGGAGCCGCCCCCAACGCCGGTCAAGCCGACGACGGTGCCCACCAAAAAACCTGCAATGACATAGCCAAGATCAATCATGGTCGTGACTGTAGGTGTTCTTTATGTCAAAACAAACGATTTATTTGTTCTTCTTATATTCTTAATTTGTATAAGGCGGTTCTGAGCCTGTTTCGAGCCGGTTTTATGATCTTCATAAAGCTTGCATGCGTATGGGGCTGGTACATTCATGCTCCCCTTTTTGAACTTTTATCCTGTTCACTATGAAATATCTGGCTACCCTGAGTTTTTCCCTGCTTGCGGCGGCGGCCCACGCCCAAGCCACCCCCATCAAGATTGGCGAGATCAATAGCTACTCCGCCATTCCCCAATTCACCCAACCCTACAAACAGGGCTGGCAACTGGCCGTGGAAGAGGTCAATGCCGCAGGAGGGCTGCTGGGCCGCAAGGTCGAGGTGGTGGCCCGCGACGACGCCGGCAAACCCGATGAAGCCCTGCGCCACGCCGTGGAGCTGACCTCGCGCGAAAAAGTCGATGTGCTCGCTGGCGGGTTTCTGTCCCACATTGGGCTGGCGCTGGCCGATCACGCGCAAAAGAACAAGCAACTGTTTGTCGCCAGTGAGCCGCTGACAGATGCCATCGTCTGGAGCAAAGGCAACCGCTACACCTTCCGTCTGCGCCCCAGCACTTACATGCAAGCGGCCATGCTGGTGGAAGAAGCGGCCAAGCTGCCCGCCAAGCGCTGGGCCACGATTGCGCCCAACTACGAATACGGTCAAAGCGCCGTGGCCAGCTTCAAACAACTGCTCAAGGCCAAACGCCCGGATGTGGAATTCGTGAGCGAGCAATGGCCCGCACAAGGCAAGATCGACGCTGGCAGCACCCTCACGGCCACCATGGCTGCCAAGCCTGAAGCCATCTTCAACGTGACCTTTGGCGCCGATCTGGCCAAGCTGGTGCGCGAGGGCAACCAGCGCCACGTGTTCCCCAACACGCCGGTGGTCTCGCTGCTGTCCGGCGAGCCGGAGTACCTGGAGGTGCTGAAAGACGAAACGCCCAAGGGCTGGATCGTCACGGGCTACCCCTGGGATCAGCTCGACAACCCGGAGCACGCTTCCTTTGCGGCCAGCTATTACAAGCGCTGGGGCGAAAACCCCAAGGTGGGCTCCGTGGTCGGTTACGCCACTATGCAAGCCATTTTTGCGGGCATTCGCAAGGCCGGCAGTGTGGACAGCGAGAAGCTCGTCAAGGCCATGCGCGGTCTGAAATTCAGCACGCCCTTTGGCCCGGCGCAATTTCGCGCCATTGACCAGCAGTCCACCATGGGCGCTTATGTGGGCAAACTCGATGTGCGTGGCCGCAAGGGCACGATGGTTGATTGGCGCTATGCCGATGGCAAGGACTATCAGCCCACGGACGCTTACGTGAAGTCGCTGCGTCCGGCCGAGGCCATGAAGTGATGCAGCGCTGGGCAGCGCTTGCCTGGTGGCTGGCCATGGTGGCCGGCACGGTGGTGGCGCTGCTGCCTGTGCATTACCTGGACTCGCCGGTGTTCAATTGGTGGGACAAGGCGCAACACGCGGTCTCGTTTGCAGTGTTGACCTTTTGGGTTTTGCTGCTGTGGTCTGCGCGGACACGCCACATCTTGCTGGGCATGCTCGTCTACGGTGGCGCGCTGGAGCTGGCGCAGGCCTGGACCGGTTGGCGTTACGGAGAGTGGACCGACTGGGCTGCGGACGCTTTGGGCGTGGCCCTTGCATTCTTGCTTTTTGTGGCATTGAAGCGCTCGGCCTTCAGGCGCTGAGCCAGCGCGGGTTCCAGCGGCAGGGGCTCGCCCTCCAGCTCGGCGGCCATCAACTCCCCGCACAGCACGCTCAGGCTGATGCCGCGTGCCCCCATGCCCGCGCACACCATCAGACCGGGATACTTTTCGTGATCAACGGCCCCCGCCGCCGGGACGCGGTCGGGCAGGGTGCAGCGCAAACCTGCCCAGCCCAGGACATGGCCTGGCGCAAAGCCGGGGCGCATGGGTTCGCTCAAGTCCGGCAGCAGTGTCGCCAGCCTTTGATGGTTGGCGGCATGGTCTTCGCTTCGGAGCACGGGTTCAGTGCACGCACGCTCGAAGGTTGAGCCCAGGTACCAGCCCGCTTGTCCACCCCACTCGGCAGGCAACGGGACACCGGTGATGAAGCTGCCGTGTCCATTGACGGGTACGGTTGGGAGTTGTGCTTTCAAGCTCTTAGGTAGCGCATCGAGTCGCCCCATGCTGATCTGCCCTCGCAAGGGGTTGAAGGCAATGGCCTGGGTAAACGGCTTGAGAAGTTCGAGCGTGTCATAGCCGCCTGCAACCACCAGCACCGGGGCCTGGCCCAGCAGGATGCCTTGCGCATCCAGGGCTTGCCATTGCTCACCGAGCTGGCGCAGCTGGGTAACCCGTGCTTGCCAGCGCACCTGTACGCCAGGCGTGGCCAGTTGCGCTTGCACCAGTCGACGCGGCTGCAGCCAGGCGGCCATGCGGTGCCACAGGGTCTGCGCCTGCTCGGGCAAGCCTGCTGCCATGGTTTGCTCGGGGCTTGCAGGGGTGCTCCATTCATGCGCCGCGGGTGGCCAGGCCTCGTCCTTGGGCAAGGCGCGCTTGCCTTCGACGCGGTGCTCCAGCGCGCCGCTGAGCTGCCAGTCCTGGCCACTTTGCAAGAGCTGCGCGCAGCGCTGCACTGTGGCGCGTACTCCGGCGCGGGTGATGCGCGAGAGCAGGCTGTCATCGGGCGAGACATGGGGCACGGTCAACCCTGCGGGCAGGCCCGATGCGCCTGCACCGACACCTTGACCCGCGTCCAGCACCTGCACATTCCAACCTCGTCTGGCCAGGCTGCAGGCCACGGCCGAGCCAGACAGCCCGGCACCCAGCACCAGGGCCTCACGGGCATGGTGGGCCTGGCAGGTGGCTTGGCGCAGTTGGGTGCGTGGTGTCCAGTGGGGTGCAAATACGGCCTGCAGACGATGACTTTTTGGGGGCAAGCCATCTGCCCGTTCGACGGCAAAGCCGCATTGCGCCAGGTCTTCACGCACACTGCGCTTGACGCACCAGGAGGCCACGCGAGCGCCGGGTCGGCACAAGCGTGCCACAGCCTTGAGGGTGTGCAAGTCCCACATCTGCGGGTTCACATCCGGGCTAAAGCCATCCAGATAAATGCTGTCTGCTGCAACGTCGATGTCGCGCAGCATTTTGTCCACCGGGCCGATGCACAAGGTCAACTGCACTCGCCCGCCCTCAAAGACCAGACGATGCATGCCGGGCATCAGGCCGCGCCAGGCCTGGGCCAATTCGGTGGCCAGTGGCTGCAGTTCGGGCCAGGCTTGCGCGCTGCGTTCAATGTCCGTGGCCGATACCGGCCAGGCTTCGATGGAACTGAAAAACAGACGCTGAGGCCGTTGCGGGTCTTGCTGCCAGGCCAGCCAGGTGGCCAGAAAGTTCAGGCCCAGGCCAAAACCGGTTTCCAGCACATGCCACTGCGCCTGCTGTTGCCAGGCGGCAGGCTCGCCTGCGGGCGACCACAAACCACAACCCTGCAAAAACACATGCCGCGCTTGCAGCAAGCCCCTGTCCATGCCATGAAAACCGCGGCTGCGGTACACGTCGTCAAACAGGGTGCTGCGCGGGGTGCCTTGCTCGTCCCAGACGATGGGCGAGGGTGCCGCGGGCTGCAAGCTGTCTCAGCCCTGGGTGGGCGGGACGTAGCCTTGTGCGGCGTCAGCGCCTTCGCCAAAAAAGTGTTTTTCCATCTGGCGGGCGAGGTACTGGCGCGCGCGCAGGTCGGCCAGGTTCAGCCGGTTCTCGTTGACCAGCATGGTCTGGTGCTTGAGCCAGTCGGCCCAGGCCTGCTTGCTCACGCTTTCCCAGATGCGCTTGCCCAGGTCACCAGGGTAGGGAGGAAAGTCCAGACCTTCGGCCTCCTGGCCCAGTTTGATGCATTGAACAGTACGTGCCATGGTCGATGTGCCTTGATCTATCTTAAGAAGCAATGGTTATACAGATATAGAATTTCTGTATTTCCAGTTGGAAGGAATGTGCAGCACAATGCCGCTCTTTCGCAGTTTGCGAGACGCTTCATTGTCGCGGTTTTCAGCCGTAACTGTAGCAACCTTCTTTTCTCCCTTTCGGGCCTGGGGCTGAGCCGGGCCTGTAGCAGCCACCTACATCGCATGAGTGCTTTTCTTGAAGAACGCGTCTTGAGTGTTCACCACTGGACGGACCGCCTGTTTTCCTTCACCACCACGCGTGACACGGCGCTGCGCTTTTCCAACGGGCACTTCACCATGATTGGCCTGCGTGGCGAGACGGGCAAGCCCCTGCTGCGCGCCTACTCGATTGCCAGCGCCAACTACGAAGAGCATCTGGAGTTTTTGAGCATCAAGGTGCCTGATGGCCCGTTGACCTCCAAACTGCAACACATCCAGGTGGGCGACACCATTGTGGTGGGCAAAAAGCCCACGGGCACACTGCTGTGTGACTATCTGTTGCCGGGCAAACGCCTGTACCTGCTGTCCACCGGAACGGGGCTGGCTCCCTTCATGAGCATCATCCGCGACCCCGAGACCTACGAGCGTTTCCAGGAAGTGGTGCTGGTGCACGGTGTGCGCCAGGTCAATGAGCTGGCCTATCACGACTACATCACGCAGGAGCTGCCCCAGCACGAATTCCTGGGCGAGATGATCAGCGCGCAGCTCAAGTACTACCCCACGGTGACCCGCGAGCCCTACAAAAACCAGGGCCGGGTGACCGACCTGATCGAAAACGGCAAACTCTTTGCCGACCTGGGCGTGCCCGCGCTCAACCCTGCCGAGGATCGCGTCATGATCTGTGGCAGCCCCGGCATGCTGCGAGACCTCAAGCGCATCTGCGAAGAACGCGGTCTGCAAGAAGGCAACACCAGCACCCCCGGCGCATTTGTGATTGAACGCGCCTTTGCCGATGCCTGATGCCGCAGCCCACTGGCGCGTGCACGTGCTGTGCGCCCAGTGGTGTGGCGTGTGTCGGGATTACATGCCCTTTGTGCAGACACAGGGCTCGACAGACGAGCAATGGGTCTGGGTCGATGTGGAAACCCACGCCGACCTGCTGGGCGACCTGGACGTCGAAAACTTCCCCACCTTGTTGATCACCGAAGCAGGCGTCGTCCGCTTTTTAGGGACGGTGACCCCGCAGCCCGTGGTGGCGCAGCGCCTGCTGCACGCCTTGCGCCAGGGCCATCGTTATGCCTTGCCCGAGACAGCGGGGCTGGACGAAATCACCTGCCGCTTGCAGGCTTTGTGAGTCTGGCGGCAACTTGGGTACAGTACGCTGTCTTCATACCTGCAAGTACCTCTCATGACCTTCTCTGCCCTCAACGACGCCTCTCTGGACCAACTGTTTCGCCAGGCACGTACTGTGCACGCCTTCAAGGACGTGCCGGTTTCCGACGAAACCCTGCACCAACTCTACGATCTGCTGAAATGGGGGCCCACGGCCTTCAATGCCCAGCCTGCGCGCTACGTGTTCGTGAAAAGCGCCGAAGCCAAGGCCAAGCTGCTGCCTGCGTTGATGCCCGGTAACGTGCCCCAGGTTCAAAGTGCAGCCGTGACGGTGATCGTGGCCCAGGACAGCCGTTTTCATGAGCATCTGCCCGAGCAGTTTCCTGTGTACGACGCCAAGCCCCTGTTCGATGCCAACGCCGCCTTGACCGAAGCCACCGCCATGCGCAACAGCAGCATGCAAGGGGCTTACCTGATTTTGGCCGCGCGTGCCTTGGGCCTGGACAGTGGCGCCATGTCCGGCTTTGATGCGCAGGCCGTCAATGCTGCCTTCTTCCCGGACGGCCGTTACAAGGCCAACTTCCTGATCAACCTGGGCGTGGCCGATGCGGCGGGCATCATGCCCCGTGGCCCCCGTCTGGCCTTTGACGCTGCCGCACAAATTCTTTGATGACCCCAGGAGCTCGCATGGCCAAGCCCACCCCCACCTTGTCCCGCGTGTTCGGCCTGATCGCGCTGGCGTGTGCGAGCTTGCTCGCCTTCGGCCTGTACCTGCAGCACGTGGTGGGGCTGGAGCCGTGTCCCATGTGTATCGTGCAGCGCTACACCCTGGTGGGCGTCATGGTGCTGGCGCTGGTGGGGTGGCGACTGCGCAACGCCACGGCCTTGGCCGTGCTGGGGGTGTTGCTGGCGCTCAAAGCTGTTTTTGGCGCCTTTGTGGCCGCACGCCAAAGCTGGCTGCAGTGGTACCCGCCCGAGGTGGTCAGCTGCGGGCGCGACTTCTACGGCATGATTGAAAGCTTCCCGCTGGGCCGCGCGATTCCGATGATCTTTCGCGGCAGCGGCGATTGCACCAAGGTGGACTGGACCTTTTTGGGCGGCTCAATCGCCAACTGGTCCTTCCTGTGCTTTGCGCTCTTTTCTGTGCTGGGCCTGTGGCTGGCTAGGCAAGCCTGGCGCCTGCGCTGACGCCGCGTTCAAGCCGCTCAGAGCTTTTTGACCAGCACCAGGCTCTTGCGGTCCCAGTTGTATTTGCGTTTGCGCGCCTCGGGTAACCAGTCCGGGTCGGTTTGCACGAAACCACGCTTGAGGAACCAGTGCATGGTGCGCGTGGTCAGCACAAAAATGCTTTTAAGTCCCATGGCGCGGGCGCGCTGCTCGATGCGTTTGAGCACCTTTTCGCCATCGCCCTGACCCTGGGATTGGGGCGAGACGGTCAGCGCCGCCATCTCTGCTGTGCGTGATTCAGGGTAGGGGTAGAGCGCGGCGCAGGCAAAGATCACGCCATCGTGTTCAACAATGGTGTAGTGGTCAATGTCGCGTTCGATCTCGGTACGGTCGCGCTTGACCAGGGTGCCGTCCTTCTCGAAGGGTTCAATCAGCTGCAGGATGCCGCCCACATCGTCGGCAGAGGCTTCGCGCAGCTCTTCGAGTTTTTCATCGACCACCATGGTGCCGATGCCGTCGTGCACATACACCTCCAGCAGCAGCGCACCGTCCACCGCAAAGGGCAGGATGTGTGAGCGTTCCACGCCTTCCTCGCAGGCTTTCACGCAATGCTGCAAATAGAAGGCCAGGTCGGTCGGCTGGCTGGGGTTGGGCGACTCGGCCAGCAGGCGCTTGGCGGCGGCCAGCGGCAGTTCGGTGTCAATCGGGTTGTCGTCGCTGGCCGGGGCGTGCGGGTCGATGCGGATGCCCGGGATCTCGGTCAGGAACAGCAGTTTGTCGGCCTGCATCTCGGCGGCCACGCTGGTGGCCACTTCTTCCATGGTCAGGTTGAAGGCCTCGCCTGTAGGCGAAAAACCAAAAGGCGAGAGCAGCACCAGAGCGCCCATGTCCAGCGAGCGCATGATGCCGTCCACATCCACCTTGCGCACCATGCCCGAGTGCATGAAGTCCACGCCGTCCACAATGCCCACCGGGCGCGCCGTGATGAAGTTGCCCGAAATCACGCGCACCGTCGAGCCCGCCATGGGGGTGTTGGGCAGGCCCTGGCTGAACGCGGCTTCAATTTCATAGCGCAGCTGACCCGCAGCTTCCTGCGCACAATCGAGCGCCAGGCTGTCCGTGATGCGCATGCCGTGCGAATAGCGAGGTGTGTGCCCCTTGGCGGCCAGCTGCTCGTTGACCTGTGGGCGGAAACCGTGAACCAGCACAATGCGCACGCCCATGCTTTGGATCAGGGCCAGGTCTTGCACAATGTTTTGCAGTTTGCCGGCGGCAATGGCCTCGCCCGCAATACCAATCACAAAGGTCTTGCCCCGGTGCATGTGGATGTAGGGCGCCACCGACCGGAACCAGGGCACAAAAGTGAAGTTG
>JBEEOS010000060.1:0-12511 GCA_041191485.1 Pseudomonadota bacterium
ACACGGTAGGTCAGGGCACTGGGGACCACGCCCAGTGCGCGGGCGGCGGCGGCAAAGCTGCCTTCGCGGCCAATGGCTTGCAGCATGAGCAAGGTGTCGGGGGTGAGCCAGTCGCGAGGGGCACTCATCGGTTAAATGCAAATAAATTGAATGATGCCATCAAATCAATAGCATTTAAAGCATGGGTTCAAGACCTACATTTGATGCACACACTCTGAAAGCACAACCATGCTGACGATTCGCAAATCCAATGAACGAGGCTACGCCGACCACGGCTGGCTCAAGAGCTTTCACAGCTTTTCCTTTGCCGAGTACTTTGACCCACAGCACATGGGCTGGGGCAATCTGCGCGTGATCAACGAAGACCGCATCGCGCCGGGCACCGGCTTTGGCACGCACGGGCACCGAGACATGGAAATCATCAGCTACGTGCTCTCGGGCAACCTGGCCCACCAGGACAGCATGGGCAACATCAAAGGCATTCCGCCCGGTGATGTGCAGCGCATGAGCGCCGGCAGCGGCGTGCGCCACAGCGAGTTCAACCACGCCAAGGGCGAGCAGACGCACTTTTTGCAGATCTGGATCGAGCCGAATGTGCGTGGTATTCCTCCCAGCTACGAACAAAAAACTGTGCCCGACGCCGCCAAGCGTGGCCAGCTGGCGCTGGTGGCCGCGCCCGAGGCGGGGGAGAATACCGTCACAATCCACGCCGATGCACGCATGTACGCTGGTTTGCTGGATGGCGCTGAGCAGGCTACGCTGCCGCTCGATCCGCAGCGCAAGGCCTATGTGTTTTTGGTGCGCGGGCGCTTGAACGCCAACGGCCAGACCCTGCATGCGGGCGATGCCGCCTTGCTGCAGGCCGAATCCAGCCTGACCCTGGACCAGGGCAGCGACGCCGAAGTGCTGGTGTTTGACCTGGCCCCCTGATTTCTTTTCCCTTTTTTCAACCAAGGAGTTTTCTCATGGCAAAAACTGTTGTCGTTTTCCACTCTGGCTACGGCCACACCCAGTTCATCGCTCAGGCTGTGGCCAAAGGCGCCAACGCCCAGCTGGTGGCGATTGATGCCGAAGGCAATGTCAGCGAGTCCGACTGGGCGACGCTGGATGCGGCTGACGCCATCGTGTTCGGTTCGCCCACCTACATGGGCAACGTGAGCTGGCAGTTCAAGAAATTTGCCGATGCTTCGTCCAAGCGCTGGTTCACCCGCGTCTGGCAGGACAAGCTGTTTGCCGGTTTCTCGGTCAGCGCCAGCCTTAACGGCGACAAGGGCATGACCCTGGCTTACCTGCAGACCCTGGCTTCGCAGCACGGCGGCCTGTGGATCAGCCTGGGTATGGCGCCTGCCAACTCCAGCGCAGCCACCCGCAACGACGTCAACAACCTGGGCGGCTCGGTCGGTCTGCTGGTGCAGGCGCCTTCGGACGCTGGCGCCGACAAAATCCCGCAGGGCGATGTGGACACCGCCACCAAGTTTGGTGAGCGCGTGGCCGCTGTGGCCGCCAAGACCCGCGGCTAACGCCTTTGCACTACCCAGCCTGCGGCTCGGGTACCATGGCCGATATGAAGATATTGACCTTGATGCCCTGGGCCGACTGGCTGGCCATGCTTGCGTTCTTTTCCCTTTGGGTGGGCTATGCGAGCCTGGCCAAGGTGCGCGGCATGCGCGAGCGCACCTTGCTGGCCACCACCAATGCCTTGCGCCAGCAGTGGATGATGCAGGCCACCTTGCGTGACCCGCGCATGCTCGACGGCATCATCACGCAAAACCTGTCGCACACCCCCTCGTTTTTTTCGTCCACCACCATCATCATCATCGGTGGTCTGTTTGCGGTCATGGGCACCACGGACAAGGCGGCCGATCTGGTGCGCGAGATTCCCTTTGCGCAGCAAACCCCGCTGCTGGTGTTCGAGTTCAAGTTGCTGGTGCTCATTGGCATTTTTGTGTATGCCTTTTTCCGGTTCACCTGGTCCATGCGGCAGTACACCTTTGTGGCGCTGGTGATCGGCTCCATGCCGCCCGCCAAGGACTTTCTGGCAGGCAAGCACGACCCAGAAGCCCATGCGCGCCGCGCGGGGGTTCTGGTGGGTACGGCGGCCGAAACCTTTAACGATGGTTTACGGGCGTATTACTTTTCGTTTGCGCTGCTGGCCTGGTTTTTCTCACCGCTGGCGCTGGTGCTGGCGGGGGCGCTGGTGGTGTTGATTTTGTATGGTCGCGAATTCCGTTCCGAGGTGCTGGAGTTGCTTCGGGACTGAGGGGACTGAGTCTTGGCGCCCTACAATGAGGCCATGTTTGTCCACCTGCGCCTTCACTCCGAATTCTCCATTGTTGACGGCACCTGCCGCATTGACGAGGTCGTCAAAAGCGCCGCCAAGGACGGGCAACCGGCGCTGGCCATCACCGACCTGAACAACCTGTTTGGCGGCGTCAAGTTCTACAAGGAAGGCCGGGGCAAAGGCGTCAAACCGATTCTGGGCAGCGAGGTCCAGATCGAAGGCCTGGGCGGTGACCCGGCGCAAACCTCCCGCGTGATTTTGCTGGCGCAAAGCAGGCAGGGTTACCTGAATTTGTGTGAGCTGCTGGCCCGTGGCTGGACGCGCAATGTGGTCAAAGCCCAATCGGTCCTCAAGCCCGAGTGGCTGCAGGAGCTCGGCGATGGCTTGATCCTGCTTTCGGGCGCGCAGGCAGGCCCGGTCGGGCAAGCGCTGGTGCAGGGCGATACCGCCAAGGCCTCTGACCTGGCTTTGCAATTGGCGTCGCTGTTTCCGCACCGTTTTTATCTGGAGTTGCAGCGCGCAGGGCGCCCTGACGATGAGTCACACGTGGCCGCGACTGTGCAATTGGCTGCACGACTGGGCCTGCCCGTGGTGGCGACGCACCCGGTGCAGTTCCTCACGGCCGATGATTACGATGCCCACGAGGCCCGGGTGTGTATTTCCGAAGGCGAAATCCTGGCCAACCCGAGGCGGGTGCGCCGCTTCACACGCGATCAGTATTTCAAGTCAGCTGCCGAGATGCAGGCGCTGTTTGCCGATGTGCCCAGCGCGATCGCCAACACGCTGGAGATTGCCAAACGCTGCAGCCTGACCCTGGAACTGGGCAAACCCAGGTTGCCCAATTTCCCGATCCCGCCGGTCAATGGCGAGATCCTGTCGGTGGAGGACTATTTCCGCTACGTCTCGCATGAAGGCCTGAAAGAGCGCCTGGTGCACCTGTACCCCGATGAGGCCAAGCGCGAAGCCGAGCGACAGCGCTATGTGGACCGGCTGGAATTCGAGTTGACCACCATCCTCAATATGGGGTTTCCGGGTTACTTCCTGATCGTGGGCGACTTTATTCAGTGGGCCAAAACCCACGGCTGCCCGGTCGGGCCGGGCCGCGGCTCCGGTGCAGGCTCGCTGGTGGCTTATGCGCTCAAGATCACGGACCTGGACCCGCTGCAATACAACCTGCTGTTCGAACGTTTCCTGAACCCCGAGCGGGTGTCCATGCCTGACTTCGATATCGACTTTTGTCAGGCCAACCGCGACCGTGTGATCGAGTACGTCAAGGACAAGTACGGGCGCGATGCGGTCAGCCAGATCGCCACTTTCGGCACCATGGCCGCGCGCGCGGCCATCCGCGATGTGGGCCGGGTGATGGACATGAGCTACACGTTCTGTGACGGCATCAGCAAGCTCATTCCGAACAAGCCGGGCAAGCCCGTCACGATCCAGTACCCGCCCGCAGACCTCAAGCCTGACGACAAGGAAAAGTACGCCATTGCCGCCGAGCCGATGCTGGCCGAGCGCATTGAGCGTGAGGAAGACGTCAAGAACCTGATCGAGATGGCGCAGCGCCTGGAGGGCATGACCCGCAACGTGGGCATGCACGCCGGGGGCGTGCTGATCGCGCCGGGCAAGCTGACCGATTTCTGCCCGCTGTACCAGCAGCCGGGCAGCGAGTCGGCGGTGAGCCAGTACGACAAGGACGATGTGGAAGCTGCGGGCCTGGTCAAGTTCGACTTTTTGGGCCTGGCCACGCTGACGATTCTGGAAATCGCGCGCGAGTTCATCATGAAGCGCCACAAGGGCCAGGAAAACTTCGCCTTCGAGAACATCCCGCTCGATGACGCTGCCACCTACAGGCTGTTCCAGGAGGGCAAGACCGAGGCGGTGTTCCAGTTTGAAAGCCGCGGCATGCAGGGCATGCTGCGCGACGCCAAACCGACGCGGCTGGAAGACCTGATTGCCCTGAACGCGCTGTACCGCCCGGGCCCGATGGACCTGATCCCCAGCTTTGTGGCCCGCAAGCACGGGCGCGAAGAAGTGGTGTACCCACACCCGGCGGTGGCCGAGATGCTGAGCGAGACCTACGGCATCATGGTCTATCAGGAGCAGGTGATGCAGACGGCGCAGATCCTGGGCGGCTACTCGCTCGGTGGAGCCGACCTGCTGCGCCGCGCCATGGGCAAGAAAAAGGCCGAGGAGATGGCCGAGCACCGCGAGAAGTTCCGCGCCGGTGCCCTGGCCACGCACAACATCCCGCAGGACCAGGCCGACGAAGTGTTTGACCTGATGGAGAAGTTTGCGGGCTACGGCTTCAACAAGTCGCACGCTGCGGCGTATTCCTTGCTGGCCTATCACACCGGCTGGCTCAAGGTGCATTACACGGCCGAATTCTTCTGCGCCAACATGACGGTGGAGATGGACGACACCGACAAGCTCAAGGTGTTGTTTGAGGACGCGCTCAAGTTCGGCATGACGTTTGATCCGCCGGATGTGAACCGGGGTCATTACCGTTTCGAGCCGGTGACCGATAAGGTCATCCGCTACGGCTTAGGGGCCATCAAAGGCACCGGCCAGCAAGCCATTGAAGCCATCGTCGCTGCGCGCGAAGAGGGCGGGGCGTTCACCAGCCTGTTTGACTTTTGCAACCGTGTGGACCGCAGTCGCTTGAACAAGCGTACGGTGGAAGCCTTGATCAAGGCGGGCGCTTTCGATTCGCTGCACATGAACCGTGCTGCGTTGGTGGCCAGTATTGATACGGCGTTTGACTTTGCCAATGCCACCGCAGCTAACGCCAACCAGGGCGGCCTGTTTGACATGCTGGGGGACGATTCGCACGGTTCGAGCACGCAAGAGCCCGAGCTGGAAGATGTGTTGCCCTGGGGAATCAAGGAACGCCTGACCAACGAAAAAACCGCGGTCGGGTTTTACCTTTCCGGTCATTTGTTCGATGCGGTGGAGCGCGAGGTTCGGCAATTCGTGCGGCGCAAGATTGACGAACTGATCGACAGTCGGGAGCCTCAACTCATTGCTGGGATTGTGAGCGACTTGCGCATCATCAACGGCATGCGCGGCAAGGTGGCGATTTTCAAACTCGACGACAAATCGGCGGTGATGGAAGCCACGGCTGACGAAAGCCTGATCAACGCTGCGCGCCACACCCTCAAGGACGATGAGCTGATCATCGTCATGGCCAAGATGCAGATGGACCGTTTCTCAGGCGGTTTCAGGCTCAAGATCGAACAGATCTGGGACCTGGGCGCTGCGCGCTGCCGCTTTGGGAAGTTCCTGCGCGTCAAGGTCAATGGGCAGGCGCCGGACATTGCGCGGCTCTTGCGCGAGTTTCCGGTCGAGCGCGAAGTGACCGAGCATGGCGAGCTGATCAAAGGCCTGGGTGTGCGCCTGCAGCTGGAGCGCCGCAGTTCAGATGTGGCCGCTCGCGCCGAGTTGGCGCTGGGTGAGCAGGTGAAGTTTTTCCCCTCGGATGCCGCGCTGGCCAGCTGGATGGCGCAAGCCGAGGGCGGCCAGGCTCAGATCATCTACGACTGATCAGTCCAGGGGGCGGAAGCCCAGCACGATGACCGATGGCACGCGTCCGTCGGTGTCCAGGGGCAAGGTGCGTGTTTTGTCGATGGCTTTGAGCACCGCATCGTCCCAAGCGGCGTTGCCACTGGACTGAAGCAGACGGCGGCTCAGGATGGTGCCGTTGCTGGAGGCGCGCACTTCCACTTCAGCGCGCGGATTGCCGGGCACATCACCCGGGAAAGTGATATTGGGCTTGATCCTGCCCACCAGGCGGCCAGCGTAAGTGGCGGACGGGCCGGAGGACTTGAGCGCAGTGCCCGTGCTGTTTTCGCCGCCGGTGGCGCCAGCCAGACCCGCCATGCGTTTGAGGTTTTCCTTGCGAATGGCTTCGGCGCGTGCGGCATCAGCCTTGGCCTGTGCCTCTGCTTTCTTGCGCTGCTCGGCTTCGGCTTTCTTTTTGTCCTCGGCCTTTTTCTTGTCGCGCTCTTTCTCTTCCTTGAGTTTTTGCTCTTTGAGCTTCTTCTCTTTTTCCAGCTTTTCCTTGCGCAGCTTCTCAGCCTTCTCTTTTTCGAGGGCCTTTTTCTTGTCTTCTTCTTTTTGCTTTTTCAGCGCGATCTCGGCATCACGCTGTTGCACTTCGTGCTCGGGTGCAGGGCGGGGCGCTGGCTTGGGTGGTTCGGGCTTGACGGGTTCGGGCTCCGGCGCTGGCTCGGGCTCCACCAGTTTGGGGGCGGCTTGCTGGGGAATGGCAGACCACAGCTCGGCCTCTGCGGTGACCACGGTGGGCTGGGTGCTCCAGCGTGTGGCCAGACCCAAGGCGACAAACAGCAGCAAGTGTGCGGCTGCGGCCAAACCGTAGGAGCGCCCACGCGCGGGCTCGGGCGGGGGTGCAAACTCGGCCTGGAAGGTGGTGCTCAGCTGCGACAAACCCGTGTCCTTTACGGTGCCAGTTGGACAGACAGGCCTACGCGGGCAATGCCTGCGCGCTGCAGGGTGTCCATGACCGTGACCACGTTTTCATATTTGACGTTGCGGTCAGCGCTGATCACCACAGCGGTGTTGGCATCGCTGCCTTGGGCGTTTTTCACGGCCTCGGCCACGCCACCGATCATCAGCTTGCTGGTTTTGCCGTCGGCGACGAGCTCCAGCGTTTCGTCTTTCTGGATGACCACTTGCAGGACCTTGTCGGGTTGCTTGTTGGCTTTGCCGATGCTGGGCAGGTCGACCACGCTGGGTGTGATCATGGGGGCGGTGACCATGAAGATGATCAGCAGCACCAGCATGACGTCGATGAACGGCACCATGTTGATTTCGTTGACGGCGCGGCGGCCGCGTCCACGGTGTGCAACTGCAGGCATGGCGTGCTCCCCGATCAGTGGCCGGATGCGGTGGCAGCGCTGGCGCCCAGGCTGCGCTGCAGGATGTTGGAGAACTCTTCAATGAAGGTCTCGAGCTTGATGGCCACGCGGTCAATGTCGCGCGCAAAGCGGTTGTAGGCCACCACAGCGGGGATGGCGGCAAACAGGCCAATGGCGGTGGCCACCAGCGCTTCGGCAATGCCGGGGGCCACGGTGGCCAGGGTCACTTGTTGCAGGTTTGCCAGGCCGGTGAAGGCGTGCATGATGCCCCACACGGTGCCGAACAGGCCCACGTAAGGCGAAACCGAACCCACGGAAGCGAGGAAAGACAGTTGCGATTCGGCCGCGTCAAGCTCGCGCTGGAAGCTGGCGCGCATGGCGCGGCGAGCGCCGTCGAGCAGGGTGCCTGCATCGGTGATGCGGCGCTCGCGCAGTTTCTGGTACTCGCGCATGCCGCTGGCGAAGATGCGCTCCATGGGGCCGGCTTGTTTGGCGTTCTGGCTCGCGGCAGAGAACAATTCGTTTAGGCTGGTGCCTGACCAGAACACGCGTTCGAACTCATCGTTGAGGTCCTTGATGCGTTTGATGGCGGTGAGCTTGCGGAAAATCGCGGCCCAGCTGGCCACGGAAATGGTCAGCAAAATCGCCATGACGATCTGGACCACAAAGCTGGCGTGCAACACCAGCGAGATGATGGACATGTCGTTGTTCATTTCAAAGCTTCCAGAATGGGGGCGGGAATACGTCCCGGTTTGAGGGTGGATGCATCGACCCAGCCGATGCGAATGGTACCTTCGGCCAGCAGCAAATCGGGCTGGCCGTCTCGCTTGAGCAGCACTTGCTGTGCGATGGTCAGGCTCACGCGCCCGGCTTCGGCCACATGGGCGGTGACCCACAGGGCATCGTCCAGCCGGGCGGGGTGATGGTATTTGACGGCGGTTTCGCTGACCACGAACATGCCACCGGCTTGTTCCTTGAGCGCTTGCTGGCCATAGCCCAGGGAGCGTAACCACTCGGTTCGGCCCCGCTCCATGAACTTGAGGTAGTTGGCGTAGAAGACAATGCCGCCGGCATCGGTGTCTTCCCAATAGACGCGCAGGGGAAAGCCGAAAGGAGTTTGCTCTGGGTTCATGGGCTGCATCACGGGTTGAGCCAGGCGTTGAGGCGTTCGATGGCGGTGCGCAGTTCGGACATCGAGTTCGCCGTGGAAAAACGCACAAAACGGGCGGTGTCGGCCTGGCCAAAGTCTCGCCCGGGCGTGATGGCGACATGCGCATGTTCCATGGCAGCAAAGGCGAAGTCCCAGCTGTCCTTGAGGCCCAGTTTCTGGCAGGCCTGCGAGCAGTCGGCCCAGGCGTAGAAGGCGCCATCGGGCATGACCGGTACGCTCAGGCCCAGGGCGTTGAGCGCAGGGATGAAGTCGTCGCGGCGGGCCTTGAACTCGGCGCGGCGCTGTTCGTACAGGGCCAGGCTGTCGACTTCGAAGCAGGCCAGCGCCGCTTGCTGGGAGACGGTGCTGGCACAAATGAACAGGTTTTGCGCCAATCGTTCAATGGCAGGCACCAAGCTCTCCGGCACCACCAGCCAACCCAGGCGCCAGCCGGTCATGTTGAAGTACTTGCTGAAGCTGTTGATGCTGATGATGTCGTCGCTGATGGCCAGCGCGGTTTGTCCAAAAGCCTCGTCGTGCGAGAGACCCAGGTAGATCTCGTCAATCAGGGTGATGCCACCACGCGCGCTGACCACGTCGTGAATGCGGCGCAGCTCGGCAGGGTCGATGGAGGTGCCCGTCGGGTTGGAGGGCGAAGCCAGCAGCACGCCACGCGTTTGGGGGCCCCATGCGGCCTGCACCTTGGCGGCACTGAGCTGGAAGCGTTCCTCTGCTGTGGTGGGGACCATGATGGCCGTGCCCTCTGCCGCGCTCACGAAATGCCGGTTGCAGGGGTAGCTGGGGTCGGGCATGAGGATTTCATCGCCCGCTTCAATCAAGGCCAGACAGGCCAGTTGCAAAGCTGCCGAGGCGCCAGCGGTCACCACAATGCGGCTGGCTGGCACTTGCACGCCAAAGCGGTTGCCGTACCAGTGGCTGATGGCCTGGCGCAAGGGCTCCGTGCCCAGCGCTGTGGTGTACTGCGTCTGCCCCTGGGTGATGCACTGCTGCGCAGCTTGTTGCACCAAGGGGGGCGCGGTGAAGTCCGGCTCGCCAATGTTCAGGAAGATCATGGGGCGATCGGTGTGCGCCACTTTGCTCGCCAAGGCTTGTGCGGCCTTGGCGACTTCCATCACGTAAAAGGGCTCAATGCGCTCGGCGCGCTGCGAAATGCGCATGTGGGTCTGTCGTTCGTGTGATCAGTCGCGGGCGCGGCCAGCGGCGCGGTCGGCTTCGACCTCGGAGGTGCGCAGTTGCGGGGCCAGGGCGCTGAGCACGGCGTTGACGTATTTGTGGCCATCGGTGCCGCCAAAGTCCTTGGCCAGCTCGATGCACTCGTTGAGCACCACGCGCCAGGGCACATCCAGGCAATGCTGGAACTCATACAGGCCAATCCACATGCAGGCGTGCTCGATGGGCGAAATCTCGCTCATGGGGCGATCGAGCTTGGGCGCGATCATGGCGTTCAGATCGCTGGCTTGCTCGATGCAGCCGTAGAGCAGGGCGTCGTAGTGCGCAATGTCGGCCTTGTGGAAACCCGACAGATCGCGGGTGAAGAGGTCAATGTCAGACGCCTCGTTGCCGCCGACCAGGTACTGATAGAGCGCCTGCAGCGCAAATTCGCGCGAGCGGCTGCGTGCGGGCTTTGAGGATGACTTGCGCGTGCCGGCGGCTTTCAAAGGTGCTTCGCTCATGCTTGCCCCTCGTCGTCCACCAACTCGGCCAGGTCGGCAGAAAGGTCTTCCAGCAAGGTGGCCATTTCAACAGCCACACGGGCGGCATCGCGGCCTTTTTCGTGCTGGCGGGCAATGGCTTGCTCCATGTTTTCCACCGTGAGAATGGCGTTGGCTATCGGCAGGTGGTAGTCCAGGCCCACGCGGGTGACGCCCGCGCCAGATTCGTTGGCCACGAGTTCGAAGTGGTAGGTCTCGCCGCGGATGATGCAGCCCAGGGCAATCAGCGCATCGTATTCGGCGCGCTCGGCCATGGCCTGCAGGGCCAGCGGCACTTCGAGGGCGCCGGGCACAAACACATGGTCGATGTCTTGCACGCCCAGCGCTTCGAGTTCGGCGATGCAGGCCTCGGCCAGTGCGTTGGTGATGTCTTCGTTGAAACGGGCCTGCACGATACCGATGTGCAGGTGCTGGCCGTCGAGCTGGCCGCTTTGGCCTTTGTTGGCGTCTTGCATGTTCTTATTCCTTGGGGATGTAACCCGTGATTTCGAGGCCGTAGCCGGTCATGCTGGGCATGCGGCGCGGGTTGCCCATGAGCTTCATTTTGTGCACACCGCACAGGCGCAGGATCTGGGCGCCAATGCCGTAGGTGCGCAGGTCCATGCGGCCGCGTTCTGGCGCTTGCGAGGGGCGGGCGCTGCCTTCAAACTGGGCCAGCAGTTGCGCAGCCGACTCGCCGCAGTTGAGCAGCACGGCCACGCCCTGGCCTTGACGCTCCAGGTACTGAAGGCTGGTATCCAGGCTCCAGGAGTGCATGGAGCGGTTGAGTTCGAGCGCGTCCAGCACCGACAGGGGTTCATGTACACGCACGGGCACTTCGGCGTCCTGGCCCCACTGGCCCTTGACCAGGGCCAGGTGTACTGATTGGCTGGGTTTGTCGCGGAAGGCGTGCGCCGTGAAGTCTCCGTGTGCAGTATGGATGTCGCGGCTGCCAATGCTCTCGACCAGCGATTCGTTGCGGCTGCGGTACTCGATCAGGTCGGCAATGGTGCCGATTTTCAGACCATGCTCGGCGGCAAAGAGCTGCAAATCGGGCAGGCGGGCCATGGTGCCGTCGTCCTTCATGATTTCGCAGATCACCGACGAAGGTGCGCAGCCGGCCATGGCCGCCAGGTCACAACCGGCTTCGGTGTGGCCGGCGCGCATGAGCACGCCGCCGTCCACCGCCTGAAGCGGGAAGACGTGGCCGGGCTGGACCAGGTCGCTGGGTTGGGTGCTGGAGGCGACGGCCACCTGAATGGTTTTGGCACGGTCAGCCGCCGAGATGCCGGTGGTTACCCCTTCGGCCGCTTCGATGGATACGGTGAAGGCGGTGCTGTAGACCGTGCCGTTGCGTGCGGCCATGGGCGGCAGCTTGAGGTATTCGCAGCGCTCGCGCGTCAGCGTCAGGCAGATCAGGCCGCGGCCAAAGCGGGCCATGAAATTGATGGCTTCTGCCGTGACGTGGTCAGACGCCAAGACCAGATCGCCTTCGTTTTCGCGGTCTTCTTCGTCCACGAGGATGACCATGCGGCCAGCCTTCATTTCGGCCACGATCTCTTCGACCGGCGAAATGGCCACGGGTTGGAGGGGAGTGGTCATGCCTTGTCTTTCAGGTTGAGGCCGGCGCTGAGCATACGCTCCACATAGCGGGCCACGGTGTCGATTTCGAGGTTGACGCGGCTGCCCGCTTGCAGGCTGCCGAGTGCGGTGTTCTGAACGGTGTGCGGGATCAGGTTGATGCTGACTTCGCAGCCCTCGGCCAGGTCGGCGACCTTGTTGACCGTGAGGCTCACGCCGTTGATGGTGATTGAGCCCTTATAGGCCAGGTATTTGGCCAGCGCTGGCGGGGCCAGCACGCACAGTTCCCAGCTTTCGCCAACCTGCTCGAAGCGGCTGACTTGTCCCACGCCATCCACATGGCCGGAGACGATGTGGCCTCCGAGGCGGTCGTGTGCGCGCAAGGCTTTTTCAAGGTTGATGGGCCCTGGCTGGTCCAGACCGCAGGTCTTGTCCAGCGATTCGGCGGAGATGTCGATCGTGAACTGACTCGAGTCGGGGCTGAAAGTGGTGACGGTCATGCAAGCGCCGTTCAAGGCGATGCTGTCGCCCAGGCCCACGTCGTCGAGGTAGCCGGCTGGCGCCTCGATGGTCAGGCGCTTGCCATGCAATAAAGAGCTACCCAGGTCGTGGAGGGCGACGATTCGCCCCACGCCGGTGATGATTCCGGTGAACATGGGCGCTATTTTCGCAGGAACTGGGGCTGTTTCCCGGCCAAGGCCGGAAAAAGCCTGTGTCCAACCTAGGGTAAGCCATGGGAGGGGGATGTCCTGCAGGGTCCGTAGAATATGTTGCATCGCAGCAAGCCCCCAGGGCTGCTGGTCTGTCTGGAGCCTCTAGTGTCTGTTTCGTCTCAAGCCAAGCGCGCCACCCCCAACGAAGAGGGCGGCCTGCACATCATCAAAAAATACCCCAACCGCCGCTTGTACGACAC
>JBEEOS010000061.1:0-12430 GCA_041191485.1 Pseudomonadota bacterium
CGGCGTGGAATACGCCTGGTTCAACAACGTGGAAACCAAGCCCGGCATTGGCTACCCCAAGGACTGGGAAAACCAGGACAAGTGGAACGGCGGCTGGACACGCAAGGCCGATGGCTCGATCGAGCCCAAGCAGGGCGGCAAATGGAAGCTGCTGATGCGGCTATTTGCCAATCCCAACATGCCGCAAATCGACGACTACTACGAGCCCTTCACCTACGACTACGAGCACCTGCAAGGCGCGCCCGAGTCCAAGGCCACGCCCACGGCCCGCCCGCGCAGCCTGATCACCGGCCAGCGCATGCAAAAGATCGAGTGGGGCCCCAACTGGGAAGAAATCCTGGGCGGTGAGTTCAGCAAGCGCAGCAAGGATGCCAACCTGGCCAACTTTGACCAGGTGCAAAAAGACATGGTGGGCCAGTTTGAAAACACCTTCATGATGTATTTGCCGCGCCTGTGCGAGCACTGCCTGAACCCGGCTTGCGTGGCCTCGTGCCCCTCGGGCTCGATCTACAAGCGCGAGGACGACGGCATCGTGCTGATCGACCAGGACAAATGCCGCGGCTGGCGCATGTGCGTGAGCGGCTGCCCCTACAAAAAGATTTACTACAACTGGCAAAGCGGCAAGGCCGAGAAATGCATCTTTTGCTACCCCCGCATTGAGGCCGGCCAGCCCACGGTGTGCTCGGAAACCTGTGTGGGCCGCATCCGCTATCTGGGTGTGGTGCTGTACGACGCCGACCGCATCGCCGAAGCGGCCAGCACCGAAAACGAAAAAGACCTGTACCAGGCGCAGCTGGACATCTTCCTGAACCCGCACGACCCCCAAGTGATCGAGCAGGCCCGGCTGGACGGCATTCCCGAGGCCTGGCTGGAAGGCGCACGCAACAGCCCGGTCTACAAAATGGCCATCGACTGGAAAGTGGCGCTGCCACTGCACCCCGAGTACCGCACGCTGCCCATGGTTTGGTACGTGCCGCCGCTGTCGCCCATCACGGCGGCCGCCAACGCGGGCCATGTGGGCATGAACGGCGAGCTGCCCGATGTGTCGCAGATGCGCATTCCGGTGCAGTACCTGGCCAACTTGCTCACCGCCGGAGACACCGCGCCCGTGACCCGCGCCCTGGAGCGCATGCTGGCCATGCGCACTTACCAGCGCAGCAAACACGTGGACGGCGTGGACAACCTGGCGGTGCTGGAGCAAACCGGCCTGACGGTGGCCCAGGTCGAAGAGATGTACCACGTCATGGCGATTGCCAATTACGAAGACCGCTTTGTGATCCCCAGCTCGCACCGCGAATACGCCGAGAACACCTTTGACATGCGCGGCGGCTGCGGCTTCTCGTTTGGCAACGGTTGCTCGGACGGCCAGTCCGAGGCCAGCCTGTTCGGCGGCGACAAGCGCCGCACCATCCCTATCCAGCCTGTGGTCTGAAGCGAGGTTCCCCATGAAAAACAACCGATACACCTTGCGCGTGCTGTCGCAGCTCTTGTCCTACCCGGACGCGGCGCTGCGCGCACAGCTGCCCCAGCTGATGCCGGTGCTGCAGGAAGAGGGCGCTTTGAGCGCGGGCCGTCAGGCAGAACTGCAGACCTTGGCTGCTCACTTGCAGCGCCTGGACAGCATGGACGCCGAGTCGCGCTATGTGGAGACCTTTGACCGGGGCCGCGCCACCTGCCTGCACCTGTTTGAGCATGTGCATGGCGATTCGCGTGACCGGGGCCCGGCCATGATCGACCTGACCAAGACCTATGAACAGTCGGGCTTGTTCCTGTCGCCCGACGAGCTGCCCGACCACTTGTGCGTGGTGCTGGAGTTCGCATCGACCCAGACGCTCGAGGTGGCCAAGGCCTTTTTGGGCGAAATGGCGCACATCCTGAACGCCATCTTCAGCGCCTTGCTCAAACGCGAAAGCCCTTATGCGGTGGTGCTGGCGGCGGTGCTGGAGCTGGCCGGGCACAAAGCCCAGGCGGTGCAGATCATGGCCGATGAGCCGCTGGACGAGAGCTGGCGCGAGCCCGAAGCCTTTGACGGCTGCAGCACACGCGGCCAGGCGCGGCCGGGTGAGGCGCAGCCCATTCACATTGTCAGAAAAACATCCATCCAGACCCGGGGAGTTGCAGCATGAGCTACTTGGACCACTTCATCTTTGGCGTTTATCCCTACATCGCGCTGAGCGTGTTTTTGCTCGGCAGCCTGATCCGTTTTGACCGTGACCAGTACAGCTGGAAGAGCGATTCTTCGCAGCTGCTGCGCAAAGGTCAGTTGCGCTGGGGCAGCAACCTGTTCCATGTGGGCGTGCTGTTCTTGTTTGGCGGCCACAGCGTGGGCATGCTCACGCCGCACTTTGTGTACGAGTCTTTCATGAGTGCAGGTGACAAGCAGTTGCTGGCCATGGTCTCGGGCGGTGTGTTTGGCGTGCTGGGTTTTGTGGGCGTCACGCTGCTCTTGCACCGCCGCTTGTTGGACGTGCGCATCCGCGTCAACAGCAAAACGAGTGACATTGTGCTGTTGGTCTTGCTGTGGGCGCAGTTTGCGCTGGGCCTGGCCACCATCCCGCTGTCGGCACAGCACCTGGACGGCAGCATGATGCTCAAGCTGGCCGAGTGGGCTCAGCGCATCGTCACCTTCCGTGGCGGCGCGGTCGAGTTGCTGGCCGAAGCCAGCTGGGTGTTCAAGGCCCACATGTTCCTGGGCATGAGCATCTTCTTCATCTTTCCGTTCACCCGCCTGGTGCACGTCTGGAGCGGTTTTGGCACGCTGGCCTATGTGGTGCGCCCCTACCAGGTGGTGCGCAGCCGCCGCGTGGGCATGACGCCACGGCCCCCGTTTGGCCGTGGCTGATCGGACATCCACATTTTTGAAACCATGCATTGGGGGCTTCACATGACTTTTGACACCTTGACAGAAAACCCGCTGGCCACAGCGGGCGCATCCGGTTCGTGCGGCAGCGGTTCGTGCGGCTGCGGCAGCGCGTCTTCGCTTTCCTCTTCGTCCTCCTCTTCCGCCTATGAGCGCACGGCCGCGTCCATGCCAGCGGCGGTGCTTGCCGCGCAGGCCGAAGCGGCCAACGGTGTTGCGCTGGCCGAGACGCCCGCCATGCCACCTGCCATAAATGGCATCGCCTTGCTGGCCCCCGGCGAGGCTTTGTCGGCAGAGGACCTGCTGGAGCGGGCGCACGCCGAGTTGCTGCGTCAAGAGGCCGTGCGGCTGGGCCTGTTGCCTGCCCATGCGGGCCTGACCGCGCCTGAGCTGAGTGCCGACGAGCAGGCCGTGATCGACCGCATGCTGGACCAGGAAGTCGCCTCACCCCAGCCCACACCCGAAGAGGCGCTGCGCTATTACGACGCGCACAAGGCGCAGTTCACGTTGGGGCAAGCCCGCCGTGTGCGCCACATCCTGTTTGCCGTCACGCCTGGCGTGAACGTGCCCGCGTTGGCGCAACGCGCCGAAGCGGCTTTGCTGGAGTTGAGCAACAAGTCGGTCGTGCCCGAGCGCTTTGCGCAGCTGGCGGCCGAGTTGTCCAACTGCCCATCGGGTGCGCAAGGCGGTGATTTGGGCTGGCTCACGCCCCAAGACTGCGCGCCTGAGTTCGCCAAGGAATTGTTTTTCATGGCCGAGTCCAGCCTGAGCCTGGGTTTGCGTCCGCGTCTGGTGCACACGCGCTTTGGTTTTCACATCGTCGATGTGCTCGAAGTGAACCCCGGGCACTTGCCTGAGTTTGCGCAGTTGAAAACCCAGATCGCATCGCGCTTGCAGTGGCAGTCACGCGCCACCGCCTTGGGGCAGTACATGCGCCGACTGGTGGGCCTGGCACAGGTGCAAGGCTTGGCGTTGGAGGGAGACGCCTCGCCCCTGGTGCAGTGAACTCACCGCCATGAACGAGCATGTGTTGCCGGATTCGGCCGATGAACTGCTGCAGCGTTTGCAGCGCTTTCACGCGGATTATTTTCCGCTGCACCAGCAGCGTTTTCAGGATCTGGTGGCGCAGGGGCAGCACCCCAAAACCTTGTTCATCGGCTGCTCGGATTCGCGCCTGGTACCTTATCTGTTGACCGGCACCGGTCCGGGGGAGTTGTTCATCGTGCGCAATGTGGGCGCACTGGTGCCGCCCTACGATGGCTCGCACGGGCTGCACGGCACCATGGCGGGCATCGAGTTTGCGGTGCTGCAGCTGCATGTGCAGCGCATCATCGTGTGCGGTCACAGCCACTGCGGCGCGATCCGCACCGCTTATGAAGGCGCACCGGCAGAAGCCCGGGCGCTGCAAAGCTGGCTCAAACTGGCCGACGAGGCGCTGCTGCCGGTGCGGCCCAGCCCTGAGGCTCTGCTGCGCACCGAGCAGCGTTCGGTGGTCTTGCAGCTCGAACGTTTGATGGACTACCCCATGGTGCGGCGCGAAGTCGAAGCAGGCCACCTGACCCTGCATGGCTGGCACTATGTGATCGAAGACGGCGAGGTGCATGTGTTCGATGTGCAGCGGGGCGATTTTGTGCCCGCTTCGCAGTCCTCGCACAGCGGCACCGGGCCTTTTGCGCCTTATGTGGAGCATGATGGCCAGATCATTGCGGATTGAATGCCGTGTTGATGCTGCCGACCTGCAAAAGAACCCTTCACAAGACCAGATCCACAGGGCCGCGGAGAATACTTGAATGAGCGAGACCGATAAAGACACCGCCAGTCGCCTGGCCAGCCATCTGATGGCTTCACGCCAGACGGTTTTACCTAAGCGCCTGGTGGCGCCCGGGCCTGACGCGGCCGAACTGGCGCAACTGTTTCAGGCCGCAGCGGCCGCGCCCGACCATGACCTCATCAACCCCTGGCGGTTCCTGATCATCCCCGAGCACAAACGGGCCGATCTGGGTGAGCTGTTTGCCGCCGCCTTGCTGGAGCGTGACCCGAGCGCCTCGGACGAGCAGCTTGAGCAAGCCCGCGACAAGGCCTTGCGCGCCCCTTTGCTGATGCTGCTGATCGTGGACGAGGCCAAGAGCACTGCCGACATTGACCTGAACGAGCGCGTGCTGAGCGCGGGTTGCGCGGTGCAAAACCTCATGCTGCTGGCCAACGCCATGGGCTACGGCTCGGGCCTGACGAGCGGCAAGGCGCTCAAAGCTTCTTGTTTTCGTGCCGGTCTGGGGCTGGGTACTTCGGAGCACGCGATTTGCTGTGTGAGTGTGGGCACCGTGAGTTCACGCAAACCCTTGAAGCCGCGCCCCGAGGTGCAGCAGTTCACCCGCATCTGGGGTGAGGACGCATGAGCCGCCCGGCCAAAGCGGGCGTGGGCGTCAGCTTGCCGGGCCTGCGCTCCCCGGGCGTGGGCTTTGAAGCCCCGTTCGAGATGCTCGAGGCCTGCCACGAGCGGGTCGAGCGCATGCTGGACCTGCTGACCCGGCTCAGGGTCCATGTGGCCACAAACGGCTGCGACACCCAAGCGACTGCCGCCGCAGTGGACGTGATGCGCTACTTCGATCTGGCCGCGCCTTTGCACCACCAGGACGAAGAGCTGCATGTGTTTCCGGCGGTGCTCAAGATGCAAGGTGACCGTCTGGACCTGCTGGTTTGTCGTCTGCGACAGGAGCACTTGGAGATGGAAAAGCTCTGGGGCCAGGCGCGCCAGGCGCTGGCGCGTGTGGCGGACTCGGAGGGGCAAAACAAAACGCCTTTCAGCGATGCCGACCAAGCCAGCATGGACGCTTTTGTGGCCATCTACAAAGACCACATCCGCGCCGAAGAAGACCTGGTGTACCCCGAGGCCCGGCGGGCACTGGATGCCGATCAGCTGAGCGTGATGTCGCGGGACATGATGCGCAGGCGGGGTGGGTAGAACCCCACCAACATGGCGCGTATTTGAGTCGGCCTTTTAAAACCGCCCCAGCGCCTGCATCTTCCACGCCAGCCACAGCTTGCGCAGTGGCGTGAGCGCGATGCGCTGGTGCAGCACCTGAAAGCCCGAGGCTTCGATTTCGCGCAACAGGGTGCGGTAGATGCTGGCCATCATGAGGCCGGGTTTTTGGGCGCGGCGGTCGGCCGCAGGCAGCAGGGCCAGGGCTTCGTCGTACAGGGCGTGTGCACGGTCGGTCTGGAACTTCATCAGCGCTTTGAAGTTGTCTGAATAGTTACGTTGCATCAGCGCGTTGGCCTTGACGCCAAAGCGTTGCTGCTCGTCCAGAGGCAAATAGATGCGCCCGCGCATGGCGTCTTCGCCCACGTCGCGGATGATGTTGGTCAGCTGAAAGGCCAGGCCCAGCTTGTGGGCGTACTGGGTGGTGGCCTCGTCGGTTTGGCCAAAGATGCGGGCGGCGACTTCGCCCACCACGCCTGCCACCAGGTGGCAGTACTGGGTCAGACCCGCAAAGTCGAGGTAGCGGGTTTGGTTCAGGTCCATCTGGCAGCCGTCGATCACGGCCATCAGGTGGCGGCTTTCGATGCCGAAGGCAGGAGCCAAGGGCATCAGCGCGTGCATGACCGGGTGGGTCGGCTGGCCTGCATAGGCTTGCAGCACTTCTTTTTGCCACCAGCCCAGCTTGGCGGCGGCCACGCTGGGGTCTTTGATTTCGTCGACCACGTCGTCCACTTCGCGGCAAAACGCGTAAAAGGCGGTGATGGCCGCGCGGCGCTCGGCGGGCAGAAAGAGGAAGGCGTAATAAAAACTGCTGCCCGAGGCGGCGGCTTTTTGCTGGACGTAGTCTTGCGGGCTCATGGGTTGGGATTCTCGCATTGGTGTTCAGCGACTTGAAGGGTGTGGTGGTGCCGACAGCCGTTCAAATTCGCGGGTCAGCGCTTGCACGGACACCCCGCGCAGCAGCAAGCGCCACAGCAGGCCTTGCACTTCTCGGCGGGGCATTTTGACGCGCTGGGTCAGTGATGCCGGTCCGGCTTGCAAGAGCAGGGCCACGGTGCGTGCCCCGATCAAGGCGGGCAAGGCGCTGGCCAGCCGCAAGCGGCGGCTTTGCACGGCGCAGCTGTAGCGCAGGCCGGCGGCCAGTTGTGTCTGGATCTGTTGCAGGTAGCTTTGGTACAGCGGTGTCAGCTGCGCCAGTGTGTGGGCCTGGCCCTCAAGGACGGCTTGGCTCAGGCTTTCAGGGCTCAGCCCCCAAGCATGGAGCTGCTGCGCTGGCCAGTAGCAGCGGCCTTGGGCCAGGTCGGCTCCGGCATCGCGCACGATGTTCAGGCGCTGCAGGCCCATGCCGTAGGCGCGGCCCAGCGCGTGCATCTCATCGGTGGGCAAGGCGGCGAAGCCCGGTAGGTGGCGTGCGCACAGCGCGGTCCAGAACTCGCCCACGCAGCCCGCCACGAGCCAGGTGTAGTCCTCCAGCTCGGCTTCGGTGGCCAAGGCCTGCGGGCCACTGCCAAAGCGGCTTACGTCCAGCGTTTGGCCTTGGGTGATGTGGCCCAGCACCCAGCGCACGCTGGTCTGGTCGGCAGGCGACAGGGTTTGCAGCAGACTCAAGCCCTCGGGCAGGGCCAGCATCAAGGCGCGTTCGTGTGGATCGCTTTGCTGTGCGGCAAAGCGGGTGAGCGCGGGTTTCAATTCTTGGGTGGCGGTCTGCGGCGTTTTGATGGCGTCCAGCAGCTGGGCCAGCAGGGTTTGCCGCTCGGCGCGGGGCAGTGCGGTGGTGTCGGCCACCGTGTCGGTGGCGCGGGCCAGCAGGTAGCCGATGGCGATGGGGCCGCGCAAGGGGCCTGGCAACAGCCGGATCGACAGGTAAAAAGAGCGCGACACCCCACGCAACAGCTGCAGTTGTGCCGGTGTCAAGGCGGTCGCTTTAGCGGTGGGCAAAAGGGTGTTTTCGGGCATGGTCATCGCTATTGTCGCTTGACAGATGTCATGGCTTTGCTTAGATTACTAACCAGTCAGTCATTAATTTCAGGGATCCTTTCCATGTTCCATTTCAGTTTGCCCGCAGAGGCAGGGCGCTGGGCGTTCCGCCTGAGCGCCGTTTCGGCCGTCACCGCAGCGTTGGTGCTGTCGGGATGCTCCCGCCAAGAGGCTGTTCAGGAGCCGGTGCGTGCGGTCAAGGTGTTGACGGTGGGGGGTTCGGATTTGAATTTGCAGGGCGAGTACTCGGCCGAAGTGCGTGCCCGCGTGGAATCGCGCCTGGGTTTTCGGGTGGGCGGCAAGCTGGTTCAACGCCAAGCCGAAGTGGGCCAAAGGGTGAGTGCAGGCCAGGCCCTTGCACAAATCGACGCGCAGGATTACCAATTGGGCGCACAAGCCGCGGTGGCCCAAGTGGCGGCAGCGCAAACGCAGCGCGATCTGGCTGGGTCGGACTTCAAGCGCTACGAGTCACTCAAGGCGCAGAACTTCATCAGCGGCGCTGAACTGGAGCGCCGCGAAACCACACTCAAAGCCGCAGAGGCTGCTTTGACCCAAGCCAAGGCGCAAGCGCAGGCCCAGACCAACCAGGCGGCCTACACCCGTTTGAACGCGACCGCGCAAGGCGTGGTGACTGCGGTGGAAGCCGAAATCGGTCAGGTCGTGTCGGCCGGCCAGCCGGTGGTGCGTTTGGCGCACGATGGTCCGCGCGATGCGGTGTTCTCGGTGTCCGAGCAGGCGGTTTTGGTTTTCAAGGTGGGGCAGGAAATGCAGGCCCAGCTGGGCAGCACCGGTCAAGGCCTCAAGGGCCGTGTGCGCGAAGTGGGCGCCAGTGCCGATCCGGTGACGCGCACTTATCTGGTCAAGCTGGCGCTGGAAAAAGCCGAGCAATTGCCTTTGGGGGCCACGGTGAATGTGCTGGCAGGTCATCTGCCGGGCAGTCAGGCCGCAGCGATCAAATTGCCCACCAGCGCTTTGCGCCAGGATGGTGCAGCCACCGCCGTGTGGGTGCTGGACGAGGCCAGCATGACGGTGCGCTCGCAAGCCGTTCAGATCGGGCCCATCGATGGCAACCAAGTGGTCATTGCTTCGGGCCTGAAAGCCGGGCAGAAGGTGGTCAGTGCCGGTGTACATGTGTTGACGGCAGGCCAGAAAGTCTCTGAATACGGTGCCAATGCCAAGCCTGCAGCACCTGCAGCAGCCAACGCAGCGCAGCGGTGATGCCCATGCAAGAGACCGACAACACCCGTTTCAACCTCTCGCGCTGGGCGCTGGAGCACCCGGCCCTGACCCGCTACCTGATGGTGGCGTTGATGGTGCTGGGCATGGCGTCTTACTTTCAACTGGGGCAGGACGAAGACCCGCCGTTCACCTTCCGGGCCATGGTGGTGCGCACCTATTGGCCCGGCGCCACGGCGCAGCAGGTGGCCGAGCAGGTGACCGACAAGCTCGAGCGCACGCTGCAGGAAGTGCCGTACGCCGACAAAATCCGCAGCTACTCCAAACCAGGCGAGTCGCAAATCATTTTGGAGCTGAAAGACTATTCCAAGCCTGGTGAGGTGCCGCAGGTTTGGTACACCGTGCGCAAAAAGGTGGGCGACATGCGTGCCACCTTGCCGCAAGGGGTGCAGGGTCCGTTTTTCAACGACGATTTTGGCGATGTTTACGGCGTGATCTATGCCTTGAGCGGCGAGGGCTTTACCCCGGCCGAAATCAAGTTCCAGGCTGACCGTGTGCGTCAAACGCTGCTGCGCGTGCACGATGTGGCCAAGGTGGAGCTGTTCGGGGTGCAAGACGAAAAAGTCTTCGTCGAGATTTCGCAGAAAAAGCTTGCGCAGATGAGTCTGGACATGAGCGCCGTGTTGGCTCAACTGGGCCAGCAAAACGCGGTCGAGTCGGCCGGCAACTTGCAGTCACCCCAAGACGTGGTGCAGGTGCGCGTGGGTGGGCAGTTCCAGAATCTGGACGACCTGCGTGCCATGCCGATCCGTGGGGCTTCGGGCGCACAACTGCGCTTGTCGGACATTGCCCAGGTCAGCCGTGGCTATGTGGACCCACCTTCGGTCAAGGTCCGCCATGAGGGGCAAGAGGTCATCGGTTTGGGCATCAGCATGGCCAAGGGTGGCGACATCATCGCCTTGGGCCATGCCTTGCAAGCCAGCGTCAAAGAAATCGAAGTCGGCTTGCCGGTGGGCTTGAAGTTGACGCAGATCCAGGACCAGCCCTCGGCGGTGTCGAAGTCCGTCAATGAGTTCATCAAGGTGCTGATCGAGGCTGTGGTGATTGTGCTGGCGGTGAGCTTTTTGGCGCTGGGTTTGCACAAGCGGCCCGGACACCACCCTTTGTGGAAGCGCTGGACGCTGGACATCCGCCCCGGTCTGGTGGTGGGCATCACCATCCCGCTGGTGCTGGCGGTGACCTTTTTGGCCATGAACTACTTTGGCATCGGCCTGCACAAGATCTCGCTGGGCTCGCTCATCATCGCGCTGGGTTTGCTGGTGGACGACGCCATCATTGCGGTCGAGATGATGGTGCGCAAGATGGAAGAAGGCTACGACAAGTTCCGCGCCGCCACCTTCGCGTACGAGCTGACGGCCATGCCCATGCTCACGGGCACGCTCATCACGGCGGCGGGCTTCTTGCCCATTGGCATTGCCAAGTCGGTCACGGGTGAATACACCTTCGCCATTTTTGCGGTGACGGTGATCGCCTTGATCGTCAGCTGGGTGGCCTCGGTTTACTTTGTGCCTTATCTGGGGGCCTGGTTGCTCAAGCCGCCAGCGCATGCGGTGGCCGGTGCTCACCACGATTCGGCCGAGATGTTCGACACGCCGTTTTACCGACACTTCCGTCAATGGGTGACTTGGTGCGTGACGCACCGCTGGAAGACGATTGGCATCACCATTGCTTTGTTCGCTTTGGGCATTGTGGGCATGGGCAAGGTGCAGCAGCAGTTCTTCCCCGACTCGAGTCGCCCGGAAATCCTGGTGGACCTGTGGTTGCCCGAAGGCGCACCTTTTGTGGCCAGCGAAGAAGTGGCCAAGCGGGTGGAAAAGCGCCTGGCGCAAGAAGAGGGCGTGAGCGCGGTGACGACCTGGGTGGGTTCGGGCGTGCCGCGTTTTTACCTGCCGCTTGATCAGGTGTTTCCACAGACCAACGTCTCGCAACTGATCGTCTTGCCCAAGGATCTGAAGACGCGTGAAAGCCTGCGTGTGAAGCTGCCGGCCTTGCTGGCGCAGGAGTTCCCCGAGGTGCGTGGCCGCGTCAAGTTGCTGCCCAACGGGCCACCTGTGCCTTATCCGGTGCAGTTCCGCGTGGTGGGCACCGAACCTGCGGTACTGCGCCAAAAGGCCGAAGAGGTCAAGGCCGTGATGCGCCAGAGCGCCAGCACGCGGGGTGTCAACGACAACTGGAACGAGTCGGTCAAAACCGTTCGCTTGGAAGTGGATCAAGCCAAGGCCCGTGCCTTGGGCGTGACCAGCCAGTCGATCGCGCAAGCGTCGCGCACCTTGTTGTCGGGTGCCCCGGTGGGGCAGTACCGCGATGGCGATAAATTGATCGACATCGTCTTGCGCCAGCCGCTCAATGAACGGGACGCCTTGTCGGACCTGGGCCAAGCCTATGTGCCGACCGCTTCGGGCAAGTCCATTCCTTTGCTGCAAATTGCCAAGCCTGTGTTGGGCTGGGAGCCGGGCGTGATGTGGCGCGAAGGCCGCCAATACGCCATCACGGTGCAGTCGGACATTTCCGAAGGCGTGCAGGGCGCCACCGTGACGGCGCAGTTGCAGCCTGAACTCCAAAAGCTGCAGGCGCAGTGGGTGTCACAAGGGCAGGCCGATTACCGCATTGAAGTCGCTGGCGCTGTGGAGCAAAGCTCCAAAGGCTCGGCATCGATTGCGGCGGGCGTGCCCATCATGCTGTTCATCACCTTCACATTGCTGATGCTGCAGTTGCAAAGCTTCAGCCGTTCGGTGCTGGTGTTCTTGACCGGGCCATTGGGCATGGCCGGTGTGGCCGCGGCATTGCTGGCGCTCAACCGGCCTTTCGGCTTCGTGGCCTTGCTCGGCGTGATCGCGCTCATGGGCATGATCCAGCGCAACTCGGTCATCTTGATCGACCAGATCGAGCAGGACCGCGCTGCCGGGGTAGAGCCCTGGCTGGCCATTGTGGAGTCGGCGGTGCGCCGCTTGCGGCCCATTGTGCTGACGGCGGCCGCTGCCGTGTTGGCCATGATCCCGCTGTCGCGCAGTGTGTTCTGGGGCCCCATGGCTGTGGCCATCATGGGCGGATTGGTCGTGGCCACCGCGCTGACTTTGCTCGCTTTGCCTGCGATGTATGCCGCCTGGTTCCGCGTGCCGCGCCCGAGCGGGGCATCTCAAACCCTCTGAAAACCCATTTGGAGAGGGGAAAACCAGCACCGCCTGGGCCCGAAAACAGGGTCCGGAACGGCTAAAATAGAAAGTTGACCGATTTCAAACGGGCGGTCAGGTCTGCGGATGGCCTCCATCCCGGCCTGCTCGCCCTTTTTGTTTGGACCCGCGCGGGTGGCGAAATTGGTAGACGCACCAGGTTTAGGTCCTGACGGTGGCAACACTGTGCGGGTTCGAGTCCCGCCC
>JBEEOS010000062.1:0-15269 GCA_041191485.1 Pseudomonadota bacterium
GCTATCGTGCAGACCCAGGGCAACAAGGATTGCCACGTGATCCTGCGTGGCGGCAAGGCCCCCAACTATGACGCCGAAAGCGTGGCCGCCGCCTGCAAGGAACTCGAAGCCTCCAAGCTACCCGCCACGCTGATGGTGGACTTCAGCCATGCCAACAGCTCCAAGCAGCACAAGAAGCAGGTCGAGGTCGCCAAGGACATCGCCGGACAGATTTCGGGCGGTTCGCGCCAGGTCTTTGGCGTGATGGTCGAGAGCCACATCCACGAAGGCGCGCAAAAATTCACGCCGGGCAAGGACGATGTGAGCGCGCTGGAGTATGGCAAGAGCATCACCGACGCCTGCATTGGCTGGGACGACAGCGAAGAGGTGCTCAAGGTGCTATCGGATGCGGTGAAAGCACGCCGGGGCTGAACATGAAGCCGCCTATTCTGATTTCCCGGCAAGTCTTCCCGGAGGTGCTTGAGCGTTTGCATGCTGGGTTCGATGTGGATTACCACGATGTGGATGCGCCCATGCACCCCGAGCAACTGGCGGCTCGATTGGCTGACAAGGTCGGTGCCATCACGATGCTGTCGGACCGCATTGATGCGGCAACGCTGGCGCAGGCGCACCATCTGAAAGTCGTGTGCAATGTGGCGGTGGGGTACAACAATTTTGACGTGCTCGCCCTGACCGCGGCAGGCGTGATGGCCACGAATACACCGGGGGTGCTTGACGATACAACGGCAGACACTGCCTGGAGCCTGATCCTGTCTTCGGGGCGGCGGGTGGTGGGTGCTGACCGCTGGGTACGTGAAGGCCAGTGGACGGGCTGGAAGTTTCAGGATGCCTGGCTGGGCCAGGACATTCACCACGCCACGCTCGGCATTCTGGGCATGGGGCGCATTGGGCAGGCGGTGGCGCGGCGGGCGCTGGGCTTTGACATGCAGGTGATTTATCACAACCGCTCGCGCCTCGACGCCGATCAGGAAAAAGCGTGCAATGCCCGTTGGGTCAGCAAGGAAGAGTTGCTCAAGCAAGCCGACTTTCTGGTGGCGCTGCTGCCCTATTCGCCTCAGACCCATCATGCCATCGGTACTCAAGAGTTGGCATTGATGAAGCCGACCGCACACCTGATCAACATTGCCCGCGGCGGCGTGGTGGATGATCAGGCTTTGATTGAGGCGCTGAAGGCGCGGCGTATTGCTGGCGCGGGACTGGATGTGTTCGAAAATGAGCCCGCGCTGAACCCTGGCTTTCTGGGCCTCGACAACGTGACCTTGACGCCACACATCGGCTCGTCTACCCGTCAGACACGTCTGGCCATGGCCATGCTGGCTGCAGACAATCTTGTCGCTGCCTTGTCGGGGCAGCGACCGCCCTGCCTGATCAACCCCGAGGTGTTCAAGCCTTAGGCGTCAACGCTTGCAGCAGGCGGGTGTGGATGCCTCCAAAACCGCCATTGCTCATGCACAGCAGATGGTCGCCAGGCTGAGCCTGGGCGAGCACTTGGGCAATGACTTCGTCAATGTTGGCGCCCACTTGCGCGCGATTGCCCATGGACTCGAGTGCGGCGTGGGCATCCCACCCCAATCCACCCGAGTGGCAAAACGCAAGGTCCGCTTCTTCCAGGCTCCAGGGCAGCTGGGCTTTCATGGTGCCCAGCTTCATGGTGTTGCTGCGCGGCTCGAAGATGGCCAGGATGCGCGCCTTGCCGACTTGGCGGCGCAGTCCGTTGATGGTGGTGCGGATGGCTGTGGGGTGGTGGGCAAAGTCGTCGTAGACGGTGATGCCATTGACCGTGCCGCGCACTTCCATGCGGCGCTTGACGTTCTCGAAGGTGGCCAGGGCCTGCGCCGCCACGGCCGGACTCACGCCCACGTGTTCTGCCGCAGCAATGGATGCGAGTGCGTTGAGCTGGTTGTGCACGCCGCCGATGGCCCATTGCACCTCGGTCACGGGTTTCCCGGCTTGCAGCACCTTGAAATGCGAAGGCTCGCCTTCGGCCACGAAGTCGCTGACGGCGCTGCCAAAGCTGCGCACTTCACTCCAGCAACCTTGGGCCAGTACGCGCGCCAGACTCTCTTCCAGGCCGTTGACCACCACCCGACCTGAGCCGGGCACGGTGCGCACCAGGTGGTGGAATTGGCGTTCGATCGCGGCCAGGTCGTCAAAGATGTCGGCGTGGTCGAACTCGAGGTTGTTGAGGATGGCCGTGCGCGGGCGGTAGTGCACGAACTTGCTGCGCTTGTCGAAGAAGGCGGTGTCGTATTCGTCGGCTTCGATGACGAAGTACTGGCCGCCGCCCAGACGGGCCGAAACACCAAAGTTCAGCGGCACGCCACCGACGAGAAAGCCTGGCTGCAACCCAGCCTGCTCCAGCACCCAGGTGAGCATGGAGGTGGTGGTGGTCTTGCCGTGCGTGCCTGCGACAGCCAGCACGTGCTTGCCCTGCAGCACGTGCTCGGCCAGCCATTGCGGGCCGCTGGTGTAGGGGGCGCCGGCTTCCAGAATGGCTTCCATGAGCGGGAATTTGGCGCTGCCGTCGGACAGGCGTGCGCGGCTGACCACGTTGCCGATCACATACATGTCCGGCTTCAGATCCATCTGGTCGGCGCTGAAACCCTCAATCAGGTCGATGCTCAGGGCGCGCAGCTGGTCACTCATCGGGGGGTAGACGCCCGCGTCGCAGCCAGTGACTTTGTGGCCCGCTTCGCGGGCCAGGGCAGCGACACCACCCATGAAGGTGCCGCAAATGCCAAGAATATGAATATGCATGCCCGGATTCTAGGGGTGAGCGAGTCGCCAAAAGGGCTTTGAAGGCACAATCTCCGCATGAGTGATGAATTGCAGGAAATTGCGGCAGTGGCCGCACGGCTGGTGGTGGAAGACGGTTTGCGCTTTGGGCCAGCCAAAACCCATGCGCTGCGTCAGCTGGGCCTGCCGGGGCGTACAGCCTTGCCCAGCAATGATGAGCTCGAAGATGCTGTGCGTGAACATCTGGAGTTGTTCCATGCCGACAGGCATGCCGAACATTTGCGCCAGCTCCGGCAGCTCGCCCTGCGCTGGATGCAGCGCCTTCAGGCGTTTGACCCTTATTTGACGGGGGCGGTCTGGCTGGGATATGCCTCGCAGTTGTCCGATGTGGATCTTGACTTGTATGTCGATGACACCAAATCCGTAGAGATTGAGCTGATCAACCAGGGCGTTGCCTATGACGCGGGGCAAATGGATGTCGGTCGGCGCGAGCCTGTGTCGGTCCTGCACGTGATGGATCGGGTGCAGGGTTGGACGCATGGCGTGAGCGTGTACATGCGTGTCCATGACCGAGGCGCCATGCGCGGCGCCTTGCTGCCTGATGGCAAGGGACGCACGCCAAGGGGTAATGCGATGGCAGTTCAGGCGCTTTTGGATGCGCAAGAAGGAGTGGATCAATGACAAAAGAGGAGCAAAAAGCGGTTCAGACACGTCGCGGCTGGCTGGTGGGTGCAGCTGCTTTGTTGGCGGGGATGGGGGCTGCGCTGTGGCGCTGGCGGGAGACGCCCGTGAAGGCCGAAGGCTTGTCCGAAGTCTGGGGCCTGGAAGTGTCCACCCCCGATGGGCGAACCCTGTCGCTGGCTTCATGGCGGGGCAAGCCGCTGCTTTTGAACTTTTGGGCAACCTGGTGTCCTCCTTGTGTGGAAGAGCTGCCCATGATTGATGGCTTTTGGCGACAACATGCTGCCAACGGCATGCAAGTGGTGGCTTTGGCAGTAGATCGCATGGATTCGGTCAAGGCTTTTCTGGGCAAACACCCCTTGAGCATGCCTGTGGGTGTGCTGGGTCCGGAAGGCGTGGGGTTGGCCAAGACCCTGGGAAATGCAGCTGGCGGCTTGCCGTTTAGTGTGTTTTTGTCGGCAGATGGTGAAATTTACAAACAAAAACTTGGAAAACTCAGTGAGGTAGACCTGGAGCAATGGCTCAAGAGTCAGGTCAAAAGCTGATCAAGTTCGGAATTTCCTCTCTTTGGTGTGTAAAGAAGGCCTGTTTGCGCGACAAAAGGCGGGTTTTAAGACCTGTTTGGTGTACATTGCGGGCATCTAACACATGCTTACTGGAGGTTCCATGGATTTGCGCAAACTCAAGACACTGATTGATCTGGTGTCCGAATCCAATGTGTCCGAACTGGAAATCACTGAAGCCGAAGGCAAAGTCCGTATCGTCAAGAGCGTGACGGGTGCCGTGGCGGCCGCTCCCGTGGCCATGGCAGCGCCTGTGATGGCTGCAGCGCCACAAACGGCTCCCATGGCGGCCCCAGTGGCCGCAGCTGAAGCGGCGGCCGTGCCCGCTGCACCCGCAGGTCATGCCGTCAAATCGCCGATGGTCGGAACCTTTTACCGTGCTTCCAGCCCGGGTGCTGCTGCCTTTGTGCAGGTGGGCAGTCAGGTCAAGGAAGGCGATACGCTGTGCATCATCGAGGCCATGAAGATCCTCAACGAGATTGAGGCCGACAAGTCCGGCACCGTCACCCAGGTGCTGTGCGAGAACGGCCAGGCTGTGGAATACGGTCAGCCCCTGTTCATCATCGAATAAGCGGGTCACACCATGTTCAAGAAAATCCTCGTCGCCAACCGTGGCGAAATTGCCTTGCGCATTCAACGCGCATGCCGCGAGTTGGGCATCAAGGCGGTCATGGTCTATTCCGAGGCCGACAAGGAAGCCAAATACGTCAAGCTTGCCGATGAGGCTGTGTGTATTGGCCCCGGTCCTTCCGCCCAAAGTTACCTGAACATGCCCGCCATCATCTCGGCGGCCGAGGTGACCGATGCCGAAGCCATTCACCCGGGCTATGGTTTCCTCAGCGAGAACGCCGACTTTGCCGAACGCGTCGAAAAATCCGGTTTCCAGTTCATTGGCCCCACCCCTGAGTCGATCCGCATCATGGGCGACAAGGTCTCTGCCAAACAAGCCATGATCAAAGCGGGCGTGCCTTGCGTGCCGGGCTCGGACGGCGAGCTGCCTGATGACCCGGTGCAAATCCGCGCCATTGCCAAACGTGTGGGTTACCCGGTCATCATCAAGGCTGCAGGCGGCGGCGGCGGGCGCGGCATGCGCGTGGTGCACACCGAGGCGGCGCTGATCAACGCGGTGCAGATGACCAAGGCCGAAGCGGGTGCCGCATTCGGCAATCCTGCGGTCTACATGGAAAAATTCCTGCAGAACCCGCGACATGTCGAAATCCAGGTCCTGGCCGACAAGCACCGCAACGCGGTGTACCTGGGTGAGCGCGATTGCTCCATGCAGCGTCGGCACCAGAAGGTCATCGAAGAAGCGCCTGCTCCGGGCATTCCTCGCAAACTGGTGGAAAAGGTGGGCGAGCGCTGCGTGGCTGCCTGTAAGAAAATTGGCTACCGTGGTGCGGGCACCTTCGAGTTTCTGTACGAAAACGGCGAGTTCTACTTCATTGAAATGAACACCCGCGTGCAGGTGGAGCACCCGGTGACCGAGCTGATCACGGGCGTGGACATCGTCAAGACCCAGATCATGGTCGCTGCAGGCGAGAAACTGCCGTTCACCCAGCGCCAGATCGAAATCCGCGGTCATGCGATCGAGTGTCGCGTGAATGCGGAAGATCCATTCAAGTTCACCCCCTCGCCAGGGCGCATCACCATGTGGCATCAGCCCGGTGGCCCAGGGGTGCGCGTGGATTCGCATGCCTACACCAACTACTTCGTGCCGCCCAACTATGACTCGATGATTGGCAAGATCATTGTGCATGGCGATACCCGCGAGCAAGCCATTGCGCGCATGCAAACGGCATTGGCCGAGACTGTGGTCGAAGGCATCAAGACCAACATCCCTCTGCACCGTGAGTTGATGGTGGATGCCAAGTTCATGGCCGGTGGCACCAATATTCATTACCTCGAGCACTGGCTCGAACAACACAAGCGATAAGCCATGTTCGAGCTGTGCCTGCTGGTTCCCCAGGAGGGGGTTGAAGACCTGAGCGATGCGCTCGACGCGCTGGACGCCTTGAGTGTGTCGGTGGAAGATGCCGATGCATTTACCGATGCCGAGCAAGCTATTTTTGGTGAACCCGGCATGCCCGCACCCCAGCCCGGCTGGAACCGTTCGCGTCTGGTGGCCTTGTTTGCGCAGCAGGCGCAGGCCCAGGAGGCGCTGGAGCTGTTGCAGGTTCAGGACTTCTTCGAAGGCTGCGCATCGCTGGGCATTCGCGCTGTGCAGGATCAGGATTGGGTGCGCCTGACGCAGTCCCAGTTCGCGCCGGTCGAGATCACGCCAGAGTTCTGGATCGTGCCCACCTGGCACGAACCGCCTGCGCAGGCCGAAAAAACCATTCGTCTGGACCCTGGTCTGGCCTTTGGTACCGGTACGCACCCGACCACCCGCATGTGCCTGCGGTGGCTGGCCACCCATCCTGTGTCAGGCCAGCGCGTGCTGGATTACGGTTGTGGCTCGGGTATTTTGGCCATCGGCGCGGCCAAGTATGGCGCACAGTCGCTGGATGCAGTGGATATTGACGAGGCCGCCGTCCAGTCGACCCAGATCAATGCGCAAGCCAACCATGTTCAGTTGAATGCCGGCTTTCCTGAGCTGGCCAAGGGCACCTACGACACGGTGCTGGCCAATATTCTGGCCACGCCGCTGAAAGTGCTGGCGCCCCTGCTGTGCGCGCATGTGGCTGCGGGTGGAAACCTGGTGCTGGCGGGGATTCTGGAGCGCCAGGCCGATGAGCTCAAAGCCGCCTATGCGCCCTGGGTGGAGCTGCAAGTTGCCGACACCCAGGAAGGCTGGATCCTGATGACTGCGCGCAAGGCTTGAGTCTTGCGCCGCCCGGACCTCTAAAATGCCGTCATGGCATGGATGACTTGTTGCCCCTCTTGTCGAACCACTTTTCGCGTCACGCCTGAGCAGTTGAGCCAGGCCCAGGCGTGGCTGCGCTGTGGGCACTGCGATCGGGTGTTTGATGGCACCGGTTTGGTGGTCAACTGGCAAGGGGCTTTTCATGCCGCAGCGGCTCAAGAACCCGTGGTCGACCAGGACGCCTTAGAGCCAATCGGGTTCGAGCAAGCACCCTCCGCACAAGCAAAAGGCTTGTGGGCAGCAGCACTGCTGTTGCTGTGCGTTCTGCCCTTGCTGTTGATCGTGTCTCAACGGCAGGCTGTGCTGGCGCGCTGGCCTCAGCTGTGGCCAGCTTTTAACCAGGTCTGTGCGCTGGCGAGGTGTGACGTGCCCCCTCTGGTTCGTGCGCAAGACGTGGTGATTGACTCTTCCAGCTTTGTCCCTCAGGCAGAAGGCTACGCCCTGGCCGCTGTCTTGCGCAATGTGGGGGCCTGGCCTGTGCGAGCGCCAGCATTGGAGCTGACGTTGCTCGATGCGCAAGAGCAAGCCGTGCTGCGACGTGTTTTTACACCCGAGCAATTGCAATTTGCTCAAGAGTTGGTGCCTGAACAAACCGTGGAGGTGCGGCTCGAATTCTTGCTGGATGCCGGGACCCCTGAGGTGACAGGCTACCGCTTGCGTAGCGTTCAGCCCTGATGTTTCCATAAAGAAAAAGCCTGCCACTTTGCAGTGGCAGGCTTGCTGCTTGAATCCTCGCGAGGATCAGGGCTTGGCGGCCGATGGGAACGGCCACGCAGCCTGAGGGCTCAACGTGGTTTGTGCAGCAGGGGCAGCGGGGGCTTTGGCGGCCTTTTTGGCAGCGGGTTTTTTGGCGGCCTTTTTGGGCGCAGCAGCTTTTTTGGCGGCAGGCTTCTTGGCAGCAGCTTTCTTCGCTACAGCTTTTTTGGCAGCGGGCTTTTTAGCAGCGGCTTTTTTAGGAGCAGCAGCTTTTTTGGCCGGAGCGGCTTTCTTGGGGGCTGCGGCTTTCTTGGCTACGGGCTTTTTGGCGGCGGCTTTTTTAGGAGCAGCAGCTTTTTTGGCCGGGGCAGCTTTCTTGGGGGCTGCAGCTTTCTTGGCTACGGGCTTTTTGGCGGCGGCTTTTTTGGGAGCAGCAGCTTTTTTGGCCGGGGCAGCTTTCTTGGGGGCTGCAGCTTTCTTGGCTACGGGCTTTTTGGCCACAGCCTTTTTAGCAGCAGGTTTCTTGGCCGTAGCGGCCTTCTTTGCGGGAGCAGCTTTTTTTGCGGCTGCTTTTTTTGCAGTTGCCATGGTTTTCTCCTTGATCAAGTTGAGAAATCAACACAGGGAAACGCTTTGCACTTGTTGGAGTGTGCAAAACGATTCATGGCGCTGAAGCAAGCTCCAGCGCCATGAATACGGGAAAGCCGCAGCGCCAACCCCGGCTTGGGGAGGTGCGCTTGCGGCTTGAAAGGGGTGTGCATGAAAGTGCGGATCAATCCCAGGAAAGTGCGCCACCGGATTGGTACTCAATGACGCGGGTTTCGAAGAAATTGCGTTCCTTCTTCAAGTCAATCATTTCGCTCATCCAGGGGAAGGGGTTCTCTTCATTGGGGAAGAGGGCTTCCAGGCCGATCTGCGTTGCACGTCGGTTGGCGATGTAGCGCAGATAGCCTTTGAACATCGATGCATTCAGGCCCAGCACGCCACGCGGCATGGTGTCTTCGGCATAGCGGTATTCCAGATCGACGGCTTTCTGGAACAGGGTCTTGATTTCGGCCTTGAACTCGGCAGTCCACAGCTGCGGATTTTCGAGTTTGATCTGGTTGATCAGGTCGATGCCGAAGTTGCAGTGCATGGACTCGTCGCGCAGGATGTACTGGTACTGCTCGGCCGCACCCGTCATCTTGTTTTGGCGACCCAGTGCCAGGATCTGTGTAAATCCGACGTAGAAGAACAGGCCTTCCATCAGGCAGGCAAACACGATCAGGCTCTTGAGCAGAGTCTGGTCGTTTTCGAGTGTGCCGGTCTTGAAGTGCGGATCCATGATCGCGTCGATGAACGGGATCAGGAATTCGTCCTTGTCGCGGATGGACTGGACCTCGTGGTAGGCGTTGAAGATTTCGGATTCGTCCAGACCCAGCGACTCCACAATGTATTGATAAGCGTGGGTGTGGATGGCCTCTTCAAAGGCCTGACGCAGCAGGAACTGGCGGCACTCGGGCGCGGTGATGTGGCGGTAGGTGCCCAGCGTGATGTTGTTGGCAGCCAGCGAATCGGCCGTCACGAAGAAGCCGAGGTTGCGCTTGATGATGCGGCGCTCGTCTTCAGACAGACCGTTGGGATCTTTCCAGAGCGCGATGTCGCGGTTCATGTTCACTTCCTGCGGCATCCAGTGGTTGGCGCAGGTGGCGAGGTATTTTTCCCAGGCCCATTTGTACTTGAAGGGCACCAGCTGGTTGACGTCGGTCTGGCCGTTGATGATGCGCTTGTCTGCCACGTTGACACGACGCTCGCTTGCGGCGGTGTCGGCAAAGGACGCGGATGCCGCAGCTGCTGCGGGTGCAGCTGCACTTTGTGTGTTGGGCATTACAGGTTGCAATGCAGGCTTGGATTGATCGTCCCAGGACAACATAAAAAATTCCAGTTCTCAAATTATGAAAGCACGCTTGCAAATTGCAAAGCAATCTGTGTGTGAAGAGGTGCTCTCGTGCATGAAAGTGTTGTGCATTTGCATCGCGATGGTGCGAATCATGCGCACGCATCGCGATGGTTCAATCACATCACTGGCAGGCCTCGCAACCTGGATCATCAATCGCGCAGAACTTGATGTCGGTTGCCGGTGCGCTGTTCATCTGGGCTTGAGCCGCAGCTGCAGCGGCTTCCAGCGCGCTCATCCCGCCCGATGTTGCGCCCGAAGACACCGCATTGAGCTGACCGGCTTGCACGGTGGACTTCTCTGCATGCGTGGCGCTGGTGGTGCGCAGATAGTAGGTGGTCTTGAGGCCGCGCAGCCAGGCGAGCTTGTAGGTGTCGTCGAGCTTCTTGCCCGAGGCGCCGGCCATGTAGATGTTGAGCGACTGCGCCTGGTCGATCCATTTCTGGCGACGTGCGGCAGCTTCCACCAGCCATTGCGGTTCGACTTCGAAGGCCGTGGCGTACAGCTGCTTGACTTCTTGCGGCACGCGGTCGATCGGGCGCAGCGAACCGTCAAAGTGCTTGAGGTCCATGACCATCACATCGTCCCACAGGCCCAAGCGCTTGAGGTCGCGCACCAGGTAGCTGTTGATGATGGTGAATTCGCCCGACAGGTTGGATTTGACCGACAGGTTGCCAAAGCAGGGCTCGATCGATGCATCCACGCCGATGATGTTGGAGATGGTGGCGGTGGGTGCAATGGCCACGCAGTTGGAGTTGCGCATGCCATCTTGGGCGATCTTCTTGCGCAGGGCGTCCCAGTCCAGGGTGGAGGAGCGGTCGACTTCGACATAACCGCCGCGTTCGCGGGCCAGCAGGTCCAGCGAGTCGTGCGGCAGGATGCCTTGGTCCCACAGCGAGCCTTTGTAGCTGGAGTACTTGCCGCGCTCCTTGGCCAGCTCGGTCGAGGCCCAGTAAGCGTAGTAGCAAATCGCTTCCATGGAGCGGTCGGCAAACTCGACCGCAGCCTGGCTGGCGTAAGGAGTGCGCATTTCGTAGAGCGCATCCTGGAAACCCATCAGGCCCATGCCCACCGGGCGGTGACGCAGGTTGGAGTCGCGGGCCTTCTTGACGGCGTAGTAGTTGATGTCGATCACGTTGTCGAGCATGCGCATGGCCGTGGAGATGGTCTTGCGCAGTTTCTCGTGGTCGAGTTCCTTGCCGTTGGGGCCGTCCTTGAGGTGGCGCGCCAGATTGACCGAGCCCAGGTTGCACACGGCGGTTTCGGTGTCGCTGGTGTTGAGCGTGATCTCGGTGCACAGGTTCGACGAGTGCACCACACCCACGTGCTGCTGGGGTGAACGCACGTTGCAGGGGTCCTTGAAGGTGATCCAGGGGTGGCCAGTTTCAAACAGCATGGACAGCATCTTGCGCCACAGGTCCACGGCCTGCACTTGCTTGGAGGGCTTGATTTCGCCACGTGCAGCTTTTTCTTCGTAGGCCACATAGGCTTTTTCGAATTCGGAGCCGAACTTGTCGTGCAGGTCGGGGCAGTCAGAGGGTGACATCAGCGTCCAGGTGCCCTTTTCCATGACGCGGCGCATGAACAGGTCAGGAATCCAGTTGGCGGTGTTCATGTCGTGCGTGCGGCGGCGGTCGTCGCCGGTGTTCTTGCGCAGCTCCAGGAACTCTTCAATGTCCAGGTGCCAGGATTCCAGATAGGCGCAGACGGCGCCCTTGCGCTTGCCCCCCTGATTGACGGCCACAGCAGTGTCGTTGACCACTTTCAGGAAAGGCACCACGCCTTGCGATTCGCCGTTGGTGCCCTTGATGTGGGAGCCCAGGGCGCGCACGCGCGTCCAGTCGTTGCCCAGTCCGCCAGCAAACTTGGACAGCAGGGCGTTTTCCTTGAGGGACTCGTAAATACCGTCCAGGTCGTCGGGCACGGTGGTCAAGTAGCACGACGACAGCTGCGAACGCAGCGTGCCGCTGTTGAACAGCGTGGGGGTGGACGACATGAAGTCGAAGGTGGAGAGGATCTCGTAGAACTCGATGGCGCGGGCTTCGCGGTTGACCTCGTTGAGTGACAGGCCCATGGCCACGCGCATGAAGAAGGCCTGGGGCATTTCAATGCGGGTCTTGCGCACGTGCAGGAAGTAGCGGTCGTACAGGGTTTGCAGGCCCAGGTAGTCGAACTGCAGGTCGCGCTCGGGTTTGAGGGCGGCGGCCAGCTTGGCCAGGTCAAACTGCAGCAGTTTTTCGTCAAGCAGATCGTTTTCGACGCCTTTTTTGATGAACTGCGGGAAGTAGTCGGGGTAGGCCGCAGCCACTTCTTCTTGCGTCAACTCCTGGCCCAGGATTTCCTTGGCGATGGTGTGCATCAGCAGGCGGGCGGTGACGTAGGTGTAGTCAGGCTCTTTTTCGATCAGCGTACGCGCCGCCAGAATGGAAGCCTTGTAGACCTCTTGCAGGGGGACGCCGTCGTAGAGGTTGCGCATGGTTTCGGCGACGATGGGCTCGGGGCTCACGTCCTTGCCCAGACCGTCGCAGGCGTGGGCGATGATGCTCTGCAGGTAGTCCATGTCCAGGGCCATACGCTGGCCCCCGTCAACCACATGCAGTGCAGCTTGAGCGGGCGCTGCAGCAGCTTGTTCCTGCTGGTGCTGTGCGCGTTCTTGCGTGCGGCGCTCACGATAGAGCACATAGGCGCGAGCGACTTCGTGGTGGCCGCTGCGCATCAGGCCCAGTTCGACCTGGTCCTGAACGTCTTCAATATGGAAGGTGCCGCCGCCGGGGCGCGAGCGCACCAGAGCGCGAACCACTGCTTGGGTCAGCTCATCCACAGCCTCGCGCACGCTGGCCGATGCTGCGCCTTGCGTGCCATGCACAGCCAGGAAGGCCTTCATCATGGCCACGGCAATCTTGTTGGGCTCGAAAGGCACCACGGCGCCGTTGCGACGAATGATCTTGATCGGTTTGCAGGGTCATGGTCTTCTCTGTTCTGGTGTTTATGGTGTTTTTGGGGGTACAGGCAAGGCGCTGTACGCCGTGAGCATCGGAAGTCACGTGGACACTATATATGGTGTTCGTGACGCATTCAAGACACTACCGGTAGTGTACCTTCTAGATTTGCGAATCGACTTGGTGCATACCCGAACTGCGTGTGCGGACTGCATGATTTTGCGATTTGAAAGCATGTCACGGGCGCCTTGAAAGACGGGGGACGTGCATGGCAAATGGCTTGCTCTTGGGGTTTTCAGGCCCATTTGCGCGTCAAGCCCTCATCACTGCGGAAAACTCATAAAAGACGGTTCCTGTCGGAAATAAAAAATCCGCACCAATATGGTGATTTCGATAGAAATAAAAGATGAGAATTTTTTTTTCGAGTCAGGGAAAACACTGATCGGGCCATGCCGTGTCCTGGCGCAAACGCGACCAGTCAAAGCCCGGTCCCGGGTCTTGTTTGCGTCCTGGCGCGATGTGCTCATGCCCGGCAATGTGGGCAATGGGGTAGGCCTGAGCCAAGTCCTTGCACAGTTGGGACAGTGTTTCGTATTGCGCGGGCTCAAAGGTGCTGCCCTCCAGCCCTTCAAGTTCGATGCCGATGGAGTCGTCGTTGCAATTGCTGCGCCCGCGGTAGCTTGATGCGCCGGCGTGCCAGGCGCGATCGTTGGCACTGACACATTGCCAGAGACTTCCATCGCGGCGAATGAAAAAATGCGCCGACACCTCCAGGCCGCGGATCTGTGCAAAGTAGGGGTGTGCATCCCAGTCCAGACTGTTGGTGAACAGCTGCAAGACCTCTGGCCCACCGTATTGCCCTGGGGGCAGGCTGATGGAGTGCACCACAATCAAGTCGACGTGAGCGCCTTCGGGTCGGGGACCGAAATTGGGGGATGCCAGGTGCTTGGCTTTTGCGTACCAGCCCTGGTGCCAAAGCGGTTCGTGGGCCATGGTGCTCAGGCGGGGTTGTGGTCGTTGGCGGCAGCGCGGTGTTCAGTGCTGCAGTAGATGCCATGGGCCCCTTGCACGGCATCGCGTTTGGGCAGGTGAAGGCCGCAATGATTGCAAGCGACCATGTCCTGAGTGGCGGGCGCAGCTGAAGTGTCCGTTGGGGCTGAGCGAGAGGCGGGGCGGCGCAGGCGGCTGATCATCCAGACCAGCCAGCCCAGCAACAGCAACCAGAACAGGACTCTCATGGATGGGCCTTCGAACGCAGCTCAGGCCGTGCGGCCAAGCAGAACTTCAAGTACAAAGCGCGAACCGGCGTAGGACAACAGCAACAATGCCGCGCCGGTATAGAGCACACGCACGGCTTTCTTGCCGCGCCAGCCCAGGCGGTGGCGCCCCACGATCAGCACCACAAAGGTAAGCCAGGCCAGCAGGGCGAAGACGGTCTTGTGATCCCAGCGCCAGCCGTGGCCGGGACCGTACAGCTGCTCGCCAAACACCATGCCGGCCAGCAGCGTGGCGGTCAGCAAGACAAACCCGGCGTAGACGAAGTTGAAGGTCAGCCGCTCCAGCGTCAGCAAAGGCAGACCGGTGTCCGCGTCGCGGCCACTGCGAATGAGTTGTTCGGTTCGCGTCATCATCCAGGCGTGGACCACGGCGGCAGCGAACAAGCCATAGGCAGACAGGCCCAAGGCCAGGTGCAGCGGCAGCCAGGCCGAGTGAGCTGTGTGCATGCCCGAGCCCGGGAAGACGAGCGCCAGTGACACGGCCAACGCGCCCAGCAGACCCATGGCCCAGCGGGCGCGCAGCTGGGGGTAGAGCTGGGACTCCACCATGTACACCGTCAGCATCAGCCAGGCGGTCACGGACAAGGCCGGGGCAAAACCGAAATGCAGGCCGCCCACCAGCAGCCCGAGCAGGCTCAGTGCATGGCTGGCCCAGGCCAGCCACAGCCAGCGCTGGGCTGCTCGCTCGCCCAGGCGACGAGCGGCCAGTGCGGGCACGGCATAGGCCAGCGCGGCCACCACACCTGCGGGCCATGTCCAGAAAGGGCCGGTCGTTAGAATCATGACCTCAAGTTTAGCCGCTTGGCCCGCATTTGCCGGGCCAGGCTGTCAAGCCCTCTTTCCTTTACGGACACGCTCCCATGGCTTCAGCCCTGACTGACAAACTCTCGCGCCTGGTCAAGACCATCAGTGGTCAGGCCCGCATCACCGAATCCAACGTTGCCGACATGCTGCGCGAAGTGCGCATGGCCATGCTCGAAGCCGACGTGGCCCTGCCCGTGGTGCGCGACTTCATTGCCCGCGTCAAGGACAAGGCGCTGGGCCAGGAAGTCATGGGCTCACTCAAGCCCGGCCAGGCGTTGGTGGGCATTGTCAACAAGGAGCTCGCCGCCACCATGGGCGAGGGCGTGGCCGACATCAACCTGGCCGCGCAACCCCCGGCGGTGATTTTGATGGCCGGTTTGCAAGGTGCGGGTAAAACCACCACGACCGCCAAGCTGGCCAAGCACCTGATTGAAAAGCGCAAGAAGAAAGTGCTGACGGTCTCGGGCGACGTGTACCGCCCCGCCGCCATTGAGCAGCTCAAAACCGTGACCGCGCAGGCCGGGGCCGAATGGTTCCCGAGTACGCCCGACCAGAAACCCATTGATATTGCCCGTGCGGCGATTGACTATGCCCGCAAGCACTACTTTGATGTGTTGCTGGTCGATACTGCTGGTCGCCTGGCCATTGACGAGGCCCTGATGGCCGAGATCAAGGCCCTGCACGCTGAGTTGAAACCGGTCGAAACCCTGTTTGTGGTTGATGCCATGCAGGGTCAGGATGCCGCCAACACCGCCAAGGCCTTTGGCGAGGCGC
>JBEEOS010000063.1:0-12248 GCA_041191485.1 Pseudomonadota bacterium
GGCCAGCGCGGAAAGCGGCAAGAGCAACACCGACGACTTTAACCCCGACAAGCTGCGCTACCACCGCATCATCATCATGACCGACGCGGACGTGGACGGTGCGCACATCCGCACGCTGCTGCTGACCTTCTTCTACCGCCAGATGCCCGAGCTGGTCGAGCGCGGCCACATCTACATCGCGCAGCCACCGCTCTACAAAGTCAAGAACGGCAAGGAAGAGCTGTACCTGAAAGACGCCTCCGCGCTCGACAGCTACCTGCTGCGCGTGGCCATGAACCACGCTGCCGTGCACACCGGCGGCGCCAACCCGCAGGTGCTGAGCGGCGAAACACTCGAGACCCTGGCGCGCAAGCACCAGGTGGCCGAAGCCGTGATCGCGCGCCTGTCCAACTTCATGGATGCCGAAGCCCTGCGCGCCATTGCCGACGGCGTGGCCCTGAACCTGGACACGCTCGATGACGCCGCCGCCTGCGCCCCTGCGCTGCAGGCCAAGCTGCGCGAGCTCAACACCACCGGCGTACCCGCCGAAGTGGCCGCCGAGTTTGACGCCCGCACCGACAAGCCCTTGCTGCGCATCAGCCGCCGTCACCACGGCAACATCAAGAGCAGCGTGCTCACGCAGGACTTTGTGCACGGCGCCGACTACGCTGCGCTGGCCGAAGCGGCCGACACCTTCCGCGGCCTGCTGGGCGAAGGCGCCCGCGTCACCCGCGGCGAAGGCGAAAAGCAAAAGGAAGAAAAGGTCGCCGACTTCCGCCAGGCCATGCAGTGGCTCATTGGCGAAGCCGAACGCACCACCGCCCGCCAGCGCTACAAGGGTCTGGGCGAGATGAACCCCGAGCAGCTGTGGGAAACCACCATGGACCCGAATGTGCGCCGCCTGCTGCGCGTGCAGATCGACGACGCCATCGAAGCCGACCGCGTGTTCACGATGTTAATGGGCGATGAGGTGGAGCCGCGTCGTGACTTCATCGAGACCAATGCGCTGCGGGCGGGGAATATTGACGTTTAATCGTGCAACTTACACACATAACGCAATTAAAAAGCCCAGCAAGGAAACTTGCTGGGCTTTTTTAATTCTGCGCTGAAAAGATCCTGCGTCAGAACTCGTCCTTCACAGACGTCAGACCCAGCGCATCCCAGTCCAGCATGCCGCCGCGGTAGTAGTAAATCTTGTCAGCCGGAAAGCCGTCGCGCGTCATGGCGCGAATGGCCATGGGGCTTTGTGGGCAGGTGGGGCCGTTACAGAAGGCGAACACTTTCTTGGCGCCGGCGCAGTCCCAGCTGTTGCCGGCTTTCTTGCAGCCCAGCTCGTTCAGGCGGGCGGCCACTTCGGTGTAGGGGATGCCGATGGAGCCGGGGATGGTGCCTTTGACGCGGTCGTTGCTGTCGCGCATGTCCACCACCAGCGAGTCACGGTCGCCCAAGGCGGCAATGATTTCAATCTCGCCCACGGGGTGCACGCCCGGCACGGGTACCAGCGGCTGCAATGTGCCGCCGTTTTTGCCGCAAGGCGTCATGGTGCGTTTGATTTCCACCGTGCCTTTGGCGGTTTTGACGATGACGTTTTTCTGGTTCTCGAAAATGTTCAGTGGTGTGCCCACGGCAATGGTGGCGGCTTGGCCAAATGCGAAGCTGCTGAGCAGAAGGCCCAGTGCCAGGGTGAGTGCTTTTTTCATGGTTTCTCCTCTGTGATCAATAAGCACGAGAGTATGTGCTTGCTTGACTGAACAGAGGCTGACGAATACCGGTGGGGGTTTACGCAGGGCGTTGGTCCAGCTGCAGTTGCATGAAGGTCAAATCCAGCCAGCGGCCAAATTTGGTGCCGACTTCGGGCATTTGTCCAGTGACCACAAAGCCCAGTTTCTGGTGCAGGGCGATGGAGCCCGAGTTGCCCGATTCAATGGCAGCCACCATGACGTGTTTCTTCAGGCCGCGTGCCCGCTCGATCAGGGCTTGCATGAGCTGCAGCCCCAGCCCCTGGCCGCGTGTGCGTGGGTGCACATAGACGGAGTGTTCGACTGTGTGGCGGTAGCCGTCAAAAGCGCGCCAGTCGCCAAAGCTGGCGTAGCCCTGGACGGTGCCTTGGGCGTCTTCGATGACCAGCACGGGGTAGCCCATGTTCTGGCGGGCCTGCATCCACTGCACGCGGTTGGCGGCGTCCACCTGCACTTCGTTCCAGATGGCGGTGGTGTGGAGGACGGCGTCGTTGTAGATATCGGCTATGGCCTGGGCGTCTTGGGGGCGGGCGTCGCGAATGAGCATGGGACGTTTGTGGGGGTCAGGCGCCCAGTGCGGGGCCGGTGATGAGTTGGAGGTATTGCTTGCGCGTGTTGGCCGAGACGCTGGCAAGCGTCTTGTCAAAAGGGGTCTGGTGTCGGGCGAGCATGCGAGCCGAAGCCACGGTGCGGCTGCGACAAAACCAGTGGCAGGTGTGCTGCATGAGCAGCATTTCGGCCAGGATCAGGAAGGCGCGGTCTTTTTCGGGCAGGCTGGTGTTGCGCACGGCGTGGCCAATGCCTTCGGCGTGGATGGCCAATGCGCGGCGCATGTCAAAGCTGGCCTGTGGCAAGAGCTTTTCGAGATAGGGGATGGCCACCTTGGGTGTGCGGGCCTTGGGCGGGGGCAGGCGCGCAAACGATGCAGCAAAGGAGACAAAGTCTTCCGCCAGACGGGTTTCGACGGAGGCTTGCAGCTGCCAGATCTGGTGCTGGCGTTCCGGGTCCTTCTCGTCCAGGGCGCGCATGTAGGCTGTGGTCAGCTGCTCCATGGCTTGCTCGATGTTGTAGGGCTGCAGATATTGCGCCAGCAGGGCGGTGCGTTCGCGCTGGCCACGGCGGTTGAGGACTTGTACCGCCAGCACGATCAGGATAAAGAGACTGAAAAACTCCATGCCCCAAGTGTAGTCAATGCCCTGTTCCCGCCGGGCACAGGGGACAAAGTCCGCCAGAGGCCGGTTTTGGAGAGCTGACTCTAAAGTGCGGGCCAACCCTTGCCTTGATGGGGTAGGGCTGGAACAATTGCTGCATTGCAACAAAATTCTTCAAGGAACCCATCATGAACTTCAACGCCGAACAATTCGCCGCTGCCAACAAAGCCAACCTGCAAGCTGCTGCTGGCCTGACCCAAACCGCTTTCGCTGGTTTCGAGCGTCTGGTCGAGCTGAACCTGGCCGCTGGCAAAGCCGCTGTGGGCGAGTCTTTCGCTAACGCCCAAGGCCTGCTGACCGCCAAGAACCCCCAGGAAGCTCTGGCCGCGCAAGCCGCTCTGGTGCAGCCCGCTTTCGAGAAGTCTGTGTCCTACGGCCGTCATGTGTATGACATCGTTTCCGGCACTGGCGCTGAAATGGCCAAGGCCGTGGAAGCCAAGCTGGTTGAAGGCCAGGAAGCTGTTCAAGCCCTGGTGGAAAACAACCTGAAAAACGCTCCTGCCGGTTCCGAAGCTGCTGTGGCCATGATCAAGAACGCCATGGAAGCCAGCCAGAACGCCGCTGAAACCCTGAAAAAAGTGGCCAAGCAAGCCGCTGACAACGCAGAAGCCAGCATGAAAGCTGCTTCCGGCCAAGCCGAAGCTGCTGTCAAGTCCGCCATGTCCAAGGCCAAAGCCAAGGCCTGAGCTTGACGCAGGTGCCCGACCGGGCGCCTGACTGACGCACATCACAAAGCGCCCAGCCGCAAGGCTTGGGCGCTTTTGTGTTTGTGGGCTGTCAGGGGGCGTCTTGCAGGGCGGGGCCGCGTGTGTTGCTCCAGGCGCTGCCCATGGAGGCCACCATCACCAGGCCCATGGCCAGCAGTTGCAGGGCGCTCAGCTGCTCGCCCAGCACCAGCCAGCCGGCCACAGCACCAGTGGCAGGCTCCAGGCTCAACAAAATGCTGAAGGTTTGCTTGGGCAGGTGGCGCAGGGCGTACATCTCCAGGCTGTAGGGAATGGCGCTGGACAGGATCGCCACGCCCAGACCGGCAGCCAGCAGGCTGCTGTCAAGCAAGGCGGTGCCCGCCTGGGCCACGCCAAAAGGCAGCACCGCCAAAGAGGCAAACAGCATGCCCATGGGCGTGGCCATGGCGCCAAAGCGTTTGGAGACGCGTTGGCCAAACACAATGTACAAAGCCCAGCAGCCCCCGGCGGCCAGGGCGAAGGCAACGCCCGTCAGGTCCAGCGCGGTGCTGTCCAGCCCGGGCAGGGGAAGCAGCAGGCCCAGCCCCGAAATGGCCAACAGCACCCACACGCCGTCCAGCCAGCGGCGCGAGTTCCAGATGGCCACAGCCAGGGGGCCAGAGAATTCAATGGCAATGGCCAGCCCGAAGGGAATGGTCTTGATCGCGTTGTAGAACAACAGGTTCATCGTGCCCAGGGTCAGGCCGTAGGCGGCCAGTGCGGGCCAGTCGCTGCGCTGCCAGCTGCGGCGCCAGGGGCGCCACAGCAGCATCAAAATGGCAGTGGCAAACACCAGACGGAAAGTGGTGGTGCCTGCCGCGCCCACCATGGGAAACAGGCTTTTGGCAAACGAGGTGCCCAACGAGAGGGACACCAGCGAGCCCATCAGGGCCGAAATGGCGAGTAAGGGAAAGCCCAAAGGCGTGCTCCACAAGGGGTATGAAGGGTGTGATCTTAGCGCCGCATACAATGGCAGATTGGTCCGCAGTGCGGCGCTTTGTGTGCTGTGCTGCTCAAAACAACACCTCAGGTTTTCAGGAGAACCCCATGTTTATTTCTTCCGCATACGCACAGACCGCTGCTGCAGCCGGCAGCACCCAAAGCACGCTCATGAGCATGCTGCCGCTGGTGCTGATGTTTGTGGTGCTGTACTTCGTGATGATCCGCCCGCAAATGAAAAAGCAAAAAGAGCACAAGGCCATGATCGAAGCGCTGGCCAAGGGTGATGAAGTCGTCACCGCTGGCGGCATGCTGGGCAAGGTTTCCAAGCTGGGCGAGGCCTACATTGGTGTGGAACTGGCTGCCGGTGTGGAAGTGCAGCTGCAGCGCTCTGCTGTGGTGCAAGTGCTGCCCAAAGGCACCATCAAGTAAATTTTGTAGCGACCTCTTTTTGCACGCGATCGACCTATGAACCGTTACCCGGTATGGAAGTACGCGATCATCGTGATCGCGTTGCTCTTGGGGGCCATCTACACGCTGCCCAACTTTTTTGGAGAGGCGCCTGCCGTGCAGGTGTCCACGGCCAAGGCCACGCTCAAGGTGGATTCGTCCACACTCAGCAAGGTGGAGTCTGCCTTGCAGGCCGCAGGCCTGACGCCGCAGACCTTGTCCCTGGAGGGCACCTCCATCCGGGCACGTTTTGCCAACACCGACGAACAGCTCAAGGCCAAGGATGCCATTCAGAAGGTGCTGGTGCCCGATCCTGCGGATCCGCCCTACATCGTGGCGCTGAACCTGGTCTCGCGCTCTCCGGCCTGGTTGTCGGCGCTGCATGCTTCGCCCATGTACCTGGGGCTGGACTTGCGCGGCGGTGTGCACTTCATGCTGCAGGTGGACATGCAGGCGGCCTTGACCAAGCGCGCCGAATCGCTGGCCGGTGACCTGCGCAGCACGCTGCGCGAAAAAGACATTCGCCATGGCGGCATCAACCGCGAGGGCCAGTCCATCGACGTTCGTCTGCGCGATGCGCAGCAGCTCGAGGCGACCAAAAACCTGTTGGTCGATCGCTTCCCGGAACTGCAGGCCACCGAGTCTGCGCAGGGCGGCGAAACCCGCCTGGTGGCCACCATCAAGCCTGAGGCTGCCCGCAAGATTCAGGAGCAGGCACTCAAGCAGAACATCACCACCTTGCACAACCGGATCAACGAGCTGGGCGTGGCCGAGCCGGTGATTCAGCAGCAAGGGCTGGACCGCATCGTGGTGCAGCTGCCTGGCGTGCAGGACACCGCCAAGGCCAAGGACATTCTGGGCCGCACGGCCACGCTGGAAGTGCGCATGGTGGATGAAAGCGCCGAGGCGCGTGCTGCCGAGCAGGGCGCGGGCCTGGTGCCATTTGGCTCGGAGCGGTATCTGGAGCGCAACGCGCAGCCGCTGATTGTGAAAAAGCAGGTGGTGCTCACGGGGGACAACCTGACCGATGCACAGCCGGGCTTTGACAACCAGACACAGGAACCCGTGGTCAACCTCACGCTGGACGCCAAGGGCGCCCGCATCTTCCGCGATGTCACGCGCGAAAACGTGGGCAAGCGCATGGCCATCATCCTGTTCGAAAAGGGCAAGGGAGAGGTGGTGACAGCCCCCGTGATCCGCACCGAAATCGGTGGCGGGCGGGTGCAGATTTCCGGCCGCATGACCACGGTGGAAGCCAACGACACGGCCCTGCTGCTGCGCGCGGGCTCGCTGGCGGCGCCCATGGAAATCATTGAAGAGCGCACCATTGGCCCGAGCCTGGGGGCAGAGAACATTGCCAAGGGCTTCAACAGCGTGACCTGGGGTTTCCTGGTCATCGTGGCGTTCATGTGCGTGTATTACATGATGTTTGGCGTGTTCTCCAGCCTGGCGCTGGCCGTCAACTTGCTGCTGCTGGTGGCGGTGCTGTCCATGCTGCAGGCCACACTCACGCTGCCGGGCATGGCGGCAATGGCGCTCGCTTTGGGTATGGCCATCGACTCGAACGTGCTGATCAACGAGCGTGTGCGTGAAGAGCTGCGCAGCGGGGTCAGCCCGCAGGCGGCCATCCACTCGGGCTATGACCGCGCCTGGGCCACGATTTTTGACTCCAACATCACCACCCTGATTGCGGGTGTGGCCTTGCTGGCCTTCGGTTCCGGCCCGGTGCGTGGCTTTGCGGTGGTGCACTGTCTGGGCATTCTGACCAGCATGTTCTCTGCCGTGTTCTTCTCGCGCGGGCTGGTCAACCTTTGGTACGGCGGCAAGAAAAAGCTCAAGACCGTGTCCATTGGTACGGTGTGGCGCCCCGATGGGGCCCGCAAGGCTGACAGCGAGTAAACGGGAGCTGCGAGATGGAATTCTTCAAAATCAAAAAAGACATCCCGTTCATGAAGCACGCGTTGATCTTCAACGTGATTTCCTTTGTGACGTTTTTGGCCGCGGTGTTCTTCCTGTTTACCCGTGGCTTGCACCTGTCGGTGGAGTTCACCGGCGGCACGCTGATGGAAGTCAGCTACAGCCAGCCGGCTGACGTGAACAAGGTGCGTGACGTGGTCTCGGGCTTGGGCTACAACGATGTGCAGGTGCAGAACTTCGGCACCGCCAACGATGTGCTGCTGCGCTTGCCGGTTCAAAAAGGGGTGACCTCGGGCCAGCAAAGCGAGCAAGTGCTGTCGGCCTTGAAGGCGCAAAACGCCGATGTGAGCTTGCGTCGCACCGAATTTGTCGGCCCGCAGGTGGGCGACGAGCTGGCCGCTGATGGCCTCAAGGCGCTGGCTTTTGTGGTGATCGGCATCGTCATTTACCTGGCCATTCGCTTTGAGTGGAAGTTTGCGGTCTCGGCCATCATTGCCAACTTGCACGACGTGATCATCATCCTGGGCTTCTTTGCTTTCTTCCAGTGGGAGTTTTCACTGGCGGTGTTGGCGGCGGTGCTGGCGGTGCTGGGCTACTCGGTCAACGAGTCGGTGGTGATTTTTGACCGTATTCGCGAAAACTTCCGTCGCTACCGCAAGATGGACACGGTCGGGATCATCGACAACGCCATTACCTCCACCATCAGCCGCACCATCATCACCCACGGCTCCACACAGATCATGGTGCTGTCCATGCTGCTGTTTGGCGGCGAGACGCTGCACTACTTTGCGATGGCGCTGACCATCGGCATTTTGTTCGGCATCTACTCTTCTGTGTTTGTGGCCGCAGCCATTGCCATGTGGCTGGGCGTCAAGCGCGAAGACCTGGTCAAGGCCGTCAAGAAAGAGGGCGACCCCTCGGACGAAAACCACGGCGCTGTGGTGTGATCTGATCGCATCAGATGCAAAAGGCCCCACCGGGGCCTTTTGCTTTTATGGCGTTTTTTCAGCCGCGAAAAACCCTTTGGAAGAGTCCGCCGGGCAGTCGCTCAACCAGTCCGGCAAGCTCCAGGTCGAGAAGCTCGGCTTGCAGGTGCGCCGTGTCCAGCCCCGTTCGGGCTTGCAGCTTGTCGAGGTTGACGGGGTCGTGCCCCAGATGCGTCAGCAAACCGGTTTCTGCCGGTGAGGCTGGCTCCAGTGTCAGCGGCATTTGGGCCAGCGGGTGGGGGCTGTGCATCTCTTCAAGGATGTCTTGTGCAGACTCTACCAGTTTGGCCCCCTGCCGAATGAGTGCGTGACAGCCTTTGCTTTGCGGTGAGTGGATGGAGCCGGGAATGGCAAAGACTTCCCGGCCCTGGTCGAGCGCCTGACGGGCGGTGATGAGTGAGCCGGACTCGAGTGCTGCCTCCACCACCAGCGTGCCCTGGCTCAGGCCGGAAATGATGCGGTTGCGGCGTGGAAAGTTTTCGGCCCGAGGCGGTGTGCCCAAGGGATATTCAGACAGGATCAGCCCTTGCTGCGCAATGCGGTGCGCCAGTTGCAGATGTGACCGGGGGTAGACACGGTCCAGGCCGGTGCCGACGACGGCGACGGTGGCCAGCCGCCCGGCGCCAGCACCCTCCAGTGCGCCTTCGTGCGCGGCCCCGTCGACGCCCAGTGCCAGCCCGGAAACAATGCTGAACCCCGCTTGTGACAAGCTGCGGGCAAAGGCCTGTGCGTTGAGCCGCCCCTGTGGCGTGGGGTTGCGGCTGCCGACCATGGCCATGGTCTGGCTCGCTTGCAAGCACCCCAGCTGATCGATCTGCCCCATGGCGTAGAGCAGGGCGGGCGGATCTTCGGTTTGCAGCAGTGCGGCGGGGTAGTCCTTGTCGCCGAGGGTGACGATGGCGCGGTGTTCGGGGTCTGCCTCCAGCCATGCCCAGGTTTCCCGCAGCAAGGCCTGCAACTCCGGGGGTTCTTGCGCCATGGCCAGGGCGATGCGTGCGCTGACCACCCGGGTCCACTCGCGCTGGCTTTGCGCCCAGATGGCCTGTGGTGGCCTGAAGGCTGCAAGCAGCTTGCGCGCTGTTTCCGGGCCAATGCCCGGTGTCTGAAGCAGGCGCAGCCAGGCGCCCAGTTCGTCGCGGTCGGTCAGCATGTTGTCTCCCTGTGGTGGCCCTGATGGGCTCTGTCGGTTCATTCTGGGTGAAAACCATGCTGGCGACAAGCTTGGAGATGATCAGGGTTTTCAAGGTCTGCGAAAATACAGGCCATGGCACTGCTTTCCATTCTTCGTTACCCCGACCCGCGCCTGCATACCGTGGCCAAGCCCGTGCAGGCGGTGGATGCGCGCATCCAGACCTTGCTCGACGACATGTTCGAGACCATGTACCACGCCAACGGCATTGGCCTGGCCGCGACGCAGATTGATGTGCATGAGCGCGTGGTGGTGATCGATACCTCCGAGGAGCGCGACAAGCCGCTGGTGCTGATCAATCCCGAATTGCTTTGGGCCAGTGAAGAGCGCGTCAAGGGCGACGAGGGCTGTTTGTCGGTGCCCGGCATTTACGATGGTGTGGAGCGATCCACGGCCGTGAAGGTCAGCGCGCTTGACCGCGATGGTCAGGCCAGAACCATTGAAGCCGAAGGCTTGCTGGCGATTTGCATTCAGCACGAGATGGACCACTTGATGGGCAAGGTGTTTGTGGAATACCTCTCACCGCTCAAACTGGGGCGCATCAAGACCAAGCTGGCCAAGTCCTTGCGCGACGATCAGCGCTGAACGCAGGAGCGCGCTTGAACATCGTCTTTGCGGGAACTCCCGAATTTGCCCGCGAGGCCATGGCGGCGCTGCATGCGGCTGGCCACAACATCGTGCTGGTGCTGACACAGCCTGATCGACCCGCCGGGCGTGGCATGAAGTTGCAGGCCTCGCCGGTCAAGCAGTGGGCGCTGGAGCATGGCGTGCCGGTGCAGCAGCCGCGCAGCCTGCGCCTGGACGGCAAATACCCCGAGGAAGCGGCAGCGGCCCGCGAGGCCTTGCTGGCCGCGAATGCCCAATGCATGGTGGTGGCCGCTTATGGCTTGATCCTGCCGCAGTGGGTGCTGGATCTGCCGCCAAGGGGTTGTCTGAACATCCACGCTTCGCTTCTGCCGCGCTGGCGGGGTGCGGCCCCGATTCATCGCGCCATCGAGGCAGGTGATGCCGAGACGGGCATCACCATCATGCAAATGGATGCCGGGCTGGACACGGGTGACATGCTGCTGGTGCGGGCTTTGCCGATTGCGGCTGACGCCACCACTGCGACTTTGCACGACCAGCTGGCCACCTTGGGGGGCGAATGCATTGTGCAGGCGCTGGCGCAGCCCGATGCGCTGGTGCGTAGGCCGCAGCCTGCCGAGGGCATCACTTACGCGCACAAGATCGAAAAGAGCGAGGCGGCGCTGGACTGGCGTCTGAGCGCTGAAGTGCTGGCGCGCCGCATTCGCGCCTTTGACCCGTTCCCCGGCATGACGGTGCCGCTGGCGCACAACGGCGCGACCGAGGTGCTCAAGCTCTGGACGGCGACGGCAGAGCCGCTGTCGCATGCGGCTGCACCGGGGACCGTGGTGCAGGCTGATGCCAGTGGTGTGCGGGTGGCGTGCGGGCAAGGGCAGCTGTGCCTGACGCAGCTGCAGCGCCCCGGGGGCAAGCGTTTGAGCGCGGCTGACTTTTTGCACGGCTGCCCCTTGCAAGTCGGCCAAAGCCTGAAAGGCGCCTGATGTTCTGGCAAGCGCGTTTGCGCCAGCATCCGGCGTTCATGGATGGCCTGCGCGCCCTCTTGCCGCAGGCCCCGGGGATTGCAGCCTGGGGCATGATGACGGGCGTGGCCATGGTCAAGTCCGGTCTGAGCGTGTTCGAGGCCGTGGCCATGACCATCTTTGTCTTTGCCGGCAGCGCGCAGCTGGCGGCCACGCCACTGATCGTGGCGGGTGCACCCATCTGGGTGATTCTGGCCACCGCCTTTTGCGTGAACCTGCGCTTTGTGGTGTTCAGCCTGCATCTGCGGGAGTATTTGATGCACCTGCCTTGGGCCAAGCGCACGTGGCATGGCTACCTGACCGGCGATATCACCTACGTGCTGTTTGTGCGTCAGTACCAGCATCCGGGCAAGACGTCCGCGGCCTTGCTTGAACAGGAAGCCTGGTTCACCGGAAATTACTTTTGCAATTGGCTGAGTTGGATTTCGGCCAGCCTGGCGGGCATTGCCCTGGCCAATTTCATCCCCACGCATTGGGGGCTGGGCTTTGCCGGCATTTTGTGTCTGATCGGCATCCAGTGTTCGCTGGCCAGTTCGCGTCTGCGCATCATGGCTGCAGGTGTGGCGGCTGTCGCTGCGGTGCTGGCGTTTGCCTTGCCTTTGAAGCTGAACATCGTGGTGGCGATTGCGGTGGCCGTGATTCTGGCGCTCACCGTCGAGAAGGTGCGTCCCCGTGCAGGAGCCGCAGCATGACGAAGCACGATGTCTGGGTTCTGCTGGTGATTGCGGGCTTGACGGTCGTGACTGTGGTGACGCGTGGTTTTTTCTTCATGTCCAGCAAGCCCTGGCATTTGCCCTCCTGGGCGCAACGCGGTCTGCAGTACGCGCCCATTGCGGCGTTGTCCGCCGTGATTGCACCCGAGGTGTTCATGAGCCAGGGCCAGGTGATCAGCACACTGCAGGATGCGCGCATTTACGCCGCCATCGTTGGTGCGGGGGTGTTCTTCTGGAAGCGCAACGTGCTGTGGACGATTGTGGGCGGCATGGGCGTTTACTTGCCACTGCACCTTGGCTTGGGGTGGTGAGCGGTTTGCATTTGTTCGGGTAACGAACCCTTGGGGCGTCAGGTCAGGGTGGGGGTGGGCTCTTAAAATGAGCACCAAATTTTGATCAGGAAGAAGCCCCATGAATGTGATCCGTTTTTCTGACCTCTGCGCCCAGGGCAAAGCTGCCGGCAAGCGCGTGTTCATCCGCGCCGACCTGAACGTCCCGCAGGACGACGCCGGCAACATCACCGAAGACACCCGCATCCGTGCCAGCGTGCCCGCCTTCGAGATGGCCTTGAAAGCCGGTGCTGCCGTGATGGTCACCTCGCACCTGGGCCGCCCCACCGAAGGCGAGTTCAAGCCCGAAGACTCCCTGGCTCCCGTGGCCAAACGCATGGGCGAGCTGCTCGGCCGCGAAGTGCCTTTGGTGGCCAACTGGGTCGATGGCGTGGCGGTGCAACCCGGCCAGATCGTCATGCTCGAGAACTGCCGCGTCAACAAGGGCGAAAAGAAAAACAACGAAG
>JBEEOS010000064.1:0-11969 GCA_041191485.1 Pseudomonadota bacterium
CCACGAGGAGCTGCGCGCCGCCCTGCAGGCCAAGGGCTATGTGTTTGCCAGCCAGACCGACACCGAAGTCATCGCCCATCTGGTCGACAGCGTGTACGACGGTGACCTGTTCGACGCGGTCAAGGCTGCGGTGCAACAGTTGCACGGCGCCTACGCCATTGCCGTGTTCCACAAGGACGAGCCGCAGCGCGTGATCGGTGCCCGCGCTGGTTCACCGCTCATTTTGGGTGTGGGTCAGGGCGAAACCTTTTTGGCCAGCGACGCGATGGCCCTGGCGGGCGTGACCGACCAAATCGTCTATCTGGAAGAGGGCGATGTGGTGGACATCCAGCTGGGCAAATACTGGATCGTGGACCGCGATCACAAAGCCGTGACCCGGACCGTGAAAACCGTGCACGCCCACAGCGGTGCGGCTGACCTCGGGCCCTACCGCCACTACATGCAAAAGGAAATCTTCGAGCAGCCGCGCGCCATTGCCGACACGCTCGAAGGCGTCGAAGGCATCACGCCCGAGCTGTTTGGCGACGGCGCATATTCCACCTTCAAGGCCATCGACAAGGTGTTGATCCTGGCCTGCGGCACCAGCTACTACAGCGGCTGCGTGGCCAAGTACTGGATCGAGGCGATCGCCAAAGTGCCTTGCCAGGTCGAGATCGCCAGCGAATACCGCTACCGCGAATCGGTGCCCGACCCCAAGACCCTGATCGTCACCATCACCCAAAGCGGCGAGACCGCCGACACCCTGGCCGCGCTGCGACACGCGCAGGGCCTGGGCATGACGCAGACGCTGACGATTTGCAACGTAGCCACCAGCGCCATGGTGCGCGAGTGCAAGCACGCCTACGTGACGCGCGCTGGCGCCGAGATCGGCGTGGCCTCCACCAAGGCCTTCACCACGCAGTTGGCGGGGCTCTTTTTGCTCACGCTGGCGCTGGCGCAGACTAAAGGTTGCTTGTCGGACGCCGAAGAAGCCGCCCACATCAAGGCCATGCGCCACCTGCCCGCTGCGCTGCAGGCCGTGCTGGCACTGGAGCCGCAGATCATCAGCTGGGCCGAAGAATTTGCCAGCAAGGAAAACGCGCTCTTCCTGGGCCGTGGCACGCACTACCCCATTGCGCTGGAAGGTGCGCTCAAGCTCAAGGAGATCACCTACATCCACGCCGAGGCCTATGCCGCAGGCGAGCTCAAGCACGGCCCGCTGGCCCTGGTCACCAGCGCCATGCCGGTGGTCACCGTCGCTCCCAACGACGTGCTGCTAGAAAAGCTCAAGAGCAATATGCAGGAAGTGCGCGCCCGTGGCGGCGTTCTGTATGTGCTGGCCGACGGCGACACGAAAATCGAGAGCAGCGAAGGCGTCAACGTCATCCGTATGCCCGAGCACTACGGCGTGCTCTCGCCCATCCTGCACGTGGTGCCGCTGCAGCTGCTCAGCTACCACACGGCGTGCGCACGTGGCACCGATGTGGACAAGCCGCGCAACCTTGCGAAATCAGTCACCGTGGAGTAAACTCCTTTCGCGTACCAAAAAACGTACGCATAGAGGGAGTGAACATGCAAAACCTGACTGCAAGCGCTGCGCGCGCAAACCTTTACCGTCTGATGGATCAGACGGCTGCTTCACACGAGCCCGTGACCATCCTGGGCAAGAGCAGCAGTGCTGTTCTGGTTTCAGCCGAAGACTGGCAGGCCATTCAGGAAACGCTCTACCTGTTGTCCGTACCGGGCATGCGTGAGTCCATCAAGGAAGGCATGCAGGAGTCCGCTGACGCTTGTGCAACGGAGCTTGACTGGTGAACTGGCGGCTGGTTTTTACCAAGCACGCACAAAAAGACGCGCCCAAACTGGCCGCAGCAGGCCTCAAAACCAAGGCCCAGGAATTGCTGGCGGTGGTTCAGCGCAGTCCTTTTCAAAATCCGCCCCCTTATGAAAAACTGGTGGGCGATCTTTCTGGCGCTTACTCGCGACGCATCAATATTCAACACCGTCTGGTGTACCAGGTGCTGGACGATGAACGCATCGTCAAAGTGCTACGCATGTGGTCTCACTACGAATGAGCCTCAGCCATAATCAAGCCATGCAATATTCACTCTCACATCACAAACTGCAACTCGTGCTCAAGGCGCAAAACCTGGGCACGGGCGACGCTGGCGGCATCGACAAACTCTTTGGCGGCGAAGACGGCTACTACTGGTACGGCACCTTGCGCGACATGTGCCCCGAAGGCAAAACCCTGGTCTGGGAAGACCAGTACTCCATGGTCAACGCCATCATTGCGCACGAAAAAGCCACCGCCGAAGAAGACGACATGCCCGCCCAACTGCCCACGCCAGCGCACATCGCGGCTATCTCCAAACTGCTGGGCAACCCGGGCTGATCGGCCATGGAAGTTTCCACCTGGCTAGCCTTCTTTGCTGCCTGCTGGGCCATCAGCATTTCGCCCGGCGCAGGCGCAGTCGCGGCCATGAGCGCGGGGCTCAACCACGGTTTCAAGCGCGGCTACATGACCACGCTCGGCCTCGTGCTGGGCATCTGGACGCAACTCATCGTCGTGGGCATGGGGCTGGGCGCAGTCGTGGCCACCTCCAGCACGGCGTTTGCCATCATCAAGTGGGGCGGCGTGGCTTACCTGGTGTATTTGGGCGTGCAGCAGTGGCGCGCGCCAGCGGCACCTTTGCTGGACGTGCCGCATGAACGCAAACAAGTCACCGTGCGCCAGATGATCCTGCGCGGCTGGATGATCAACGCCGTCAACCCCAAAGGCACGGTGTTCCTGCTCGCCGTGTTGCCACAGTTCTTGAACCTGCACGAGCCCCTTTGGCCACAGTACCTGATCATGGGCCTGAGCCTGAGCTTTACCGATCTGGTGGTCATGGGCGGCTACACCGCACTGGCCTCGCGCGTGCTGCGCGCCCTCAAGTCCAGCGCCCATGTGCGCGCCATGAACCGCGTGTTTGGCAGCCTGTTCATTGTGGCCGCGATGCTGCTGTCTTTGTTCAAGCGCTCTGCATGAGTCGGTGCTAGAAGGAAATGCGTATTTGTTTTTTTGACTTCCTAAGGTAGTATTTGTCCTGAAATTTAATAATTAAATAAAAATTTCAGGGGGTAAATATGCTGAGTCAAAAGCTCGAACGGCTGATCACACGTCACTATCGGTTGATTGAAAATGACGACGAAATTTACCGTTGGGAGCACATGTTGCGCCAACGGGTCGTTGTATCACTGGAGCAAGCCGAGCAAACCGATGCTCATGCACAAGCCCTGCTTGAGCGCTTGAGGTCGCTGCAATCACAACCGGGCACAGAGTTGCCCCAATGGCTGGACGATGCATGCCAGTGGGTGCAAGCCAATGCCGGCGTGTTCACAGATTACCCCTTTGAGTTGCTGTGCTTCATGCTCGTGCGTCCCCACAGCAGTCGTCAAGCCCTGCAGTGGGCGCAAGAGATCCAGGCGCAGTCGCTCAGTGGCGATAACGCCTTCCTCTTCACACTCGTGTTGCAGGAGTTGCTGACACAGGCCGGGCAACTTGAAAAAGCCTACCCTGTGCTCATGAGCCTGGATCTCTCGAAGGTGGCAAGCCCTTCTTTGCGACACGTGATCCTGCTTCGCATGGCGCGATTGGCGTGGTCCCGAGACAGTCGCTACTCGCTGACATTGAATTTGAAACTCCAACAGGAGCTGGAGAGCGCATCCGATGCTGCGCGCCAACCCGAGCTGCAAACGCACGTGCATTGCTTGCGCTATCTGGCCGAGCAATACAGTCAACTGTGCAACGACGAGCTGGCCACGCACTGGATTGATCGTGCAGTCAAACTCGCTCGCGACTGGAAGCGGCAAGCGCCCAAGTGCCTGCAGGCGCGATTGAGTCTGGCCAGGGTACTGCGTGTCAAAGGCGATATCCTGAGCGACATTGGTGTGCCCATGCGCAGCTTGCGCGCCTACAGAGAGTCAATGCGAATCGTTGAAACCTTGTCACACGAACTGCATGATGCCGCACACATGCAAGAGCAACTGCCGGACACACACGATGTACTGGGTGATATCAGTCTGGCTCACATGCAGCTGGACAAAGCCTTTTCGCAATACGAGGCCAGCCATGCGCAAGCCCGGCAACATCAGCAACAAGACCCGGACAACGTCCGCTGGATTCAGGAGCGATGCTACTCGCTGATGAAACTGGCGCAAGTGCGTAAACTTCAGATCAGGATTGACGATGCGCTCGATTTTTCAAAACAAGCCATTGAGTTGGTGGAGCTTTTAATTCAGCGCGACCCCAAAAGTCTGGGCTTTCACGCCATGGCAGTCACAAGCGCCATGCTGATGAGTGACCTCTACGCACAAAAATACAACCCGCAACTCACACAGCACTGGATCGACCGAACCCAGCAATTTCTTGAAGCAGGGTACCGTCTGGATACGCTGACAGCCCGCTGGGAGATGAAACAACTGGAGTTGCAGCTGCGGGCGTGCACAAACTGGCAAGCCCACGGTAAATGGTTGCTTGCAGAAGAACAACTGCAGCGAACACATCATCTGCTTCATGCCATGCTGGCCGCGGGCAGGCATTCGGTTCGCCTGATCTCCATTCAGGCCAATATCGAGTTGATGAAAGCCACATTGTGGCAAGCCCGTGGGGACTTGTTCAATGCACGGCAATGGTTCCAAAGATCGCTTGAAACAGCGCAGGCTTGTTTAAAGCACGCGCCCTACAGCCTGCAATGGCGCATGGCACTGACCACTGTCAAGCTCAAATATGCGGCGCATCTGAACCTGTGCGGCGAGACTGTGCAAGCCCACGAACTGGAGCAGCTGGCGCTCAAGGACGAGCAAAAGCTGGCACTCAATCATGTGCAGGAAATCTCTCTGGAGCAGCACTGGCTGTCTTCCATGACCCAAGTGTTGTCTCATGATCAGGACATGCTGCCCAGTGTGCTCAAGCGCCTGGAGCACTTGGGTCAGCGTATCAATACCTATGCCCATTCAGGCAGAAACATTCATAACCCTCAAGTGCTCTATGTCACTGTTCTGGGGACAATTTCCAGTCTTCATCAGCGGCAGTCCAATATGGACAAAGCCCTTGCATTACAGAGGCAGCAACTCGACATCCTGGACAGATTGTTGGCATCCGAGCCGCAAGCCTGGCCAGTGCTGCGCCTCAAAGTCAGCTGCCTGTTGGCCATGGCTCAGACGTACATGGCCCAAAATCAATTTGAGCAAGCCATGCCGAAAGCCATCCAGGGGCTGTCCTTGCTGGACACCAGTTTGCACAGCCAGTGTGAAATTGCCGAGGACGCGCAACTGCCCGGCCAGTTGCTGTTGTGTGTTTGGCGCTGTGGCTCCAAGACGGGACAAAAACAGGTCTGCCAAAGTGCGCAAAAGCCCGTCATCGAGCTGGCGAACTGGTTGTCAAATACCTGCACCACCCATCCTCGGCACCTGCAACTGCTCGAGGAGCTGCAGCACATCTCAGCTGTGCACTAAAGACGCCGCCACCGCTTCCGCCACCTTGATGCCGTCCACCCCGGCCGACAAAATGCCGCCCGCATAGCTGGCCCCTTCGCCTGCCGGGTACAGGCCGGGGGTGTTGGGGCTTTGAAAACCGGCGTCGCGCGGAATGCGCAAGGGTGACGATGTGCGCGTTTCCACCCCCGTCATCAGTGCATCGGCCATGTCGTAACCCTTGATCTTGCGGCCAAAGGCCGGCAGCGCCTCGCGCATGGCTTGTACCGCGTAGTCTGGCAGCACCTGCGCCAAGTCGGTCAGGTGAATGCCTGGCTTGTAGGATGGCTGCACACCGCCCAGCTGCGTGGAGGGCGTGGCCGCCAGAAAATCGCCCACGCGCTGCGCGGGCGCCTCGTAGGTGCCCCCGCCCACTTCAAAAGCGCGGCTCTCCAGCTGGCGCTGCAACACAATACCCGCCAGCGGATGCACCTCGCCACGCGCCGCATAGTCCTGCGCCTCGTCAGCCAGCCAGGCGCCATCGGCCTCGCCAAAAGCAGCGACCCAGGCGGCGAGGTCGTTCTGCGGAAAATCGGCGGGGTCAATGCCCACCACCATGCCCGCGTTCGCATTGCGTTCGGCGCGCGAATACTGGCTCATGCCATTGGTCACCACGCGCCCGGGTTCGCTGGTGGCAGCCACCACCGTACCGCCCGGGCACATGCAAAAGCTGTACACCGTGCGGCCATTGTTCGCGTGGTGCACCAGCTTGTAATCGGCCGCGCCCAACAATGGGTGTCCCGCATGGCGGCCCCAGCGCGCCTGATCGATCACGCCTTGCGGATGCTCAATGCGCACGCCAATCGAAAACGCCTTGGCGTCCATGGCCACGCCACGTCGGTGCAACATCAAAAACGTATCGCGCGCACTGTGCCCCAAAGCCATCACCGCCTGGCGTGCGGGCAGGGTGTAGCTTTGCCCCGTGGCCTGGTCCAGCACCTGCAATCCCTGCAGCTGCCGCTGCTCGCCCAGCAAGACATCCGTCACGCGCTGCTCAAACCGAATCTCGCCGCCCAGCGCCACAATCTGCTCGCGAATATGTTCCACCACCTTCACCAGCTTGAAGGTACCGATGTGTGGATGCGCCGCAAACAAAATATCGCTCGGGGCACCGGCCTGAACAAACTCCTCAATCACCTTGCGCCCCAGGTGGCGCGGGTCTTTGATCTGGCTGTAGAGCTTGCCGTCCGAAAACGTGCCAGCGCCGCCTTCGCCAAACTGCACATTGCTCTCGGGCTGCAGCACCTTCTTGCGCCACAGGCCCCAGGTGTCCTTGGTGCGCTGGCGCACCGTTTTGCCGCGTTCGAGCACGATGGGCCTGAACCCCATTTGCGCCAGCGAGAGCGCAGCCAGCATGCCGCACGGCCCAAACCCCACCACCACCGGGCGCTCGCCCTCGCGCTGGCCAAAGCTGTCGGGCGCGCGGCAGGGCGCGTGCCACGTCATGTCAGGCGTGGGTTGAATGTGCGGGTTCTTTTCAAACTGCGCCAGCAGCGCCGCTTCGCGCTCAGGCTGCGCCAAGGTGATGTCCACAATGAACACCGCCAGCAACTCCGCCTTGCGCGCATCAAAGCTGCGCTTGAACACGTTCAGCGTGTCAATGTCAGTGATGGAAATACCCAGCGCCTGGGCCGCCAGCTGGCGCAACGCCGTCACGGGGTGGGGTGGCGGCAGGCGGTCCTCGTCGGTTTCGGACGGCGCGTCCACAGCGCGGCGCTCTTGCACCGGCAGTGCAGACAAAGGGAGTTTGAGTTCAGACAGTCGAATCATGGTGCAGGCTTGTAGTTATCAAGCAGAAGGCTGCATTATCCCCGAAGGCAAGGGTTTGGTTCGTTCTGCTGTTGCATTCAATCTCGCAAATAATCTCGAAAAAATTGAAAAAAACCTTTTCAAGATATACACTTATATGCAATGTCAAAGTCGCAAAAATTTCAGCTATACGACCATCCTGCACAGATGGAACCCTTGCTGCCCGGTGAACACCGCCTGGGCGCGTTGCTCGAGCGCGCCAGCGACCTGACCCGAAAGGCCGACCGCCTCGCAGGCTGGAGCCCCGCCACCGCCTTGCCCGGACTGCGGCAATTGCTGCGGGCCATGAACTCGTATTACTCCAACCGCATCGAAGGCCAACACACCTTGCCGCTGGAGATCGAGCAAGCCCTGCACAACCACTACGCCCAGGACAGCGACAAGGCCCGCCGCCAGCGCCTGGCCCTGGCCCACATGGCGACCGAAGCGCAGCTCGAAACACTGTGGCCGCAATGGGATGCATCAAAAATATGGGCCCCGCAAACCGTGCTCGACATTCATCAAGACCTGTTTGCCCGCCTTCCAGAGGCTGACCGCATGCAAGGCAGCGGCACCCAAGCCCAGGTCTTGCAACCCGGTCAGTGGCGCCAGCGCGAAGTCAGTGTGGGTCGCCATGCGGCGCCCTCTGCAGCGGCTTTGCCTGACTTCATGCAACGCTGGTCGCAGTTTTATGGCGGTGTGCGCCGGGGCGAAATGCAGGTGCTGGCCATGACCGCAGCACACCAGCGCCTGGCCTGGATTCACCCCTTCCTCGACGGCAATGGCCGCGTGGCCCGGCTGCACAGCCACCTGGTGCTCGGACACCTGGGCTTGACCAACGGCCTGTGGTCGCCCTTGCGTGGTTTTGCACGTACCCAGGACCGCTACTACGCCCTGCTGGCTGCGGCAGACGAGCCCCGCGCAGGCGACCTCGATGGACGCGGCAACCTTACCGAGTCAGGCCTGCTCGCCTGGATGGACTATGTACTGGAAGTTTGCCTGGACCAAGTGGACTTCATGAGCCAGCAACTCTCGCTCGATCGCATGAAAGACCGCATGGCAGCTTGTCTGGCCTATGAGGAGCAGGTCGTCCGCCAGGGCGTGCGCACCGAATCCTTGCGCGCCTTGCACTACCTGTTTGCTGCCCAGGCCGAGCTGGACCGCGCCGACTTCAAAGCCATGCTGGGCCTCGGCGACCGTCAGGCCACGGCGCAAGTGTCTGCCTTGCTCAAACGGGGTCTGCTGCTCACCGACTCGCCTTACGGCAAACTCAAATTGGGTGTGCCCCAGCACGCCTTGCGCTTTTATTTCCCCAACCTCTGGCCCGAGGCCGAAGCTGCCGCCTAACCGTTCGTCACACCACTGGCCACATGGCCCGCAGGCACATGCTGCGCGGCGGACTCAATGTGACCCGTCTGGTCGTCAAAGAAAAAGTCCGGCTCAAACTCACGCAAAAACTCGCCCTTGGGCAGCCCGCCCAGGAACATGGCTTCGTCCACCTGAATGTTCCAGTCCATCAAGGTGCGAATCGCACGCTCATGCGCTGGCGCGCTGCGCGCCGTCACCAGCGCGGTGCGAATGCGCATGTCCGAGGTGCCCGCTTGCTGCAACCTGTGCAACGCCTCTAAAAGCGGCTTGAAAGGCCCCGCAGACAAGGGCAGGGCGGCCTTGTCGCGCTCATGCTGCTGGAACGCGCTCAAGCCCTGGGCCTGAAACACCCGCTCGGCCTCGTCCGAAAACAGCACCGCGTCACCATCAAACGCAATGCGCACCTCGTGCGGATGCGCCTCCGAAGCGCGGGCCGAATGCGGATACACCTGCGCCGCAGGCACACCCGCATCCAGTGCAGCGCGCACATCAGCCAGATTGGCCGACAAAAACAAATTCGCATTCAGTGGCCGCAAATACCGCCACGGCGACTGCCCCCGCGTAAAGCTGCCCCGCTGAATCGGCAAGCCATAGTGCTGCGCCGAACGAAACACCCGCATGCCTGACACCGGGTCATTGCGCGACAAAATCACCACCTCCACCCGCTGCGCATCGGCCGTGTTGAACGCCAACAACTTGCGCACCAGCGAAAACGCCACGCCCGGCTTGGCCGGAGCCTCCAGCCGTTGCAACTGCAAGTCCATGTAGGCGCGATCGTCGCCTTGCTCAAAGACCTGGTTTTCTTCTTCAAAGTCAAACAGCGCACGCGACGAAATCGCGACGACCAGTTGTCCTTCCAAAGAAGCGGCCATGGTGCTTATCCCCGCAGGAACATCCGGTACACCGGATTGTGGGTCTCCTCGACATGCGGGTAGCCCAGCGTGTCCAGAAACTTGGCAAACGCCTTGTCGTCCTTGGCGGGCACCTGAATGCCCACCAGAATGCGCCCATAGTCCGCGCCCTGGTTGCGGTAGTGAAACAGGCTGATGTTCCAGCCCGGCCGCATCAGGCTCAAAAACTTCAAAAGCGCCCCCGGCCGCTCGGGGAAAGTAAAGCGCAACAAACGCTCGTCCTGCGACAGCGGCGAATGTCCACCCACCATGTGGCGAATGTGCTCTTGCGCCAAATCATCGTGCGTCAGGTCCAGCGCCTCAAAACCCTGCTTGCCAAAGCTGGCGGCAATCTTGCCGCTCTCGCCCTTGCCCTGCGTGGTCAGGCCCAGAAACACATGCGCCTTGGCCGCATCACTCATGCGGTAGTTGAACTCCGTCACATTGCGCGGCCCGCCCGGCAGGCTGCCAATGATCTCCAGAAAGCGCTTGAAGCTACCGCGCTCTTCCGGAATCGTCACTGCAAACAGCGCCTCGCGCTCCTCGCCCACCTCGGCGCGCTCAGCCACAAAACGCAAGCGGTCAAAGTTCATGTTCGCGCCGCACAAAATCGCGGCATACGTCTGGCCCTTGGTCTTGTGCGTGGCCGCGTATTGTTTGATAGCCGCCACTGCCAGGGCGCCGGCGGGTTCCACAATCGAGCGCGTGTCCACAAAAATATCCTTGATGGCCGCGCACACCGAATCGGTGTCCACCGTCACCCAATCGTCCACCAGGCCACGCGCCACGCGGAAGGTTTCCTCGCCCACCAGCTTCACGGCGGTGCCGTCCGAAAACAGCCCCACGTCCGGCAGCGTGACCCGTTTCCTGGCCGCCACCGACTGGATCATGGCCTGCGAGTCATTCATCTGCACGCCAATGACCTTCACCTCCGGACGCACCGCCTTGATGTAATTGGCCACCCCGCTGATCAAACCGCCCCCGCCAATCGCCACAAACACCGCATCCAGCGGCCCCTGGTGCTGGCGCAGCATCTCCATGGCAATCGTGCCCTGGCCAGCAATCACCTCTGGGTCGTCAAACGGGTGCACAAACGTCAATCCTTGCTTTTTCTGCAGCGCCAGCGAATGGTTGTACGCGTCCGAATAACTGTCGCCATGCAACACCACCTCGCCGCCCAGCGCCTTGACGGCCTCGATCTTGACCTGAGGCGTCGTCGTCGGCATCACAATGACTGCGCGCGTGCCCAGCTTGCTCGCGCCCAGCGCCACCCCCTGCGCGTGGTTACCCGCCGAAGCGCAAATCACGCCCTTCTTTAATTGCTCGGGCGACAAATGCGCCATCTTGTTGTACGCCCCGCGCAGCTTGAAGCTGAACACCGGCTGCTGATCCTCGCGCTTTAACAGGACCTTGTTGTGCAAACGCCGACTCAGGTTTTTGGCCAACTCCAGTGGCGTCTCCTGCGCCACGTCGTACACGCGCGCGTTCAGGATTTTTTTCAGGTAATCAGCGGGTTTCAGGTTCTTGGCGGTCATGTCCCGATCATAAACGGCCAAAAAAATGCCCCGAGCCTTGCGGATCGGGGCAGAATCCACCTTTTCGGAGGGTGGAGGAGACAAACATGACGTGCTAAAAAAGCACGCATGTGCGAATTATAAGGGGTTAACCCTTGGTGTGCTCACCTGCATGTGTAAAAAATCTGTAAATACAATTCGCCGCCAACAACACCCCCGAACCCCGCCTTACAAAACCAAATCACCTCTTCGCAAGGAAACCACACCATGGAATGCACCGTCAGCTGGACCGGCGCCGCCGGCACCCGATCAGGCATGGGCTTTATCGCCGAAACCGGCAGCGGCCACGTCCTGGCCATGGACGGCGCGCCTGACGCCGCCAAGCCCGAAAACGGCGGCCAGAACCTCGCCCCCCGCCCCATGGAAACCGTGCTCGCCGGCACCGGCGGCTGCACCGCTTACGACGTGGTGCTCATCCTCAAACGCGGGCGCCACGACGTGCGCGGCTGCAGCGTCAAACTCAGCAGCGAACGCGCCGACACCGAGCCCAAAGTCTTCACCAAAATCCACATGCACTTCACCGTCACCGGCAAAGGCATTCCCGCCAGCGCGGTCGAACGAGCCATCGCCATGAGCCACGACAAATACTGCTCGGCCAGCATCATGCTGGGCAAAACCGCCGACATCACCACCAGTTTCGAACTGGTCGAGGCTTAAAATCACCCTCTTAAGCGCCTGAAAAAAACCAAGGAAGCAATTCATGACAGCAGTGATCCCCTCGATGTCCGACCGCGACGGCAAAATCTGGATGGATGGCCACATGGTCGACTGGCGTGACGCCAAAATCCACGTCCTCAGCCACACGCTGCACTACGGCTGCGGCGCCTTCGAGGGCGTGCGCGCTTACAAAACC
>JBEEOS010000065.1:0-11864 GCA_041191485.1 Pseudomonadota bacterium
GTGGCCTCGATTGCCGCAGCGTTCTGGCCCAAGCCGGTCATCGTGCGCCTGTCGGACTTCAAGAGCAACGAGTACCGCAAGCTGATCGGCGGCAGCCGCTACGAGCCAGAAGAAGAAAACCCGATGCTGGGCTTCCGTGGCGCCACCCGCTACATCAGCGAAGACTTTGGCGAAGCCTTTGCCATGGAATGCGAGGCGCTCAAGCGCGTGCGTGGCGAGATGGGCCTGACCAACGTTCAGGTGATGGTGCCCTTTGTGCGCACCCTCAAGCAAGCCGAGCGCGTCACGCAGCTGTTGGCCAGCCGCGGTCTGGTCCGTGGTGAGAACGATCTGAAATTGATCATGATGTGCGAGGTGCCGACCAACGCCATCCTGGCCGACCGCTTCCTGCAGTTCTTCGACGGCTTCTCGATCGGCTCCAACGACCTGACCCAGCTGACCCTGGGTCTGGACCGCGACTCCGGTATGGAGCTGCTGGCAGCGGACTTCGACGAACGCGATCCGGCGGTGACCACGCTGATCGAGCAGGCCATCAAAGCCTGCCTGGCCCAGGGCAAGTACATCGGTATCTGTGGCCAGGGCCCCAGCGATCATCCTGACTTTGCCCGCTGGTTGATGGAGCACGGGATCAGCTCCATTTCGCTGAACCCGGACACGGTGGTCGAGACCTGGACTCAGCTGGGTAAAGCCGTCTAAGAAGCCCTCGTCATGGGCTTGCAAGAGCGCACTTCGGTTTCGCCAGCGGGCTACCGCTGGCGACTCCACCGCAATGTGCTCTTGTATGTGGTGCTCTTGCTTGGCCTGATCGGCTTGTTGGCCTGGTCAGAGAGCCGGGGGCTTTCACGCAATCTGATTGGTCCAATTTTCCTGTTTGCGACCGTCATGATTTATGCCCTGATTGGGATTTCAGGGCGCACATCGGATGAGGCCGAGTACTACGTTGCTGGCCGCAGGATTCCCGCCATGTACAACGGCATGGCGACCGCGGCCGATTGGATCAGTGCGGCCTCTTTCATCAGCCTGGCTGGGGCCTTGTACCTTCAAGGGTTTTCCGGAGCAGGGTCACAGCCCGGTGGGCTGGCCTATATCCTGGGCTGGACGGGTGGCTTTTGCCTGGTGGCCTGGTGGATTGCCCCGGCTTTGAGGGGAATGAACCTCTACACCGTGCCAGACTTTTTTCAGCGGCGTTTTGGTGGCCGCTGGCCTCGCATTTTGGCGGCCTGGGCAGCTGTGCTGACATCCTTTACTTATGTGGTGGCGCAGATTTACGGAATCGGCCTGATCGCTTCACGCCTGACCGGTGTTCAGTTTGAAATCGGGATTTTGCTGGGTTTGGGTGGAGTGCTGCTGTGTTCATTTTTGGGTGGCATGCGTGCCATCACCTGGACGCAGGTTGCGCAGTACATCATTGTGTTGCTGGCTTTTTTGATACCTGTGTCCTGGCTTGCCTATCGGCAGCTGGGTACGCCGGTGGCTGTGGTGGCTTATGGCAGCCAATTGACCCGAATTGCACAACTTGAACAGCAATTGGTGGACGATCCAGCCGAAATCGATGTGCGTCAGGAATATGCCCGCCGCGCACAAGACTATGCCCATAAATTGCAGAACGTACCGGTGGCCTTGAAGCAGGAGCGTGAGCGCCTGGAATTGAAGGTGCGCGATTTGAAAATCAAAGGGGCCGATTTCAACCAGATTTCACAAGCGCGGCGTGAACTGGTGGCCTTGCCCAAGGATGTGACGGTGGCGCAAGAGCTGTGGACTCGGGCGATGCAGGACGCGCAAGAGCGCTCCATGCCCTTGGCGGGTATGCCCAGGCAAACACAGGCTTTTCAGGGGGATCCCAACGGGACACCTTCAGAGCGACAGGCGTTTGAAACTTCTCGATGGAACTACCTTGCCCTGATTTTTTGCTTGATGCTGGGCACGGCAGGCATGCCTCATTTATTGACGCGCTTTTACACCACCTCCAGCGTGGCCCAGACGCGCAGCTCGGTGGCCTGGTCCTTGTTTTTCATCGTGTTGCTTTATTTGAGCGTGCCCGCATTGGCCGTTCTGGTGAAGTTTGAGGTCATGAACAACCTGGTGGGCAGCAGTTTTGAGGAATTGCCCTCCTGGCTGGCTCAGTGGGCGCGGGTCGATCCGGGCTTGGTGGATGTGGCCGACATCAATGGCGATCGTCGCCTGCAGTTTGGCGAGTTGCGTATGGGGGCCGACATGGTCATGCTGGCCATGCCCGAACTCGGCAGCATGCCATTTGTGATCGCAGGCCTGGTTGCCGCCGGTGGCTTGGCGGCGGCACTGTCAACGGCAGACGGCTTGCTGCTGACGATTGGCAATGCGCTGGTGCATGACCTGGGCTGGGGCCGTCGCAGGATGCCTCTTAATGCAGAAGGGCAGGTGATTGCGTCCAAATTTGCCCTTTTGGCCGTGGCCATGGTGGCGGCGTTTGTGGCGGCGCTCAAGCCTGCCGAAATCCTTTCCCTGGTGTCAGCGTCCTTCTCGTTGGCGGCCTCGGCCTTTTTTCCGGCCATGGTGTTGGGATTGCATTGGCGGCGACTGCATCGCTGCGCTGCCGTGGCTGGCATGATCACAGGTTTTGGGGTGACTGCCGGCTACATGTTCTTTAACGTGCCTGCCGTTCGCACTGCCTGGGGTTTGGCGCCGGATGCAGGGCTGTGGTGGGGTATTCAGCCGGTCAGCGCGGGCGTCTTTGGGGTCCCCGCAGCTTGCCTGGTCATGCTCGTGCTCTCTGCGTGGCCAATGGCCGGAACAGGGAAGATGGATCCACACCCTGAATCCGGGCTATAATCACGGGTTAACCTTGCCGCACCCTTGACCGACGCCGGGGGCGGTTTTTCCAATCTTTTGGTTCATCCACAAGGAGTTTAGATGCGTCATTACGAAATCATTTTGCTGATCCACCCGGATCAGAGCGAGCAAGTGCCCGCCATGCTGGAGCGCTACAAGGGCATGATCACCGCAGGTGGTGGTCAGATCCATCGCGTGGAAGACTGGGGTCGCCGTCAACTGGCCTACCAGATCAACAAGCTGGCCAAAGCGCACTACCTGTGCCTGAACATCGAAGCCGATCAGGCTGTGATGGGCGAGCTCGAGCACGCCTTCAAATTCAATGACGCCGTGTTGCGTCACCTGACTGTGCAGAAGAAGAAAGCCGATACCGGCGCTTCCGCCATGATGAAGAGTGTCGAGCGCGAAGAAGCACGCAAGGCTCAACAGGCTGATTTCGCAGCCTGATTGCCCTGACCCCACACGGAGTGAACCAGACCCGATTGGCCGCACGTATCGTTGAGCGAGATGCTCTGCGCTACACCCCTGCCGGGTTGCCCGCCCTGGATTTGCTGCTGGAGCATGACTCCCAACTGCAGCAAGAACATGGCATAAGGCAAGTCAAGTTAAGCCTTCGGGCGCAGGCCATCGGTGTGATGGCCGAGCAGCTTCAAAAGGCGCCGCTTGGCACTGCTTTCAGGTTCTCTGGCTTTCTGGCCAATATCCGTCAAGGTCAACGTGTGATTTTGCATATCCAAGAGTTTCAGCAAGATTAATTTCAGGAGGCCCCATGGCCACGTTCAAAAAATTTGACAAGAACAAGCGCCCCAAGCGCAACACCCAGTCCCTGCTGTTCAAGCGCAAGCGTTTTTGCCGCTTCACCGTGACTGGCGTGGAAGAGATCGACTACAAAGATGTGGACACCCTGCGTGACTTCATCGCCGAAAACGGCAAGATCATCCCCGCTCGCCTGACCGGCACCCGCGCCATTTACCAGCGCCAGCTCAACACTGCCATCAAGCGCGCTCGCTTCCTGGCTCTGTTGCCCTACACCGATCAGCACAAGGTCTGAGGAGAAACAACATGCAAGTGATCCTGCTCGAAAAAGTGCTCAACCTGGGCAATCTAGGTGACATCGTCAAGGTCAAGGACGGTTACGCTCGTAACTTCCTGATCCCCTCTGGCCGTGCCCGTCGCGCCACCGAAGCCAACAAGGCTGAATTCGAAGCCCGCCGTGCCGAGCTCGAAAAAGCCGCTGCAGCCAAGCTGGCTGAAGCTCAGGCTCTGGCCGAGAAGCTGTCGGGTCTGACCATCAAGCTGACCCAAAAGGCTGGTGTGGATGGCCGTCTGTTTGGTTCCGTGACCAACCACGACATCGCTGATGAGCTGGTCAAACAAGGCTTCGCCGTGGCCAAGGCCCAGGTGCGCATGCCCAATGGCCCCATCAAGACCGTGAGCGACTCTGCAGTCTCCGTGGCTCTGCACACCGATGTGGTGGTGGAAGTCAACGTGAGCGTGTACGGCGAAACCGCCTGATTCCGCTCACTCCTGCGCAAGGCCGCCGGCGATAGCTGGCGGCTTTTTCGTTTTCTGGGACTGTACTTCTCCACGCATCTTCCCAATCTCATGCACCTGTCGTGCACGGCTTATCCACAGGGTTATGCAATGACGAGCTGCGGGGGCTAGACTAAGATGCCGCTTTCGACGATTTTGAATTCATGAGTTCTGCCACTTTCCCTTCCTCCTTTGAAGATGCCATGGCGGTCGCCACGCTCGACCCGCAGATCGCACAGCTGCGTGTGCCGCCGCACTCCATAGAGGCTGAGTCCAGCGTCCTGGGAGGGCTGTTGCTGGACAACGGGGCCTGGGACCGCGTGGGGGACTTGTTGGTCGACTCCGACTTCTATCGCCACGAACACCGTCTGGTGTACGCCGCCATTGGTGCCTTGATCAATGCTTCAAAGCCTGCTGACGTGATCACGGTGCATGAGCATTTACAAGCCCTGGGCAAGTCCCAGGAGGTGGGTGGGCTGTCTTACTTGAACGCTCTGGCGCAGTATGTGCCCAGTGCGAGCAATATCCGGCGCTATGCCGAGATCGTTCGCGAGCGTTCCATCCTGCGTAAATTGGTCGCCGCCAGCGATGACATTGCCACTGCAGCATTCAATACGCAGGGCAGGGCCGTGGACAAGATCCTGGACGAAGCCGAGCAAAAGATCTTCAACATTGGGGAAGAAGGCTCGCGCATGAAGCAGGGCTTTCAGTCCATGGACACCCTGGTGGTGGACTTGCTCGATCGCGTCTCCGAGATGGCCGACAACCCCAACGACATCACGGGCGTGCCCACTGGTTTCTACGACCTCGACCGCATGACCTCTGGCTTGCAGCCTGGCGATCTGGTGGTGCTGGCGGCTCGTCCCTCGATGGGTAAAACGGCATTTGCCATCAATATTGCCGAACACGTGGCCTTGAACGAAGGCCTGCCGGTTGCGGTGTTTTCCATGGAAATGGGCGCATCCCAACTGGCGGTGCGTATTGTGGGCTCTATTGGGCGTGTGGATCAGGGGCACCTGCGTACCGGCAAACTGAGCGATGACGAGTGGCCACGTCTGACCGAGGCCATTGAGCGCCTGCGCACGGTATCTTTGCACATTGACGAAACACCAGGGCTGACCCCGAGCGAGCTGCGGGCCAATTCTCGTCGCCTGGCGCGTCAGTGTGGCAAGCTTGGTTTGATCGTGGTCGACTACCTGCAGCTGATGAGTGGCTCCAGCGGCTCGGATGGTGACAACCGTGCCACCGAACTTGGAGAGATTTCTCGGGGTCTGAAGATGCTGGCCAAGGAGCTGCAGTGCCCGGTGATCGCGCTGTCCCAGCTCAACCGGGGCGTGGAGCAGCGCACCGACAAGCGTCCGATGATGAGCGACCTGCGAGAATCCGGCGCCATCGAACAGGATGCCGACATCATCATGTTCATCTACCGGGACGACTATTACAACAAGGACTCCAAGGACCCAGGTGTGGCTGAAATCATCATCGGCAAACAACGTAACGGTCCCACCGGGACCGTTCGTCTGGCCTTCCTGAAACCGCTGACCCGCTTTGAAAGTCTGGCCGGCGGCATGAGCGACGACTTTTAAAGCGCTTCGCTGGCAAAGTCAGCCAGGCGTGAACGTTCACCGCGAGCCAAAGTAATGTGGCCGTTGTGGGCCCATCCCTTGAAGCGATCTACTGCATAAGTCAGGCCCGAGGAGCCTTCGGTCAGGTAGGGCGTGTCGATCTGGGCCAGATTACCCATGCAGATGATCTTGGTGCCGGGGCCCGCCCGGGTGATCAAGGTCTTCATCTGTTTGGGCGTCAGGTTCTGCGCCTCGTCGATGATGACGTATTTGTTCATGAAGGTGCGCCCGCGCATGAAGTTCATGCTCTTGATCTTGATGCGACTCTTGATCAGTTCATTGGTAGCGGCACGCCCCCATTCTCCAGCACCGCCACCTTCGCCTTTGGCCAGGAACTCGAGGTTGTCGTCGAGCGCGCCCATCCAGGGGCCCATTTTTTCTTCTTCGGTGCCCGGCAGAAAGCCGATGTCTTCGCCCACACTCACCGTGGCACGGGTCATGATGATTTCGGTGTAGCGGCGGTCATCGAGGACCTGCGTGAGTCCGGCGGCCAGTGCCATCAAGGTTTTGCCTGTGCCTGCTGTCCCTGTCAAAGTGACGAAGTCCACCTCAGGGTCGGTCAACAGGTTCAGCGCAAAGTTTTGCTCACGGTTGCGCGCAGTGACGCCCCAGACTGCGTTTTTCTGGTGCGCAAAATCCTTGAGGGTGCGCAGAACAGCTGTCTTGCCGCGTAGCTCCGTAACCCGGGCGTACAAGCTGGGTTCTCCGGCAGCCTCAAAGTACACAAACTGGTTGATGAAAAGGCTGGACACGATCGGGCCGGAAATACGGTAGAAGGTGTGGCTGCCCTGTTGCCAGCTTTCGACTGTCTTGGCATGCTTTGCCCAGAAGTCGGTTGGCAATGCCATGGCGCCTGTGTAGAGCATGTCCCCGTCTTCCAGGGCCTTGTCGTTTTGATAGTCCTCGGCTTGCAGGCCCATGGCGCGCGCCTTGACGCGCATATTGATGTCTTTGGAGACCAGGACCACTTCACGCTTGCTGTGCTTCTCGCACAGTGCGCGCACCACCCCCAGAATCTGGTTGTCTGCCTTGCCCTGGGGCAGTGCCAGAGGCAGGCTCAGGTCCAGAGGCTCGGTCTGGAAAAACAAGTGGCCCTGGGCCTCACTGTGGCCAAGTCCAGACAAAGGCTGGCCGGCGGCCATGTCGGTGCTGGAGGCGGCCAGGGTGTCCAGGTAGCGGCTGGTCTGGCGGGCGTTTCGTGCAACCTCGGAGGTGCCTTTTTTGTTGCTATCGAGCTCTTCGAGCACGATCATCGGCAAAAAGACATCGTGTTCCTCAAAGCGGAACAGGCTCATCGGATCGTGCATCAATACATTGGTGTCCAGCACAAACAGCTTGGCAGGACCGGTGCTCTTGCGTTTTGCAGAGCGGACAGGCGTTTTGATGGCTTTGACCGGAGAGGCTGATTTGGATGGTTTCGACGTGGGTGTCGTGGTTGAAGCTGCAGCGATCACAGGGCTGGTTTCAGCCCTTACCGGTGCGGGAGGGGTCGAGGCCTTGGCAGGGCGAGATGAGGCACGGGCAACAGGATTCTCAGTCAGGGATTTTTGAGTGAGCAGGGTGGCGCGTTGTTTGGGGGGCGGAGGCAGGGGCATAAACTGGACCTTGTCTACTGAAGGTGGTGGCCCCGAAAACAAAAAGCCGCCAGGCATGCCGGGCGGCTTTGAGTTGGGATTCGGGGTGAGACTGCAAACTGCATGAGCTCATTATGCACGAGCTCGGTGACACCCTGAAGTGTGATTAAGCGGCTGCTTTTTTCAGGGCTTTGACGGCTTTGAGGACTTCGTCCACGTGGCCTGGCACCTTGAGTCCGCGCCACTCCTGCTTGAGCAGGCCGTCGGCGCCGACCAGGAAGGTGCTGCGCTCAATGCCTTTGACCTTTTTGCCATACATGATCTTGTTTTTGACCACGCCGAACATGTGACACATTTTTTCTTCGGTGTCTGCAATCAGCTCGAAGGGGAGTTCCAGCTTGGTCTTGAAGTCGTCGTGAGACTTCATGTTGTCACGCGAGACGCCAAAAACGACAGCACCTGCTTTGACAAAGTCTTTGTACTTGTCACGGAACTGCATGGCCTCGGTGGTGCAACCTGGGGTGTTGTCTTTCGGGTAGAAATACAGGATCATGGTCTGACCCACGTGGGTGGTGTTTGAAACCTTGATACCGCCAGTTGCGTTCGCTTCAAATTCGGGCAGGGGCTTGTTGAGAACGATCGCCATGTAGACACTCTTTTCCGGGGTGTTTTGCAAGCCTTGTGAAGGAAACTTACAAATTTCGACAAACGAGTATTTTAACCGAAATGAGAGTAGTCATAAGGTACTCGACTTGGGCGCCATGAGCAGGACAGCCATGACTTTTCGGCCTTCGCTGGCCAGAATGTTGTAGGTGCGGCAAGCGGCGAAGGTGTCCATGGTTTCCAGACCGATGCGCCGCTCCATCAGGGGCTGCAGCCAGGAAGCTGGCAAGAATTGCTGACGTTCGCCGCAGCCGATGATGATCAATTCCGTGTCTTGCGTTGCCAGCGTTTTCAGATGTTCGGCCTGCAATTGCTCCCAACGCTCAACATCCCAGGCCTGCCAGGCGAGGCTGCCGTGGCTGCGAATGCACACAGCGTGCTCAATGCGCTGGCCTTGAACGTTGATCCAACCAGGTCCCATGGAAGAAATCATGGGGGCTTCGGATTTGTCGGGCTGGAGTTTCATGGGGCGGTACGGTTGAAATGCGTCGAAATCAGGCGCGAAAACGCTTGTAAATGTGGTCAAATTATAGGTTTTCGCTCTTGAGATTATCTGTCCGGGAGGGACTGTGAAGCCCATCGTCAAATCCGCCAAATTGGCCAATGTGTGCTACGACATTCGTGGCCCCATCATGGACCGTGCTCGCCAAATGGAAGAGGACGGCCACAAGATCATCAAACTCAATATTGGCAACCTGGCGGTTTTCGGTTTTGATGCGCCCGAGGAGATTCAGCAGGACATGATCCGCAACCTGCCCAATTCGGCGGGTTACTCGGACAGCAAAGGCATTTTTGCGGCCCGAAAGGCGGTGATGCATGAAACCCAGCGGCAAGGCATTTTGGGCGTGACGCTCGACGATATCTACCTTGGCAACGGTGCCAGTGAGTTGATCGTCATGGCCACCAACGCCTTGCTCGACGATGGCGACGAATTGTTGCTGCCAGCCCCGGACTATCCGCTCTGGACGGCTGCAGCCAGCCTGTCAGGCGGCACGCCTGTCCACTATATGTGCGACGAAAGCAATGGCTGGATGCCCGACATCAACGACATCCGCGCCAAGGTCACCTCCAGGACCAAGGGCATAGTGGTCATCAACCCGAACAACCCCACTGGCGCCTTGTACAGCAAGGCTTTGCTGCAACAGATTGTGGATCTGGCGCGAGAGCATGGCCTGGTGATTTACGCGGACGAGGTGTACGACAAGGTGCTGTACGACGACGTGGTGCACACCCCGATTGCCAGCTTGTCTACCGATGTGCTGACTCTGACATTCAACTCCCTGTCCAAAAGCTATCGCTCTTGCGGCTACCGCGCCGGCTGGATGGTACTGTCCGGTGACAAGCGTCCAGCCACAGATTTCATCGAGGGTCTGAACATGCTCTCGAACATGCGCCTGTGCGCCAACGTGCCTGGACAGTGGGCCGTGCAAACGGCACTCGGGGGCTACCAGAGCATCAAGGAGCTGGTGGGTGAGGGCGGTCGTCTGCGCAAACAGCGCGATTTGGCGTATGAGTTGATCACCGCGATTCCAGGTGTGAGCTGTGTGCGACCACAGGCGGCCTTGTACATGTTCCCGCGGCTGGATCCCAAGATGTATCCCATTGTGGATGACCAACAGTTTTTCCTCGACATGCTGGAAGAAACCAAGGTCATGTTGGTACAGGGGACGGGTTTTAACTGGCCGCAGCCAGATCATTTCCGTATCGTGTTCCTGCCGCACGAAGACGATTTGCGCGAAGCGATTGGCCGTGTCGCCAAATTCCTCGAAGGTGCGCGCAAGCGCTTTGGTACGGATGCATTGGTGTCCTGAATTTCCATCGGGCACTGAGCGGGTGCCTGTTTTCGTCAAATAAGAATTTTATGAAACCCATACAAGTAGGCCTCATTGGCATTGGTACCGTCGGTGGCGGCGTTTTCGAAGTGCTGCGCCGCAACCAGGAAGAAATCAAGCGCCGTGCGGGCCGAGGCATCGAAGTGACCATGGTCAGCCGGCGCGACCTGGACAAGGCCAAAGCCATCGTGGGGGAGGCTGCCAAGGTGGTGGCCGATCCTCGCGAGATCATTCGCAATCCCGAGATCGATATCGTGGTTGAGCTGATTGGGGGCTACACCCTGGCTCGCGAGCTGGTGCTCGAAGCCATCGCTGCAGGCAAGCATGTGGTCACGGCCAACAAGGCCTTGCTGGCTGTGCACGGCACAGAAATTTTCCAGGCCGCGCACGACAAAGGAGTCATGGTGGCATTTGAGGCGGCCGTGGCCGGGGGTATCCCGATCATCAAAGCCTTGCGCGAGGGTTTGACGGCCAACCAGATTCAGTGGGTGGCTGGCATCATCAACGGCACCACCAACTTCATCCTGTCCGAAATGCGCGACAAGGGGCTGGACTTTGAGGTGGTGCTCAAGGAGGCCCAGCGCCTGGGTTATGCCGAAGCTGATCCGACCTTCGACATCGAAGGCGTGGATGCTGCTCACAAAGCCACCCTCATGAGCGCGATTGCCTTTGGCATTCCGGTGCAGTTCGACAAAGCTTATGTGGAAGGCATCACGCAACTCGGTGCGGCAGACATCAAATATGCCGAGCAACTTGGCTACCGCATCAAGTTGTTGGGCATCACCAAGCGTACGGACAAGGGCGTGGAGCTGCGAGTCCACCCCAGCCTGGTGCCTGCACAGCGCTTGATCGCCAATGTTGAAGGCGCGATGAATGCCGTGATGGTGCAGGGCGATGCGGTGGGCACCACGCTCTACTACGGCAAGGGGGCTGGTGCTGAACCGACGGCCAGCGCTGTGGTGGCGGACCTGGTGGACATTACCCGTTTGCACACGGCTGATCCGCAAAACCGGGTGCCGCATCTGGCTTTCCAGCCCGATGCCTTGAGCAGTCTGCCAGTGCTGCCCATGGATGAAGTCGTGACCAGTTACTACTTGCGCCTGCGCGTGGCCGATCAGGCAGGTGTGCTGGCCAAACTAACCGGTTTGCTGGCCGATGCCAACATCAGCATCGATGCCATCTTGCAACGCGAGGCGGACCAGGTCAGCGGCGCCAACCAGACCGATGTGATCATCCTCACGCATGACACGCATGAAGGCAATATGAACGCTGTGCTCAAGCAAATGCAGGGCTTGCCTACTGTGCTGGCCCCCATTGTTCGCATTCGCAAGGAGGAACTGGCCTGATGCTGTACCTCTCGACCCGTGGTCATGCCGACCGCAAGCATTTTTGCGAAATCCTGCTCGAAGGCCTGGCGCCTGACGGCGGCCTGTACCTACCCGAAACCTATCCGCAGCTGACCGATGCCGACCTCACGCGCCTGCGCCAGGTCTGGCAGCAGCAGGGCTACGCTGCACTGGCCTTCGAGATCCTGTCGCTCTACATCGACGACATCCCGGCCGCCGATCTCAAGGCCTTGTGCGAGAAGACCTACACGGCTGCCGTGTACGGCTCCGAAGCCATCGTGCCGCTCAAGCCCCTGCAGGCCGCAGGCGATACCGCCTCCGAGCTGTACCTCGAAGCCCTGTCCAATGGCCCGACCCTGGCCTTCAAGGACATGGCCATGCAGCTGTTGGGCAACCTGTTCGAATACGAACTCGGCCGCCGCGGCGAGGAACTCAACATTCTGGGCGCCACCTCCGGCGACACCGGTAGCGCCGCTGAATACG
>JBEEOS010000066.1:0-11627 GCA_041191485.1 Pseudomonadota bacterium
TCGAACTTGAGCGGACGGTTGTCCAGTGCGCTGGGCAGGCGAAAGCCGTATTCGACCAGCGTGGTCTTTCGAGCGCGGTCGCCGTTGTACATGGCATTGAGCTGGCCAATCATTTGATGGCTCTCGTCCAGGAACATGATCGCGTCGGGCGGCATGTAGTCGGTCAGCGTGCTGGGCGGTTCGCCGGGTGCCGCGCCCGAGAGATGACGTGTGTAGTTTTCAATGCCTTTGCAATGCCCCACCTCGGTGAGCATTTCCAGGTCAAATCGCGTGCGCTGCTCCAGGCGCTGGGCTTCGACCAGCTTGCCCATGCCCAGCAGTTCTTTCAAACGCTGGTCCAGCTCGATCTTGATGGTCTCGATGGCGGCCAACACCTGGTCACGCGGCGTCACATAGTGGCTGGACGGGTAGACCGTGAAGCGCGGGATCTTCTGACGGATGCGGCCCGTCAGAGGATCGAACAGCTGCAGGCTCTCGATCTCGTCGTCAAACAGCTCGATGCGGATCGCCAGCTCGGAATGTTCAGCCGGAAAGACGTCGATGGTATCGCCCCGCACCCGGAACTTGCCACGGCTGAAGTCCTGGTCGTTGCGCTGGTACTGCATGCGGATCAGCTGCGCGATCACGTCACGCTGGCCCATTTTGTCTCCGGCACGCAGCGTCATGATCATGCGGTGGTAGCTCTCGGGGTGACCAATACCGTAAATGGCCGAGACGGTGGCGACGATCACCACATCACGCCGCTCCAGAATGCTTTTGGTGCAGGACAGACGCATCTGCTCGATGTGCTCGTTGATGGCGCTGTCTTTCTCGATGAACAAGTCGCGCTGCGGCACGTAGGCTTCGGGCTGGTAGTAGTCGTAGTAGCTGACGAAATACTCGACCGCGTTTTTCGGGAAGAACTCGCGAAACTCCGAGTAAAGCTGCGCCGCCAGCGTCTTGTTGGGCGCGAACACGATGGCCGGGCGCCCGAGCTGGGCGATCACATTGGCCATGGTGAAGGTCTTGCCCGAGCCGGTCACACCCAGCAGGGTCTGGAACACCTCGCCATCTTGCACACCCTCAACCAGCTGTGCGATCGCCGTGGGCTGGTCGCCAGCGGGCGGATAGGGCTGAAAAAGCTCAAAAGGAGAGCCTGGGAAAGAAACAAATTGGCCCTTGGGGGCTTCAACAGGTGCTGCGGCAAGCTCGGTCATGGACAGAAAGTTCGTTCAGTGGCCGCTAAAATTGCGACAAACAGACAAGCGTAACCCAGCCTGGGGCTGTCTGCCACCCCGTCTTTATTTATCCAAGGACTTTTTCATGTCTCTGTTTTCCGCCGTCGAAATGGCCCCCCGCGACCCGATCCTGGGTCTGAACGAGCAATTTGCTGCCGACACCAACCCCAACAAAGTCAACCTGGGCGTGGGCGTGTACTTCGACGACAACGGCAAACTGCCGCTGCTGCAGTGCGTGCAGGCCGCCGAAAAAGCCATGATGGACAAGCCCGCCCCACGCGGCTACCTGCCGATCGACGGCATCGTGGCCTATGACAATGCGGTCAAGGACCTGGTCTTCGGGGCGGACTCCGACGTGGTCAAGTCCGGCCGCGTCTCCACCGTGCAGGCCATTGGCGGCACCGGCGGTCTGAAAATCGGTGCTGACTTCCTGAAAAAAGTCACCCCCAACGCCAAGGTGCTGATCTCCGACCCCAGCTGGGAAAACCACCGCGCCATCTTCGTGAACGCCGGTTTTGAAGTCGGCACCTACGCTTACTATGACGCAGCCAAGCGTGGCGTGAACTTCGACGGCATGCTGGCCGACCTGAACGCCGCAGCCCCGGGCACCATCGTCGTGCTGCACGCCTGCTGCCACAACCCGACCGGCTATGACATCACCGCCGCCCAGTGGGACCAGGTGATTGCGGTGGTCAAGGCCAAGGGCCTGACCGCCTTCCTGGACATGGCCTACCAGGGCTTTGGCCACGGCATCGCTGAAGATGGCGCCGTGATCGGCAAGTTCGTGGCTGCCGGCCTGAACATTTTTGTGTCCACCTCGTTCTCCAAGAGCTTCAGCCTCTACGGCGAGCGTGTGGGTGCCCTGTCGGTGGTCGCCTCCGACAAGGAAGAAGCTGCCCGTGTGCTGAGCCAGCTGAAGATCGCCATCCGCACCAACTACTCCAACCCGCCCATTCACGGCGGCGCTGTGGTGGCAGCCGTGCTGGGCAACCCCGAACTGCGCGCCCAGTGGGAGCAGGAACTGGCCGAAATGCGCGTGCGCATCAAGGCCATGCGCCAGAAGCTGGTTGACGGCCTCAAGGCCGCAGGTGTCAAGCAGGACATGAGCTTCATCACCAGCCAGATCGGCATGTTCAGCTATTCAGGCCTGACCAAAGACCAGATGGTGCGTCTGCGCTCCGAATTTGGCGTGTACGGCACCGACACTGGCCGCATGTGCGTGGCCGCGCTCAACAGCAAAAACATCGACTACGTCTGCCAGGCGATTGCCAAGGTTTGCTAATTCAAGTTTGACCTAGACAAAACGCTCTTTCGGGAGCGTTTTTTAATGCCTGCCGTCCACTGAGTGACACGGGATTAGGGTGAACTCTCAATAAAAAAAGTCGTGATGTCTTGTAATATTGCTGCAGCGCAATAATTTCAGGAGGATGTTTAGATGCTGTACCAAATCTATGAGACACAACGTTCCATCATGGAGCCCTTTGCCGAGTTGGCACAGGCCGCCTCCAAGCTCTATAGCAACCCCCTGAACCCGCTGGCCCAGGTGCCCATGGCACAACGCATGTCGGCAGGCTATGCCTTGATGCATCGCTTAGGCAAAGACTACGTCAAACCCGAGTTCGGCATTCGCACCGTGAGTGTTGAAGGTGTGGATGTGGCGATCTACGAACGCGTCGAGATCGACAAGCCCTTTTGCGAGCTGCGCCGTTTCAAGCGTTTTTCGGATGATCCCGACACCCTGACCACGCTGAAAAAACAGCCTGTGGTGTTGATCGTGGCGCCTCTCTCAGGCCACTATGCCACGCTGCTGCGTGACACCGTACGCACCATGCTTCAAGGCCACAAGGTCTACATCACCGACTGGAAAAACGCCCGCTTGGTGCCCATGGAGGAAGGCGAGTTCCACCTCGATGACTACGTCAACTACGTGCAGGAGTTCATTCGCCATTTGCAAGCCCAGTATGGCAATTGCCACGTCATGAGCGTGTGCCAGCCCACGGTACCCGTGTTGGCTGCAGTCTCCCTGATGGCCAGCCGTGGCGAAAAAACCCCGCTGTCCATGACCATGATGGGTGGGCCCATCGATGCACGCAAATCGCCTACCGCCGTGAACAACCTGGCTGTTCAAAAGAGCCACGAGTGGTTCGAGAACAACGTCATCTATCGGGTTCCACCCAACTTCCCCGGCGCAGGCCGTCGCGTGTACCCCGGCTTTTTGCAGTACACCGGCTTCGTGGCCATGAACCCCGACCGTCACGCCACCAGCTATTACGACTATTTCAAGGACCTGATCAAGGGCGATGGCGCCAGTGTCGAAGCACACCGCAAGTTCTACGACGAATACAACGCCGTGCTGGACATGGACGCCGATTACTACCTGGAAACCATCAATACCGTGTTCCAGGAATTCAAACTGGTCAACGGCACCTGGGATGTGCGGGGCGTGGATGGCCGGATTGAGCGTGTCAAACCCTCGGACATCAAGAACACCGCCCTGCTGACCATCGAAGGTGAGCTCGACGACATCTCCGGCTCTGGCCAAACCAAGGCAGCCCATGACCTGTGCACAGGGATTGCATCAAACCAGCAACAGCATCTGGAGGTGGAAGGAGCCGGTCACTACGGCATCTTCAGCGGCAGCCGCTGGCGCGAGCGCGTGTATCCGCAAGTGGCCAAGTTCATCTTGAGTCACCAGGCTGCTCTACCGGGCAAAGCCGCCGTTCGGACTGCGGCCCAGCCCGTCCCTGCAAAAGTACAAGCCCCCAAGAGCAAGCCTGTCACCAGCAAAAAGGTCAGCGCCAAGCCTGCAACCACCAGGAAAGCACCTGTGGCCAAAACCCAGTGGGTTGCAGCCAAAAAGTCTGCCTGAGGCGTACGCTCCATGAGCCCGAAAACAGCGCCTGAGGTCCAGGCGCTTTTTCTTCGTTTGAACGATGCACTGCCGCAAACGCAGTGCACGCGTTGTGGCTATCCGGACTGCGCCGCCTACGCACAAGCCATCGCGCAGGGCGATGCGGCTATCAACCAATGCCCCCCAGGCGGACAAGCCGGTGTGGCACGCCTGGCCGCCCTCACTGGGCAGCCAGAGCAAATGCTCAACCCAGAAAACGGGATAGAGCGTCCGCGTCATGTGGCCATCATTGATGAAGATTGGTGTATTGGCTGCACGCTGTGCATCAAGGCCTGCCCTACCGATGCGATTGTTGGTAGCAACAAACGCATGCACACCGTGATTGAGCCTTGGTGTACGGGTTGCGAGCTGTGCATCCCTGTGTGCCCTGTGGACTGCATCGCCCTGGAGAACGTGACCGGCGCAAACACAGGCTGGTCAGCCTGGACGCCCGAACAGGCCAGCATGGCGCTGCACCGCTACGAACAGCACAAGGTGCGCACAGCACGCGAGGCAAAAGAACACGACGCGGCGCAGGTGACCAAAGCCCAGGACAAGCTGGAGCATTTGGAGGCCCTGACCAAGGTCCCCGATCAGCCCGACGCCGCGCGGGCCGAGCTGGCGCGCAAACGCGCCGTGATCGAGGCTGTCCTGGCCAAAGCCAAGGCCCGATCAGGAAGCTGAATCAGCCCAGCGCAGCCAGTTTTTCGAATGCGCTGACCACTTCCGCAGGGGCCTGCACCAGCTCGATCAACACGCCCTCGCCTCCAATGGGGAACTCTTCGTTGCCCTTGGGGTGCAAAAAGCAGATGTCAAAGCCCGCGGCACCCTTGCGGATGCCACCGGGTGCAAAGCGCACGCCATTGGCCGCGAGCCAAGCTACCGCCTCGGGCAGCTTGTCGATCCACAAGCCTACGTGGTTGAGCGGCGTGGTGTGCACGGCCGGCTTTTTTTCGGGGTCGAGCGGCTGCATCAGATCAACTTCGACCTTGAAAGGCCCTGTGCCCATGGCACAGATATCCTCATCCACATTTTCGCGTTCGCTTTTGAACGTGCCGGTCACTTCCAGGCCAAACATGTCGACCCAGAGCTTTTGAAGCCGGGTCTTGTCCGGTCCGCCAATGGCGATCTGCTGGACGCCCAGCACCTTGAAGGGGCGTTGGGAGGCATTGGCCCCCACGCTTGCCACTGCGTGTGCTTCGCTGCCCCCCGAGGGGGCCTTCGCGCCTTGGAGCGGTCCTGCGGCGCTCATCATTCAAACTCCACGATCATCTGGTCCACCGTGAGCGATTCGCCCTTGCTGGCCACCACCTTCTTGACCACACCGTCCTGAGCAGCGAACAGAATGTTTTCCATCTTCATGGCTTCGATCACAGCCACACGCTCACCGGCCTGCACCTTCTGACCTGGCGCAACGGCCACATCCACCAGCAAGCCAGGCATGGGCGACAGGACAAACTTGCTCATGTCCGGTGGCGCCTTGTAGGGCATGAGCTGGTGCAGCTCGGCCATGCGGGGTGACATGATCAGTGCCTCGATGCGGGTGCCGTTGTGCTGCACCTGCAAGGCCAACGGGTTCTTGAGCGTGCCGCGCTCGACTTGAGCCATGAAGGGTTGACCGTTGACCGTGCCACTGATCTTGACGTCGTTCAGTCGCGAGTGGCTCACGATGTCGTAGAACTTGCCATTGACCCGGATGGTGGCCGCCCCTGTGCGCCCACGTGCTTCGTCCACATGGGCCTGCACGTGCACGTTCTTGCCTTCGGCACCCAGGATGACCACGGTGTAGTCCGAGCCGATCTTCACGTCATAGCCCGGCAACTGGCCGCTCAGGCCTGCAGCACGCTCGCGAGACTTGCGGCGGACAAAGGCAGCCAGTGCAGCCAGGAAGTCCTGGTCATCATGCGGCACGTCCTCGGCCCTGAAGCCTTTGGCGTAGTGCTCTGCAATAAAGCCCGTGTTGAATTCACCACTCACAAACTTGGGGTGGGCCAGCAGCGCGGCCTGGAAAGGGATGTTGGAACTGATGCCGCGAATCACAAAACCATTGAGGGCTTCGCGCATCTTGGCAATGGCTTCATTGCGATCCTTGCCGTGCACGATGAGCTTGGCGATCATCGAGTCATAGAACATCGGGATCTCGCCGCCTTCTTGCACGCCCGTGTCCACGCGCACACCCAGCAGCGCGTCAGTGTTGCCCTGCTCCATGCTGGTGGTCGGTGGCAGGAAACGCACCAGTCGACCCGTGGACGGCAGGAAGTTGCGGAAGGGGTCTTCAGCGTTGATGCGGCACTCGATGGCCCAGCCGTCCCGTTTGACGTCTGCCTGTGTGATGGCCAGCTTCTCGCCCGCGGCCACGCGGATCATCTGCTCGACCAGGTCCAGACCGGTGATGCACTCGGTCACCGGGTGCTCCACCTGCAGGCGGGTGTTCATTTCGAGGAAGTAGAAATCCTGGTCCTTGCCGACCACGAATTCCACGGTACCGGCGGACTGGTACTTCACGGCCTTGGCCAGGGCCACGGCCTGCTCGCCCATGGCCTTGCGGGTGGCATCACTGATGAAAGGCGATGGTGCCTCTTCGATCACCTTCTGGTGGCGGCGCTGGATTGAGCACTCGCGCTCGTTAAGGTACACCACATTGCCGTGGCTGTCGCCCAGAATCTGGATCTCGATGTGGCGCGGCTCCTGCACATATTTTTCGATGAACACGCGGTCGTCACCAAAGCTGTTGCGCGCTTCGTTGCGGCAGGAGCTGAAACCTTCAAAGGCTTCCTTGTCATTGAAAGCCACGCGCAGACCCTTGCCACCACCACCGGCCGACGCCTTGATCATGACGGGGTAGCCAATGCCCTTGGCAATCTCGACAGCCTTCTCGGGCGTCTCGATGGCGTCGTTGTAGCCAGGAATGGTGTTGACCTTGGCTTCGTTGGCCAGTTTCTTGGACGCGATCTTGTCGCCCATGGCGGCAATCGAGTGCGCCTTGGGGCCGATGAAGGCGATGCCTTCTTTTTCGCAACGGGCAGCGAACTCTTCGTTCTCCGACAGGAAGCCGTAGCCGGGGTGGATGGCCTCGGCGCCGGTCTGCTTGGCTGCAGCGATGATCTTGTCGGCCACCAGGTAGGACTCGCGACTGGGCGCCGGGCCCAACAGGACGGACTCGTCGGCAAGCAGGACATGGCGCGCATCCTTGTCGGCTTCGGAGTACACGGCCACGGTGGCGATGCCCATTTTGCGGGCGGTAGCGATGACGCGGCAGGCGATTTCACCGCGGTTGGCAATCAGAATTTTCTTGAACATATTGTTTTTCTCCTGGGACGATCAGAGCGGAATGTTGCCGTGCTTGCGCCACGGGTTTTCGATCTGCTTGTCCTTGAGCATGACCAGCGAGCGGCAGATGCGTTTGCGCGTGTTGTGCGGCATGATCACATCGTCGATGTAGCCCCGGTTGGCCGCCACAAAGGGGTTGGCAAATCGGGCCTTGTATTCGGCTTCGCGCGCGGCGAGCTTCTCGGGGTCGTTCTTGTCTTCGCGGAAGATGATTTCCACCGCGCCCTTGGCGCCCATCACGGCAATCTCGGCATTGGGCCAGGCGAAGTTGACGTCACCGCGCAGGTGCTTGGAAGCCATCACGTCGTAGGCGCCACCGTAGGCCTTGCGGGTAATGACGGTGATCTTGGGCACGGTGCACTCGGCATACGCGTACAGGAGCTTGGCGCCGTGCTTGATGATGCCGCCGAACTCCTGCGAAGTGCCAGGCATGAAGCCGGGCACGTCCACAAAGGTGATGACCGGAATGTTGAAGGCATCACAAAAACGCACAAAACGCGCCGCCTTGATAGAGCTCTTGATGTCCAGGCAACCGGCCAGCACCAGGGGTTGGTTGGCCACGATACCCACGGTCTGACCATCCATGCGCGCAAAACCGATGATGATGTTCTTGGCGTAATCGGGCTGAAGCTCGAAGAAGTCGCCATCGTCCACGGTTTTGACGATGAGTTCCTTCATGTCGTAGGGCTTGTTCGGGTTATCGGGTACCAGCGTGTCCAGGCTCATGTCCACGCGGTCGATGGGGTCGCCACTTTGGCGCACCGGGGCCTTTTCCTTGTTGTTGAGCGGCAGGTAGTTGAACAGGCGGCGCAGCATCAAGAGTGCTTCCACGTCGTTCTCGAAGGCCATGTCGGCCACACCGCTCTTGGTGGTGTGCGTCAGGGCGCCGCCCAGTTCTTCGGCAGTCACTTCCTCGTGGGTCACGGTTTTGACCACATCGGGCCCGGTCACGAACATGTAGGACGTGTCCTTGACCATGAAGATGAAGTCAGTCAGCGCGGGCGAGTACACGGCACCACCGGCAGACGGGCCCATGATCATGCTGATTTGCGGCACCACGCCCGAGGCCATCACGTTGCGCTGGAACACTTCGGCATAACCGCCCAGTGCAGCCACACCTTCCTGGATGCGGGCACCACCCGAATCATTCAGGCCGATCACAGGCGCGCCGACCTTCATGGCCTGATCCATGACCTTGCAGATTTTTTCAGCATGGGTTTCGGACAGCGAACCGCCGAGCACGGTGAAGTCCTGGCTGAAGACAAACACCAGTCGACCGTTGATCATGCCGTAGCCAGTCACCACACCGTCGCCGGGGATCTTATCGCCTTCCATACCGAAGTCGGTGCAGCGGTGCTCGACGAACATGTCCCATTCTTCAAACGTGCCTTCGTCGAGCAACACTTCAATGCGCTCTCTGGCGGTCAGCTTGCCTTTGCCGTGCTGGGCGTCAATACGCTTTTGGCCGCCGCCCAAGCGCGCTGCGGCGCGCTTTTTTTCCAGTTGTTCAATGATGTCGTGCATGGTGTTTCTCTCTTTGCTCCACGGAAAAAGGGTTTAGCCCAGCGCCCTGTAGGCGCCAAGCAACTGACGGGCAGCGGTGGACGCAGCCACCTGCCCTTGACTGACTTGCTCGCTGAGTTGCGGCAGCAACTCTTTGACTTGCGGCTGAGCACGAAAGCTCTGACGCAGCCCGGCTTCGATGCGTTCCCACATCCAGGCCAGGGCCTGCTTTTCGCGGCGCAGCGCAAACTTGCCGTTCGCGGTCTGCAGCGTCTTGAATTCGGTGACGGCCGTCCAGAAGGCGTCCACGCCCTGCCCCAGCAAGGCGCTGATCTTCACGACCTTGGGGTGCCAGATTTGGGTGTCGTGATGGGCATGGTCCGGGTTGCCGTGCAGGCCCAGCAGGCGCAGGGCGCTGGTGATCTGGGCCTCGGCGCGCATGGCGGCGTTGGCGTCGATATCAGCTTTGTTGATGACCACCAGATCGGCGATCTCCATCACACCCTTTTTGATGGCCTGCAAGTCATCGCCCGCGTTGGGCAACTGCAGCAGGCAAAACATGTCGGTCATGTTGGCCACGGCGGTCTCGCTCTGGCCCACGCCTACGGTCTCGACGATCACCACGTCGTAAGCGGCGGCTTCGCACACCAGCATGGCTTCGCGGGTTTTCTCGGCCACGCCGCCCAGGGTGCCGCTGGAAGGACTCGGTCGGATGTAGGCGTCATGGTGCACCGACAGGTGCTCCATGCGCGTCTTGTCGCCGAGGATGGAGCCGCCCGACACGGTGCTTGAAGGATCGACCGCCAACACCGCCACGCGGTGGCCTTGCCCGATCAGGTACAGGCCCAGCGCCTCAATGAAAGTGGACTTGCCCACGCCCGGCACACCACTGATGCCCAGTCGGAAAGACTTTCCCGTGTGCGGCAGCAAGCTCGTCAGCAGCTCGTCGGCCAGCAGGCGGTGGTCAGCACGGGTGGATTCCAGCAGCGTGATCGCCTTGGCCATGGCGCGGCGCTGCACCGGCGCAGTGCCCTGCAGCAAGCCTTGCAACAACTGGTCAGGCGTCACGCCGAATGTCCTGGTTCAGACCTGGGGGCTGGGGGTCAGCCCACGGCCTTTTTGATCTGCTCCAGCACGTCCTTGGCGCTGGCAGGAATCGGGGTGCCGGGGCCGTACACGCCCTTGACGCCCGCTTCGTACAAAAAGTCGTAGTCCTGGCGCGGCACCACACCGCCCACGAACACAATGATGTCGTCGGCACCCTGCTTTTTGAGCTCGGCAATGATGGCGGGCACCAGGGTCTTGTGACCGGCAGCCAGGGTGGATACGCCCACGGCGTGCACATCGTTTTCGATGGCCTGGCGTGCGCATTCTTCGGGGGTCTGGAACAGCGGGCCCATGTCCACGTCAAAGCCCAGGTCGGCGTAGGCGGTGGCGACCACTTTGGCGCCGCGGTCGTGACCGTCCTGGCCCAGCTTGGCGATCATCACGCGGGGGCGACGGCCGTGCTGGTCGGCGAAATCGGCAATTTCCTTCTGGAGCTGAGCCCAGCCCTCTGCAGAGTCGTAAGCGGCAGCGTACACACCTGTCACCTTTTGCGTGTCGGCGCGGTGGCGCCCGTAAACCTTTTCCAACGCGTCGGACACCTCGCCGACGGTGGCGCGCATACGGATGGCCTTGATCGACAGGTCGAGCAGGTTGCCCTCGCCCGATTCAGCTGCGGCCGTCAGTGCGGCCAGCGCGGCCTGCACCGCCGCGTTGTCGCGCTTGGCTTTGATCTCCTTGAGGCGGGCGATCTGGCCATCGCGCACCTTGACGTTGTCCACGTCCAGGATCTCGATCGGGTCTTCCTTGGCCAGCTTGTACTTGTTGACGCCGACGATCACGTCCTTGCCGGAGTCGATGCGGGCCTGCTTCTCGGCGGCGGCCGCTTCGATCTTGAGCTTGGCCCAGCCGCTGTCCACGGCCTTGGTCATGCCGCCCATGGCGTCCACCTCTTCGATGATGGCCCAGGCCTTGTCGGCCATCTCTTGCGTCAGGCTCTCCATCATGTAGGAACCAGCCCAGGGGTCGATCACGTTGGTGATGTGGGTTTCTTCCTGGATGATCAGCTGCGTGTTGCGTGCGATGCGGGCGCTGAACTCGGTGGGCAGCGCAATCGCTTCGTCCAGCGAGTTGGTGTGCAGCGACTGGGTGCCGCCAAACACGGCCGCCATGGCCTCGATGGTGGTGCGCACCACGTTGTTGTAGGGGTCCTGCTCGGTCAGTGACCAGCCCGAGGTCTGGCTGTGTGTGCGCAGCATCAGGCTCTTGGGGTTCTTGGCGTTGAAGCCCTTCATGATGCGGCACCACAAGAGACGCGCCGCGCGCATCTTGGCGATTTCCAGGTAGAAGTTCATGCCCACCGCCCAGAAGAAGGACAGGCGACCGGCGAAGTCGTCCACATCCATGCCCTTGGCGATGGCGGTCTTCACGTATTCCTTGCCGTCGGCAAGCGTAAACGCCATTTCCAGCGCCTGGTTAGCGCCGGCTTCCTGCATGTGGTAGCCCGAGATCGAGATCGAATTGAACTTGGGCATGTTCTTGCTCGTGTACTCGATGATGTCGCCGATGATCTTCATCGACGGCTCGGGCGGGTAGATGTAGGTGTTGCGCACCATGAACTCTTTCAGAATGTCGTTCTGAAT
>JBEEOS010000067.1:0-15575 GCA_041191485.1 Pseudomonadota bacterium
GCCTGCGGCACGAAAGCGGGCAAGGTGTGCGGCACATCACCGGCGGGGGTGTCGTAATCGAGGGATTTGGCGGGTGACAATAAGAACAGCATGCTCGATATCCTTTACCTGGACGATTATCTCGCTATCGTCAACAAACCGCCCGGCTGGCTGGTGCATCGCACCCCCTTGGACAAGGGGGAATCGCGCTTTGTGCTGCAGACTCTGCGGGACCAGATCGGACGGCATGTATGGCCTGTCCACCGCCTGGACAAGGGCACCAGCGGCGTGCTGGTCTTTGCGCTCAGTGCCGAAGTGGCCAGCGCTCTGGGCCAGGCGTTTGAAAGTGGCGAAGGCCTGCACAAGACCTACCGCGCCATCGTGCGCGGCTGGCCAAGCGAGGAGATGTTCATCGACCACCCTTTGAAACGCATGCCTGACGACATGCGCAGCCAGCGTGAAGAGGTACAGCCAGCGCAAACCCGCCTGCGCTCCCTGCGTCGGGGTGAGCTGCCGATTGCGCAAGGCACATATCCAAGCCTGCGCTGGGCAGAAGTGGAACTGCAGCCCCTGACCGGGCGCCGCCACCAGCTGCGCCGGCACGCCAAGCATATTGCCCACCCCATCATTGGCGACGCCACCCACGGCAAAGGCCCGCTCAACCGCGATGTGGCCACGCACCTGGGCCTGCAACGCCTGTGGCTGCACGCGCTAGAGCTGGACATGCGCCACCCGGTCAGCGGCCAGCCCTTGCAGATACAGGCCCCGCTGGGGTCAGAGTGGGAGCTTTGGCCGCACACTTGACCGGGCGGCGCCAGGCTTTGTCACGGACACGACGGACAATCACCAGACCGCTTTTAAGATCACACCATGAGCTTGTTGTTTACCCCCTTTACTTTCAACACCCCTGCCGGGTCCTTGACCTTGCCCAACCGCGTCGTGATTGCGCCCATGTGCCAATACTCGGCCCAGGACGGCAAAGCCAACGACTGGCACCTGTACCACTGGGCCAATTTGCTCAACAGTGGCGCAGGTCTGCTGACCATTGAAGCCACAGCGGTTTCACCCGAGGGGCGCATCACCCCCGCGTGTCTGGGCCTTTGGGACGACGAAACTGCGCTGGCGCTCAAGAGCCATTTGCACCGCGCACGGGCTTTGGCGCCGGGCATGCCGGTGTGCCTGCAACTGAGCCACGCCGGACGCAAGGCCTCCAGCGCCGTGCCATGGGAAGGCGGCATGCTGCTTTCGCCAAGCGAAGGGGGCTGGCCCACTTGGGGCCCGAGCGCCTTGCCTCATCTGCCGCAAGAGGCTGCGCCCAAAGCCTTGTCGTTGCAGGACATCAAGCGCATTGAGCAAGACTTTGTGGATGCCGCTCAACGTGCGCAGGCCATGGGCATCGAGGCCATTGAGCTGCATGCCGCACATGGTTACTTGATGCACCAGTTCCTGTCCCCTTTGGCCAATCAGCGCGAAGACGCGTATGGCGGCAGTTTTGAAAACCGCATTCGCTTTGTGATGAATGTGTTTGGACGCGTGCGTCAGGTTTTTGGCGGGGTTCTGGGCATACGGATTTCGGCCACCGACTGGGTTGAAGGCGGCTGGGATGTGGACCAGACCAGCGAGCTTTCCCGCCGCCTGAAAGCGGGCGGGGCTCAGTTGGTTCATATTTCCTCTGCAGGGGTGTCACCGCTGCAAAAGATCCCTTTGGGCCCTGAGTATCAGGTGCCGTTGGCCAAGGCGGTCAAAGCCGGATCGGGGCTGACCACGCTGGCTGTCGGCCTGATCACGCAAGCGCAGCAGGCCGAGGCCATCTTGCAGCGCGGCGATGCCGACCTGGTGGCGCTGGCGCGGTCCTTTTTGTACAACCCGCGCTGGGGCTGGCAGGCCGCGGCAGAACTGGAGGGCAAGGTGCAGGCCTCGCCCCAGTACTGGCGTTGTTTGCCCAAAGAGGCGGCGGGAGTGTTTGGGCCTGACGCCCGCATCGGCATGCGCTGAACCGGGCGCCTGCCCGGGCGCGGTCAGCCCTGCTTGAGGCTTTCGATGGCTTTGGCGTAACGCTGCGCGTGGGAATGCTCGGCTTTGGCCAGGGTTTCAAACCAGTCGGCCACGTCGTTGAAGCCTTCTTCCCGTGCCACTTTGGCCATGGCGGGGTACAACTCGGAAAATTCGTGAGTCTCACTGGCCAGGGCCGAGGCCAGGTTATGCGCCGTGTTGCCGATAGGCAGCCCGGTCACGGGGTCACCCACCTGCTGCAAAAACTCCAGATGCCCCATGGCGTGACCCGTCTCGCCCTGGGCCGAGGAGCGAAACAAGGCGGCCAGCTCGGGGTGCCCCTCTTCTTCGGCCTGAGTGGCGAAATACATATAGCGGCGGTTGGCCTGCGACTCCCAGGCAAAAGCATCGCGCAAGGCTTGCTCGGTGCGTGTTCCTTTAAGTGTCGACATGGCGTCCTCCTGCATGGGCATTGAATGGGTTTGTGTCCCGAGTTTGCCAGAGCCGACCGGTAAAATCCGATGTTTTCGGGCAAACCTGTTTTGGCCCCCACCTTCTGCACCCATTTCCACCATGAGCAACGCACCCGCCACCCCCATCGAACAACCCGGCTTGAACAGCTTGTCCAAATCGTTCGAACCCGCCGCCTTGGAGGCCCACTGGGGCCCCGAATGGGAAAAGCGCGGCTATGGCGTGGCCGGGTTCCGTGGCACCCAGGCCGCCAAGGAGGGTGCGCCCGCCTTCGCCATCCAGCTGCCTCCCCCCAATGTGACGGGCACGCTGCACATGGGCCACGCCTTCAACCAGACCATCATGGACAGCCTGACGCGCTACCACCGCATGATGGGTTTCAACACCGCCTGGATTCCGGGCACCGACCATGCGGGCATTGCCACTCAGATCGTGGTGGAGCGCCAGCTGCAAGGCCAGGGCATCAGCCGTCACGACATGGGCCCCACACCCGCCGAAGCGCGCAAGAACTTCGTCGCCAAGGTCTGGGAGTGGAAAGAGCAATCGGGCAACACCATCACCCAGCAGATGCGCCGCATGGGCGACAGCGTGGACTGGAGCCGCGAGTACTTCACCATGGACGACAAGCTCTCCAAGGTGGTGACCGAGACCTTTGTGAAGGCGGCAAGCGTTTGGTCAACTGGGACCCTGTGCTGATGAGCGCGGTGTCGGACCTCGAAGTCGAGAGCGAGGAAGAAGAAGGCTCGATGTGGCACATCCGCTATGACTTGGCCGATGGTTCCGGCAGCTTGACTGTCGCCACCACCCGCCCCGAAACCCTGCTGGGCGACGTGGCCGTGATGGTCCACCCCGAGGACGAGCGTTACAAGCACCTCATCGGCAAGCAGGTCAACCTGCCCTTGTGCAACCGCACCATCCCCGTGATTGCAGACGAGTACGTGGACAAGGACTTCGGCACCGGCGTGGTCAAGGTCACGCCCGCGCACGACACCAACGACTACGCCGTGGGCCAGCGCCACAAGCTGGACATGATCTGCGTGCTGAACCTGGACGCGACCATCAACACCAACGCGCCCGAGAAGTACCGTGGCCTGGACCGCTTCGTGGCCCGCAAGGCCGTGGTGGCCGACCTCGAAGCTGCAGGCCTGCTGGTTGAAGTGAAAAAGCACAAGCTGATGGTGCCGCGCTGCGCCCGCACCGGCCAGGTCATCGAGCCCATGCTGACCGACCAGTGGTTTGTCGCGATGAACCAGGTCGGCCAAGGCGACGCTACGGGCAAGAGCATCGCGCAAAAGGCCATCGACGCGGTGCAGTCGGGCGCGGTGAGCTTTGTGCCCGAAAACTGGGTCAACACCTACAACCAGTGGATGAACAACATCCAGGACTGGTGCATCTCGCGCCAGCTGTGGTGGGGTCACCAGATTCCCGCCTGGTACGACGAAGACGGCAATGTGTACGTCGCCCGCAACGAAGCTGAAGCGCAAGCCAAGGCCCCCGGCAAAACCCTCAAGCGCGACGAAGACGTGCTCGACACCTGGTACTCGTCAGCCCTCGTGCCTTTCAGCACAGTAGGTTGGCCCGTAGCTGGCGAGGGCGCCGGAACCGGACGCAGCGACATTGCGAGCGAAGCGAGTGGGAGCAAGGCCGGTTCCGGCACTCCCCAGCAGCGTGCTCGTCACCGGCTACGACATCATCTTCTTCTGGGTCGCCCGGATGATCATGATGACCACGCACTTCACCGGTCGCGTGCCGTTCAAGCATGTGTACATCCACGGCCTGGTGCTCGATGCCCAAGGCAAGAAGATGAGCAAGTCCGAGGGCAACGTGCTCGACCCGGTGGACCTGATCGACGGCATCTCGCTCGAGCCACTGCTTGACAAGCGGACCCAGGGCCTGCGCAAGCCCGAGACCGCACCCAAGGTGCGCAAGCAGACCGAGAAGGAATTCCCCGACGGCATCCCCGCTTACGGCGCCGACGCGCTGCGCTTCACGTTTGCTGCGCTGGCCACGCTGGGCCGCAGCATCAACTTCGACAGCAAACGCTGCGAGGGCTACCGCAACTTCTGCAACAAGCTGTGGAACGCCACCCGCTTTGTGCTGATGAACTGCGAAGGCCAGGACTGCGGTCTGCGTGAGCACACCAAGGAAGAATGTTCAGTGGGCGGCCCGGTCCACGGCTATCTGAGCTTCAGCCAGAGTGACCGCTGGATCGTCTCGGCCCTGCAACGCGTCGAGGCTGAGGTGGCCAAAGGCTTTGCCGAGTACCGCCTCGACAACGTGGCCAACACGATTTATGACTTTGTCTGGAACGAGTTCTGCGACTGGTACCTCGAAATCGCCAAGGTGCAGATCAACACCGGCAACGAAGCGCAACAACGCGCCACGCGCCGCACCTTGATCCGCACGCTGGAAACCTTGATGCGCCTGGCGCATCCGATCATCCCCTTCATCACCGAAGAGCTGTGGCAAAAGGTGGCACCGGTAGCGGGTCGTGCTGGCGAGTCGGTCAGCATCGCGGCCTACCCCGTGAGCCAACCCGAGCGCATCGACGAAGCGGCCGAAGCCCACGTGGCCAAGCTCAAGGCCCTGGTGGACGCCTGCCGCAACCTGCGCGGCGAGATGAATGTCTCGCCCGCCACGCGCCTGCCGTTGTTCGTTGTGGGCGACACCGCCTTCATGCAAAGCGCGGCCCCGGTGCTGCAGGCCCTGGCCAAGCTCAGCGAGGTCAAGGTCTTTGACAACGAAGCCGACTGGGCCGCTGCCGCGCAGGCCGCGCCGGTGGCGGTGGTGGGTAGCGGCGAGGAAATGGCCCGCCTGTGTCTGTTCATGGAGATCGACGTGGCCGCAGAAAAGGCCCGTCTGGCCAAGGAAGCCGCCCGCCTGGAAGGCGAGATCACCAAGGCCAATGGCAAGCTCTCCAACGAGGCCTTTGTGGCCAAGGCGCCGCCCGCCGTGATCGAGCAGGAAAAAAAGCGCGTGGCCGATTTTGGCGCCACGCTGGCCAAGGTCAAAGAGCAGCTGGCCCGTTTGGGGTGACAATATTCCAGTTTCGATAAAGGATCAGCCTCATGTCCCCTGCCATTCGCAAAGCTGTATTTCCGGTTGCCGGTCTGGGCACGCGTTTCTTGCCTGCCACCAAAGCCGCCCCCAAGGAAATGCTGCCCGTGGTGGACAAGCCGCTGATCCAGTACGCCGTCGAAGAGGCTTATGCCGCCGGCATTCGGCACATGATCTTTGTGACCGGGCGCAGCAAACGCGCGATCGAAGACCACTTTGACACCGCCTACGAACTGGAAACCGAACTCGAACAAGCCCAAAAAGACGAGTTGCTGGCGCTGGTGCGGTCGGTGCAGCCGGACGACATGGTCTGCGCCTATGTGCGCCAAAACCGCATGCTGGGCCTGGGCCACGCGGTGTTGTGCGCCGAGCCCCTGGTGGGCAATGAGCCTTTTGCCGTATTGCTGGCCGACGACTTGATGGTGGGGCCCAAAGGCGAAGAAGGCGTGATGGCCCAGATGGTGCGCGCCTATGCGCAACAAGGCCGTTCGATTTTGGCGGTGCAGGAAGTGCCGCAAGACCAGGTGCGCCGCTACGGCATCGTGGCGGGCGAGCCTGCGGGTCGCCAGATGATCCGTGTGGAGCAGATTGTGGAAAAACCCAGCCCCGACAAAGCGCCTTCGCGCATGGGCGTGGCTGGACGCTACATCCTCACACCCGGCATTTTTGAAGAAATTCGCCAGCAGCCTACGGGCGTCGGCGGCGAAATCCAGTTAACCGATGCGATTGCCCGCCTGATGCAGCGCGAGGCGGTGTACGCCTTCCAGTACGCAGGCAAGCGTTACGACTGCGGCAGCAAGGAAGGTTTTCTGGAAGCCACCGTGGAGCTGGCCCTGCAGCACCCGCAGGTGGGCGAGTCTTTCCGCCAATACCTGCAGAGCCTGAAGTTCTGAGTCCGAACGGCCCGCAACTTCAGCGGCGCAAGAGCCAGAACAGGAACTGGTCTTCGGTTTTTTCCTGTTGCACCAGGGTGTTGCCCGTCTGACGGGCAAACGCTTCAAAATCCCGCCAGGCACCGGGGTCGGTGGCAATGACTTTGAGCACTTGGCCCGATTGCATCTCGCTGAGGGCTTTTTTGGCGCGCAATATGGGCAAGGGACAATTGAGTCCGCTGGTGTCAATTTCCTTGTCGATATGCATCACTTCTCCGTGTCGGTCTGTTCGCGGCCAAACTGCTCGCGCTCTTCCCAGGTCATGAACCGGGGCTCGAAGCCTTTTGTTTTGAGCCAATCCCCCAGCGCATAGCCGGTGCCTGCTGGCCAGCAAATGAGCTCATCGAGCGCGAACATTTTGTACTCCAGCAACTCTGGCGAGAGTTGCACCTCGCCCTGGGCCTGCGCATGGTAGGCGATGATGACCTGGTTCATGCTCTGGAAGTCGTAAACACCCACCAGTTTCAGGCTCAATACATCGAGCTGGGTTTCTTCCTTGATCTCGCGCGTGATGCCTTCTTCAGGTGTTTCGCCCGCTTCCATGAAGCCCGTGATCAGGGCAAAACGCCGGCCCGGCCAGGCGGCATTGCGCGCAAGCAAGACCTTGTCGCCCACCTGGACGATGGCCGCCAGCACCGGTGTCGGGTTGTTCCAGTGGGTAAAGTCGCAGGCGGTGCAACGCAAACGCGACTTCTCGCCGCCGTCTTCAAGCTGAGTGAGCCACTGCAAAGGCGTGGCGCACTGGGGGCAAAACCTGAACTCGCTCACGTTCAGGCTCAGGCCGGGAACACGCCTGTGGACAGGTAACGATCGCCTCGGTCGCACACCACAAACACGATCGTTGCGTCTTCTACCGTTTTGGCGATTTGCTGAGCCACCCAGCAGGCCCCCGCAGCCGAGATGCCCGCAAAAATACCTTCGGTGCGGGCCAGGTCCCGGCACATGTCTTCGGCGTCGTCTTGCGACACATACACCAGCTCGTCCACACCACGTGGGTCGTAGATTTTGGGCAGGTATTCCTGCGGCCACTTGCGAATGCCGGGAATGCGCGAGCCCTCGCTCGGCTGCGCCCCGATGATGCGGATGGCCGGGTTCTTTTCCTTCAGAAAACGCGAGACGCCCGTGATGGTGCCTGTGGTGCCCATGGCACTGACAAAGTGAGTGATCTTGCCGCCGGTCTGCTCCCAGATTTCCGGGCCGGTGGTTTCGTAGTGGATGCGCGGGTTGTCGGGGTTGGCGAACTGGTCAAGCACACGGCCCTTGCCCTGCGCAACCAACTCGTCGGCCAGGTCGCGCGCGTATTCCATGCCGCCGCTCTTGGGCGTGAGGATCAGCTCGGCGCCAAAGGCCTTCATGGTCTGGGCGCGTTCGATGGACAGGTCCTCAGGCATGATGAGGATCATGTGATAGCCCTTGATGGCTGCGGCCATGGCCAGCGCAATGCCGGTGTTGCCCGAAGTGGCCTCAATCAAGGTGTCGCCCGGCTTGATCTCGCCGCGCTCTTCGGCGCGCCGAATCATGGACAGCGCAGGCCTGTCTTTGACAGAGCCCGCCGGGTTGTTGCCCTCGAGCTTGCCCAAAATCACATTGCGCCGGGGCGTCCAGACTTCAGCGCCAAGTCGCTGCAAGGCGACCAGTGGCGTTTTGCCAATCGCATCTTCAATCGTGGGATAAATCATGGTGCTAATGTGCCATAATTCTTGCACTGACACTGAACCCTGCCCGGGTGGTGAAATTGGTAGACGCAGGGGACTCAAAATCCCCCGCCGCAAGGCGTGCCGGTTCGATTCCGGCCCCGGGCACCAGCCTGAAAGCGCATCAGAACATGACACTGGCGCTTGAACCTGACGAATTGGCGTTCGCTTGCGAAGCGACGATTCGCTCGTGTGGGCTGAAGATCCAGTCCATCGACAGGCCCAAACTGCAGGCCTTCATCTTGCAACGCTGCAAGCAATTGGGCTTGAGCAACCCGCTCGATTACAGCCACCTTCTGAACACTGGCTCTGCCCAGGCATCGCAAGAACTTGAGCGCCTGAGCGAAGCGTTCACCAGCCTGGAAACCTATTTCTTTCGCGACTCCGGCCAGATTCAACTCCTGCGCGAGACCTTGTTGCCCGAATTGCTGGCCAAGCGTGCCAACCATTTGCGCATCTGGAGCTGTGGCTGCTCCAGTGGTGAAGAAATTTATACGATCGCCATGCTGCTGGACCAGCTCGGCATCGACCTTGAGCGCTACCCGATCCGACTCATCGGTACCGACATCAATCCGCAAGCCCTGCAGCGTGCCAAGGCTGCCCGGTATGGCGAATGGTCATTTCGCGGCTGCCCTGCGCTGATCAAATCCAATTACTTCCAGGAGGGGCCCAGCGGCGTGTGGACACTCAACACACGCATACGCGACATGGTGCACTTTTCAAGCTGCGATCTGGTGCACGACAGCCTCCCCTCGCCTTCTCAAGACCTTCAGAACTTCGATCTGATTCTGTGCCGCAATGTCTTCATTTACTTCACGCCTGAGGCCATCCAAACCAGTGTCCGCAAGTTGAGCCAATGCCTGCGTGAAGGTGGACTACTGCTCACTGGACACGGAGAGCTCCTGTCCCACTCCCTGCCTGGCCTGCAGTTGGAGCTGCATCCGGAGTCTGCCGTCTTTCGCCGACAAACTGCATCGCCTCCCGCCCTTGCACGCCCCAGCCGCGCAGCCCCAACAGGCCTGGGATCTCAAATCGCAGCCACACCCCCAATACTGACAGCCAAGCCTGCACCCGCCCCCCTGGGGCCCACATCGACTCCGCTCATCACCCCAACACCCAGCTTTGAAGAAGAGATCTCCAGCGCTTGGCAACTGGCCAACTCAGGCCAGTCACAGGAGGCACGGCAAGCGTGCCGAGCCTTGATTCAACGCGATCCCGCACACAAAGAGCTACACTACCTTCAAGCATTGTTGGAAATGGAGCTGGGTCATTTGTCTCAAGCCAGCGAGGCGCTTCGCAGAGCCCTTTACCTGGACCCGACGGATATCGCCTTGTATTTGCAATTGGCCGAAATTCAACAACAAACAGGTATGCGCACTGCTGCACAACGCCATCTGGCCACCGCTGCCAAGTTGCTGAGCCGGCTGCCTCCTGAGCAGGAGGTGCCCTCGCTCAAGGGCAACTCTGCATCACAGGTATTGGGCTTCGTCAACGCACAGTTGGCACAACTCAATGAGCAGAGTACGAGGTAAAGATATGACCATGCACCTGATCCTTGAGACGCTCGGCACACCTTACGCCCTGCCCCTGGAGGGCGTGCTGTCGCTGAGCTTTGTTGCGCAACTGTCTCCTCCTCCTGAAACAGCGCCTGCTAGCGTGGTCGGCCTGATCAATCTACGCGGCAACATCTTTCCCGTATGGGACCTGGCCCAACGCCTGGGTCACCCGCCCCCACGTTATGAACGCGACAGTACGCTGATATTTGTGCAATCAGGCCAAGCGACTGCAGCCTTGCTGGTTCAGGCGGTTCGTGACTTGATCGACATCCCGGCCTCCTCCATGGCCACAACCCTTCATTTCCAGGCCGAGGAACACATGGCCGCCTGCTTCAGTGGGCAAGCCCGGCTGCCTGAACGGGTCATGCCCATCCTAGACATCAAGGGCCTGATCGGCGGCACGCAGCCCATCGCCGCAGAACACGCACCCACCCTGGACCTGACTCACCTGGGCAAAGAGCTGCTGGAGGCCCGAGCTCTTAACCTTGCACAGACAAACGCCGTTGATGAGCAAGGACTCAAACACTATTTACTCATTCAGGTGGCCGGAGATCCTTATGCCATCGAACTCCAGGACATACGGGAGTTGACCCCCTTGCGTGGAGTCAGGCATCTGGCCAACAGCCCCGCTTATATCCAAGGGGCCATGGCACTGCGCGGCGAAATCCTGATGGTCATCAATTTGACAGCGTGGATTCGACCGCATGTTCACAGCGAAAACACACACGCCGTTGTGGTCGAGGTCAACAACCAACGAATGGCTTTGGCTGCCGAGCAAATTCTGGGGCTCAGCAGCTTTACACCTCAGCAACTGTCGGCCATCAACAGTGACCATGGGGACAATCGAAAGCTGTGCAAAGCCATGGCGCACAACGCCCAATTGACGGTGGGCATTATCGAGCCCGCATTGCTGGCGAATCCGCAGCAACCCCAAACCGAATCTTTTTCAGCCCTGTGACCTGGAGTTCAACATGTCCAATCCCATGAAATTCAAAACGCGCATTTTGCTGGGCTTCCTCGTCCCGATCACCATATTTGGTCTTGCATTCGTGATGATTTACACGCAAACCAACTCGCTCAGCAAAATCATGGAGTTGCGCGAGCGCGCAGGACAGATCACAAACACCGCCGCAGATTTAAATAGCCAGATCAACAACATGGTCAGCTACACACGCGGCTACATTCTGGCGCCCGAGCGAGCAGTGTTCGCTCAAGAGTACAACACAGCGAAAAAACAGGCCGAAGCCAACATCCAGGAATTACGGAGCCTGGTTGAAGATACCGAGCAAGTGAGTCGCTTGGCCACACTGTCTCAGTCCTTGGCCGAACTTGACAACGTCCTGGCACGTGAACTGGACCTCACCCGCTCCGGGAAAACAGCAGCTGCACAGGCCTTGGTGCAAAGTGAGCAGGTCGAACGCACGCACAACAATCTGACCAAGACATTCCAGGACTTTCAGCTCCGCGAGCAACGCATCAAGGAAGAACGCCAGGCCTCATCCGGCGATCAAATTTCTCGGGTGTTGACCACCGTCATCATCGCGCTGGCGTTAACCCTCGTTCTGTCTTTCATGGCGGCTTATGTGATCAGCCAGAGAATCAACGCTGCCCTCAAGGAAATGATTTCGACCATCGCAGCCTCCACCGCCCAACTGGCCGCTTCTGCCGTGGAACACGAGGGCACCATGAGCAAACAAGCTGCATCGGTGAGCGAGACTTCGGCCAGTCTGGTGGAGCTCGTCGCCGCATCCAACAGCAGCCTTGAAATGGTGGAAGCCTCCGCCAAAGCCGCTCAAGAAGCACGCAACACGACAGAAACCAGCATGAAACTGTCGCAACAAAATGGACTCAATATGGAGGCCATGAGCAAGACGGTCACCCAGATTGCACAAGGCATTGTGGGCCTGTCCGACCAGGCCGCCCGCCTGGGGGAAATTTCTCAAGTGGTGGGTGAACTGGCCTCGAACACCAATATGTTGGCCCTCAACGCCGCCGTTGAGGCGGCACGTGCAGGCGAAAGCGGCTCAGGCTTTGCAGTGGTCGCCAACGAAATCCGCAAGCTTGCCGACGAAAGCAGGAAATCGGCCGCCAATGCAAACCAGATCGTCGCCGACATCCAAAAATCGGCCAATACCTTGGTCATGATTGCCGAGGACGGCTCTCGCACCGTCACTTCCACCCTGGAAAGCACTCGACAGACCACAACGGCTTTTGCCCGAGTGCAAGAGTTGTCCGATGAAGTCTGTCACAACACGGAAAACGTGACCAGCATCAGCCGTCAGCAGTCAATTGCGCTGGGCCAAATCGACTCAGCCATGAACATGATCAACGCTGGTGCCAAGGAAATGTCCATCGCCATTGCACAGAGTCGACAAGGCAATGAGAAGTTGGTCGAAGCCGCAAGCCAACTCAAGCAATTGCTCTGATCTGCAGGGCCTGCGCAATGCGAACGATTGACGATCCGGAACTGCGTGAACTCTTCCGTGCGGAGAGTTCCGAACACCTACTCAACATCGAGTCCGGGCTTCTGGGTCTGGAGCGCACACCGTCTGACCGCGCCTTGCTGGAGAACGTGTTTCGTGAGTCCCATAGCCTCAAGGGGGCCTCGCGCATGCTCGGTCTTGGAGAAATTCAAGAACGTGCCCACCAAATTGAAGACCTCCTGGGTAAAGCCCGGCAAGACGCCTCTGTCCTCACCCCTGAAGCCATTGCACAGCACTTGCGTTCTTTGGACGTGATCCGTCAGCTGGTCAATATCGCATTAGGGGACTCGACCGCACCCGCACCCGCACCCGCACCCGCACCCGCACCCGCACCCGCACCCGCACCCGCACCCGAACCCGAACCCGCACCTGCACCTGCACCTGCACCTGCACCTGCACCTGCACCTGCACCTGCACCTGCACCTGAACCCGAATCCGCCACGAACGCAGCAGCTGCGCCTGCAGATCAAACCCTCAAGCGTCCGCATGACTTTCGCATTGACACCTTGCGGGTTGAATCTCCCCGGCTGGATCATTTGCTCAACCTCTGCGGCGAGCTGATCATCAACCGCGGGCGAATCTTGCGCTGGACCTCTGAGCTCGGCCCTTTGCTCAGCGACATGGACCAGCACTTGCGCAATCACGACTTTGGCCCTGAAACGGTGGAGCTCTGGCGCAACCAACTGCAGCAACTGCGGGCGCAGACCCATTCAGATGCGAAAGAACTGGAAGCTGTCAGCAATCAAATCGAAGCAGGAATCTATCGGCTCCGACTGGTGCCGATGTCCAGCATGCTCGATTTATTCCCTCGCATGGTCCATGACCTGGCATCCGAGCTCCAGAAAAAAGTACGTCTGCGTGTCGAAGGGGGCTCCACGGTGGCGGACAAGCGCATCGTTGAGCAGATGAAAGCGCCCTTGATGCATGCCGTTCGCAATGCTGTGGATCACGGCATTGAGCAGCCTGAAGAGCGAAAGCGACTTGGCAAGCCCGAAGAGGGCGAGGTGGTCATCTCTGTGTCCCAGGAAGCTGGCAGCATTCACCTGGAGGTGCGCGATGATGGCGCAGGCCTGAATCTGAAGGCCATCCGCGAGCAAGCGCTTCGCCAGAAAATGTTCGCCGCCGAAGAGCTCGACAGCATGCCCGAAGCTCAGCTCAAATTGTTGATTTTTCAGCCAGGCTTCACCACCCGACGCATGATCACGGACATTTCCGGGCGGGGTGTTGGACTCAAGGTGGTCAGCAATACCGTTGAGCAACTGCATGGGGCATTGAGCATCGATACTGCGTCTGGCCAAGGCATGCGCATGCACATCCGCTTGCCTGTGACGCTGACCTCCACACGCGTCATGCTCATTCGTGAGCAAGGTGAGTTGTTCGCCATTGCCATGGACAACATTGAGTTCATCACCCGTATTCGTGCCCAGGACCTTCACACCATTGATGTGCAGCAGTGTTTTTACTGGAACGACAAACCCGTACAGATCGAACGCCTGGCCCGCCTGATCAATCTCGGCACCCCCTCCGAGCTTTCAGCTTCCGAAGATTTCAATGCCGTGGTGGTGACGGCACACGGCGAACATTTTGCATTGGGCATTGAGCAGCTGGAGGGCATTCAGGATGTCGTCCTCAAACCGCCTGGCCCGCCTTTGCAAAAGCTCCAGCATGTTCAAGGGCTCACTGTTCTCTACAGTGGCGAAGTTTGCCCTGTTCTTAATCTTTCCGATCTGCACCAAACCTTGCATCGGATGGGCGTACCCGATGAACCAAGCAGTACATCTGCCGCCAGGGCGCGAACGCAATCGGTCATCTTGTTGGCAGAAGACAGCATCACCACACGGATTCAGGAGAAAAGGATTCTTGAGGCCGCTGGCTATGAGGTGGTGACGGCGGTGGATGGCCTGGATGCCTGGAACAAGCTCTCAAGCCGCAAGTTTGATGCCGTGGTTTCGGACATCATGATGCCCAATATGAGTGGCCTGGAATTGACGGAACGCATTCGCGGCAAACCGACAACCCAACACTTGCCAATCGTTTTGGTCACCTCGCTGAGTACAGAAGCGGATCGCAGACGCGGATTGGAGCTGGGGGCAGATGCCTACATCAGCAAACCTGAATTCGATCAAACCTTGCTTCTTGACTGTCTGGCACGCCTGATTGACACAACTCCGGAATCCTTGCAGTGAACACACCTTCCAGTCCTATCAGAGTGCTGATCGTTGAAGATTCGCCCACAGAATCGGCCATTATCAAACGCACCATCAATGCTGCGCCGGATATCCAGGTCATCGGTGAGGCACGCGATGGACTGGAGGGCATGACTCTGCTGTCCAAACTCCAACCCGACGTCATCTGTACGGACTACTACATGCCCAACATGGATGGGCTTGATTTTGTGGTCCATGCCATGGCCTCGCATCCGTGTCCAATCCTGGTGTTGAGCATAGGGGTCCAGAACTACCAGACCGAAAACGTGTTCAAAATGCTGAGTGCGGGAGCCATTGATGTCATGCCCAAGCCTCTGGATGGACTCAATGGCAAGGACCCACTGCAAGCGCAGGCATTGCACGAAAAAATTCGCCAGCTTGCTCGCATTGGTCACGCCAACCGGCAAGGAAAGCCCGCGCAAAAACCGTCGACCTTGGCTCTGCGCCCAGGCTGGAAACCTTCGTTGTTTGTGATCGGCGGCTCCACCGGCGCGCCCCAGGCGCTTGAGCAAATTCTGTCCCATTTGCCACAGGACTTTTCCAGCCCGATTGTTTGTGTCCAGCACATGAGCCCGGGCTTCATCCAGGGCATGGCCGAGTGGCTCAACGGCCGGACAAAACTGCGTATCGAGGTCTCGAGTGATGGAAAAGCCATCCTGCCCGGCCATGTGGTGTTGTCACAGGACAGTTGCCACCTTGAAATCAATTCAAACAAGACATGTCACACACACGTGCTCAATGCCGGCGAAAACTTCCCCAGCATTGATCGGCTGTTCCGGTCAGCCGCAGCCACCTATGGACAAGAATGTGTCGGAATATTGCTCAGCGGGATGGGCATGGATGGCGTAGCAGGTTTGCGTGCCATTGAATACGCCGGCGGCATCACTGTTGCGCAGGACCCCCTCTCCGCCGTGATCGACAGCATGCCACGCAAGGCCATTGAAACCGGGGCTGTTCAGCACATCCTGCCGCCCAAGGAAATTGCTGCCCTGATGAGCAAGCTGGCTCACAACGCATGATCCGGCTATAGGAGAACACCTTGGACAGCACCCCGCAGATTCACTCACCCGCCTCGCAGGCGACCGTGCTGGTCATCGAAGACAGTCCGATTCAAGCCACCCTGATTCGTCGTCAGCTCGAACACGGAGGCTACAAAGTCCTGATGGCCAAAGACGGCGGCGAAGGACTGACCTTGGCGCGCTCA
>JBEEOS010000068.1:0-11296 GCA_041191485.1 Pseudomonadota bacterium
ATGCCCCCGTGGCTGGTGGACCGCACCCTGCGCAATGTGCTGATCGACGTGACCGGCAACACCCACCGCAGCGAGTTTTGCATTGACAAGCTGTACTCGCCCGACAGCAGCACAGGCCGCCTGGGCCTGCTGGAGCTGCGCGCCTTCGAGATGCCGCCGCACGCGCGCATGAGCATCGTGCAGCAGCTCTTGTTGCGCGCCCTGGTCGCCCGCTTCTGGGACGAACCTTACACCGCGCCCGTGACCCGCTGGGGCACCGAGCTGCACGACCGCTTCATGATGCACCACTGGATCAAGCAGGACTTTGACGACGTGCTCACCGAGCTGGGCGACTGCGGCTTCCATTTCGACCCGGCCTGGTTTGCGCCGCACTTCGAATTCCGCTTCCCCAAAGTGGGCGAAGTCAACGTGGACGGCATGGTGCTCACCCTGCGCAACGCACTCGAGCCCTGGCACGTCATGGGCGAAGAAGGCGCGATTGGCGGCACCGTGCGTTATGTGGACTCGTCGCTCGAACGCATTGAGGTGCATGTGAGCGGCCTCAACCCCTCGCGCCACAGCGTCACCGTCAACGGCCAGAGCCTGCCCCTGCAGCCCACGGGCGTTGCCGGCGAATGGGTGGCCAGCGTGCGCTACAAGGCCTGGAACCCGCCGTCGGCCCTGCACCCCACGATTGGCGTGCACGCGCCGCTCACGTTCGACATCGTCGACACCTGGATGAAGCGCAGCTTGGGCGGTTGCCAGTACCACGTCGCGCACCCCGGCGGGCGCAACTACGACACCTTCCCGGTCAACGCCTACGAAGCCGAAAGCCGCCGCCTGGCGCGCTTCTTCCGCATGGGCCACACACCGGGCCGCATGGCAGGCGTGCAGCCGACCATGAACATCGCGGCCAGCCGCGAGTTCCCGTTCACGCTGGATTTGCGATGACCTTTTCGCAAAGCCTGGTGGCCTTGAAGCCTCGGACGGGCCCCGCCCGCACCCAGCCCCGACTGTCTCCATCACTTTGCAGCGACAATGGGCCCATGTCCGAGATCCCCAGCCCCTCCAAGGATGCGCCAGGCCAGACTGAATTCATGAACTGGTTGCAACTTCATGCCCCCAAGGCCCCTGAAGGCCATTGGGATGAGCTGCGTGACCAGCTTGAAAACACCGGTGGCAACCGCAATGATTTCCTGGCCCCCACCTGGGCTGCCTTTATCGAACAACTCGGTCCACAAGGCTTGACCAGCCTGAGCCCTCGCATGCACGAGCTGCAGCGTCAGGTGCGAGACAACGGGGTCACCTACAACGTCTACGCAGACAACGCGCAGCCCCAGCGGCCCTGGTCGCTCGATCTTTTCCCTTTGATCATTTCACCCAGGCATTGGCAGCAGATCGAACGCGGGGTGTTGCAGCGCATGCGTCTGCTTGAGCACATCATGCAAGACGCATATGGGCCGCAGCAACTGGTCGCCAGTGGTCAGTTGCCCGCAGCGCTTGTTCAAGGGCATCCCGGCTATTTGCCTGCCATGCAGGGCATGGTGCCCACTGACGGACGCTACTTGAGCATGGCGGCCTTTGACCTGGCGCGTGGTCCTGATGGTCTGTGGTGGCTGCTGTCACAGCGCACACAAGCCCCCTCAGGCTTGGGCTACTTGCTTGAAAACCGGCTCATCATCTCGCGCCTGTTTCCCAAGGCTTTTGACAACCTGTCCATTCAACGCCTGGCCAGTACCTACCAGGCGCTGGTCAAAGGCCTCAAAGCGCGCAGCCCTGTCCCGCCCAATCAAGTGGCTCATATTGCGCTGCTCACCCCCGGCCCCTTCAACGAAACCTATTTCGAACATGCCTATCTGGCCCGCTACCTGGGTTTGAGTCTGGTGCAGGCCGATGACCTGACGGTTCGGGACGAAGGCCTTTTCCTGAAAACCGTACAGGGCTTGCAACGTGTTCACGGTCTGCTCAAACGTGTGGACGACGCCTGGCTCGATCCGCTGGAGCTGCGCTCGGACTCCAGTCTTGGCGTACCTGGCTTGCTGCAGGCCGTTCGCAAAGGGCAAGTCCTGGTGGCCAACACACCTGGCTCGGGCTTTCTGGAATCCAATGCATTGCTGGGCTTCATGCCGGCGCTGGCGCAAAGCCTTTTGAAGGAAGAGCTGGTTCTGCCTGCCATTCCAAGCTGGTGGTGCGGCGAGTCTGCCGCCTTGGCTCAAGCGCTGGAACATGTGCCTGAAGGCCTGATCAAACCCACCTATCCCCAGGACGGACAGCGCCCCAGCTTTGAGCCGCAGCCAGGACGGCTGCTAAACCCGCGCGAGCGTCAAGCGTGGACAGAACGCATTCTCCAGTCCCCGCAAGCACACACCATTCAGTCCTGGCTGCCCTTGTCGCACCAGCCCATCTGGAACCCCCAGGCTCAGAGCCATGGCGCTGTAGAGACACGGCCCGTGGTGCTGCGTGTGTTTGTGGTGGTGGACGAAAACAAGCAGTGGCAGGTTTTACCTGGCGGGCTGGCCCGTCTGGGCTCACACGAAGGCATTGCCTCCATGCAGCGCGGAGGCAGCAGCGCGGATGTCTGGGTGCAAGCCCCAACGCCAGAGGCGGTGCACCCATTGAGTCTGCTGGCCGATGCGTCTGCGCCTCGCCCTTCGCAGCGCCTGGTGACGAGTCGGGCCGCAGAGAACCTGTTCTGGCTGGGCCGCTATTCAGAGCGCACCGAAAACACCCTGGCACTGTCACGCCTGACCCTGGAGATGCTGGTCAGTGAACAGCAAAGTCACGGGCAGCTGCTCTCATGGCTCGATGGCCTGAGCCGCCGTCATGGACTGGTTCGCCAGGCATGCCCCAGCGCCATGCAGTCGCAGCGTGTGTTCGAGCGATCTGTCGTAGCCGGACTGTGGGACACCACACACAGCACAGGCGTTGGCTACAACCTCAAACACATGTTGAATGCCGCCACCACGGTTCGTGAGCGCCTCTCACCCGAGCATTGGCAAATGCTTCAAGACACCGAGCAACGATTTTTCCAAGCCGCGCCATCTGTTCCCAACCGCATCGCAGAAACGGCTTTGGCACAGCGCGCTCTGGCGGATCTGAGTCAACGCATGGCGGCATTGACCGGCGCGCAAACCGACCGGATGAGTCGGGATGACGGCTGGCGATTTCTGTCGCTGGGCAGACACATCGAACGACTGGATTTTTTATCCCACGCACTGGGGCTGGGCCTGGCGCAGGATCTCGTCCACAACCAAGCCGGGTTTGACGCGGTTTTGCAGCTGTTTGACAGCACCATCAGTTTTCACGCCCAGTACCAGCAAACGCGTACGCTGTGGGCCTTGATGGATCTGCTGGTGCTCAACCCGGACAACCCACGCTCGCTGGCGTGGGTGGTGCATACACTGCGCTCGCGTCTGAAGCGGCTGCAACATCTGGCCGATGGCGCCACACTGGAGCTGGCGCAGCGCATCCCCGCCATGGACGCCCCCGCATTGCAAGCGCTGCTTGCCGGGCAACCCCAGGCACTGGTTGACTGGCTTCATCAATGGCCGGTCTGTGCCAGGCAAATGGCCGAGGGCTTGAGTGCCCAGTTTTTCACGCACAGTCAGCAACATCGACACAGCGTAGGAGCGTGAACATGAGGCTGAAGATCCTTCACGAAACGACCTACACCTACACCACCGCCGTGGAAAGTGCCCACCATGTGGCGCATCTGCAGCCGTTTGAAAGCGCAACACAACAAGTGCATCGTTTCGCGCTGGAGATTGAACCCCGCCCGCCCACAGTGCATCGGCATACCGACGCCTACGGCAACACCGTTCATCACTGGGCATTGCATCAGCCCCATCAAAGCCTGCACGTGCGAGCGCAAAGCGAAGTGCAGACCCTTGAATTGCCACAGCCCGAAGGGTCTTGTGTCTCGACGCGTTGGGAAGCTGCGCGCGATTCATTCAGGTACCACGCCGGGCAAACCACGGATCTGAACGGGCAATTCGCATTTGCGTCTGCACATGCCCCGTTGGACCAGGCGTTTGCGCAATACGCCCGCACCTGTTTCACGCCCGACCATGCGCTAGTCCTGGCCGCCACCGCGCTCATGAAGCGCATGCACAGCGACTTCACCTACGCCAGCCACAGCACGGACATTCACACGCCCGCATTGCAGGCCCTGGAGTCCAGGCGTGGGGTCTGTCAGGATTTCGCCCACATTCTGATTGCTTGCCTGCGAAGCCTGGGCTTGCCCGCCAAATACGTCAGCGGGTATCTTCTGACGCATCCCCCAGAGGGACAGCCAAGGCTGGTGGGCAGTGATGCCTCGCATGCCTGGGCTGCCGTCTACGTTCCTGGCCTGCACAGCCATGCCAGTGCAGGCTGGCTGCACCTGGACCCGACCAACAACCGGGCCGGCTGGGGCAGCCCGGGGCAGGACTACGTGCAAATTGCAAGCGGCCGGGACTTTGCCGATGTGTCTCCTTTGCGGGGCATTCTTCAGGGCGGCGCCTCACACAGCCTGCATGTCGGCGTTACAGTGGAGCCTTCTGAAGAAGACGAACCGAAGGATTCCAGCCATGAGCGTTTACCAACAACTTGAACAACTGAACATCCAACTGCCCCCCGTGGCTGTGCCTGCTGCGGCCTATGTGCCTTTTGTGCAATCCGGCAACCTGGTCTTTCTGTCTGGCCATATTGCCAAAAAAGACGGCAAGCCCTGGGTCGGCCAGCTGGGTAAAAACATGAGCACCGAAGAAGGCCAGCAGGCCGCTCGCGCTGTTGCCATCGATCTGATGGGCACGTTACACGCTGCTGTCGGTGACCTGAACAAGATCAAGCGAATCGTCAAGGTCATGAGCCTGGTCAACTCGACAGGCGACTTTACAGAGCAACACCTGGTCACCAACGGCTGCAGCGAGCTGCTGGGACAAGTGTTTGGTGCCGCAGGCGCCCACGCTCGCAGCGCCTTTGGTGTGGCACAGATTCCGCTGGGCGCGTGCGTGGAGATCGAGCTGATTGCCGAAATCGGCTGAGGACCGACTTTCCCCACCGACCGTGGTCAACCTTGTGGACAAGTCCATGAACAAGCGCTGCAATCCGCATGCCTGCTGGCTTGCAGCGCGTTGCTCAATAAACAGGCAACTTACTCCACCCGGGTGATTCGATTGGGTTTAAAGCCCAGATCGGCCACTTTGCCTTTTTTGCCGCGGCTGGTTTTGGCGTTGTTGAGGCTGCGGATTTCCAGCGTTTCTTCCCGCTCCTTGCCGCCCCGACCGATGCCTTCGATCTTCACGCTGCGGGTATAGGCAGCCGCGCCTGCGAGCTGGTCCTTGGCCTCCAGATCGATGAGCATCAAACCACGGCCGCCCTTTTCCATCAGCTTGAGTTCACTGATTTCAAAAGTGAGGATACGGCCACCCGTGCTGGCACAGGCCACGCTGGTGGCTGCGGGCAGCGGTTGAGCACCAGCAGGCACCGTGGCGCTGGAGCCGCTGACGTGGGAAGGGGCGCAGAGCGTTTCACCCTCGCCCAGGCTGATGAAGCCCTTGCCGCCTTTGTTGCGCGACACCAAGGCTTCGACCGTGGCCAGAAAACCATAGCCGCCTGAACTTGACAACAAGAGCGTGGCGCCTGTCGGACCGGCAAAATAGTGTGCGGGCTGGGTGCCAGCTTCAAGCTCGATCAGCGTGGTAATCGGCTGGCCGTCGCCACGGGCGCCGGGCAAGGCCGCCACAGGCACGCTGTACACACGGCCATTGGTGCCAAACACAATGAGCTGGTCCACCGTGCGGCACTCAAAGGTGCCGTACAGGCCATCGCCCGCCTTGAAGGCAAAGCTGGTGGCGTCATGGCCATGACCGGTGCGCGCGCGCACCCAGCCTTTTTCGGACACGACCACCGTCACCGGCTCGTCCACCACCTTGACTTCAGCCACGGCCTTTTTTTCTTCCTGAATCAGGGTGCGGCGCGGGTCAGCAAAGGTCTTGGCATCCGCCTCGATCTCCTTGACCATCAGGCGACGCAAGGCGGCGGGGCTGCCCAGAATCTCTTCGAGCTTGCCCTGCTCCAGCCGCAGCTCGCTCAGCTCCTGCTCGATCTTGATGGCTTCAAGCCGTGCCAGCTGACGCAGACGGATTTCCAGGATGTCCTCGGCCTGGCGGTCTGACAGCTTGAAGGCCTCGATCAGCGCCGCCTTGGGCTCGTCGCTTTCGCGGATGATGCGGATCACCTCGTCGATGTTGAGCAGCACCAGCTGGCGACCTTCCAGAATATGGATGCGGTCCAGCACCTTGGCCAGGCGGTGCTGGCTGCGGCGGGTGATGGTGGTTTGGCGGAAGCTGATCCACTCGGTCAGGATCTGGCGCAGCGATTTCTGCACCGGCTTGCCGTCGATGCCCACCATGGTCATGTTGATCGGCGAAGACGTCTCCAGGCTGGTGTGGGCCAGCAAGGCGGTGATGAGTTCCTGCTGTTCGATGCGGCTGGTCTTGGGCTCGAACACCAGACGCACAGGTGCGTCCTTGCTCGATTCGTCCCGCACAACATCCAGCACCGCCAGCATGCTCGCCTTGAGCAGCTGCTGATCCTGCGTCAGCGCCTTCTTGCCCGCCTTGACCTTGGGGTTGGTCAGCTCCTCGATTTCTTCCAGCACTTTTTGCGAGCTGACGCCAGGCGGCAATTCGTTGACCACCAGCTGCCACTGGCCCCTGGCCAGGTCTTCAATCTTCCAGCGGGCGCGCACCTTGAGGCTGCCGCGACCCGTACGGTAGGCGTCGGCAATGTCACGGGCTGTGCTGATGATCTGTCCGCCGCCACAGTAGTCCGGTCCCGGCACGATGGTCAGCAATTCTTCGTCGCTGAGCTTGTCGTTTTTGATGAGCGCCACACAGGCGTCGGCCACTTCGCGCAGGTTGTGGCTGGGGATCTCTGTGGCCAGCCCCACGGCAATACCGCTGGCACCGTTGAGCAGGGTGAACGGCAGTCGCGCAGGCAGCTGGCTGGGCTCTTCGGTGGAGCCGTCGTAGTTGGGCACGAAGTCCACCGTGCCCATGTCGATCTCGTCGAGCAAGAGGCTGGTGATGCGTGACAAACGCGCCTCGGTGTAGCGCATCGCGGCTGCGCCGTCGCCGTCGCGGCTACCGAAGTTGCCCTGCCCGTCGATCAGCGGGTAGCGCTGTGAAAAGTCCTGCGCCATGCGCACCAGCGCGTCGTATGCCGCCGTGTCGCCGTGCGGGTGGTAACGGCCCAGCACATCGCCCACCACGCGGGCGCTCTTGACCGGCTTGGCCGCCGTGGCCCGGTTGGGGCCGCTGTAACCCAGACCCATGCGATCCATGGAGTACAGGATGCGGCGCTGCACGGGTTTCTGGCCATCGCACACATCGGGCAGTGCACGGCCCTTGACGACGGACAGCGCATACTCGAGGTAGGCGCGCTGGGCGTAGTTCGCCAGGTTCAGCGCGTCATTGGTCTCGCCGTTGTCGAATTCGAGGGTGGGTTGATCGTTCATTGGAATTCAGGTGTTTTGCTGATGCCATCAAAGTGACGAGTGGGGAGGGCCGTGGTGGCCGACGATTTCTGGTACCCCAGCATGAGGAGGCCGTCACGGCCCTCCCCACTCGTCAGACCCCACAGAGGCTCAGACATCGATTTCAATCGCGTCGCCATGCAGCTCCATCAACTCGCGTCGTGCGGCAGCTTCACCCTTGCCCATGAGCTTGGTGATCTCGGCCTCGGTCTGCCCAAAGTCCAGATCACCCAGCTGCACAGGCAGCAAGCGCCGCGTATCAGGGTTCAAGGTGGTTTCCCACAGCTGCTCGGCGCTCATCTCGCCCAGGCCCTTGAAGCGGCTGATGCTCCATTTGCCTTCGCCCACGCCGTCCTTGCGCAACTTGTCAAGAATGGCCGTGAGTTCGCCTTCGTCGAGCGCATACATCTTGGCCGCGGGCTTCTTGCCACGCGCAGGCGCGTCCACACGGAACAGCGGCGGGCGCGCCACGTACACATGGCCCGCATCGATCAGCTTGGGGAAGTGGCGGAAGAACAAGGTCAGCAGCAGCACCTGGATGTGCGAACCATCCACGTCAGCATCGCTCAGGATGCAGATCTTGCCGTAACGCAAGCCACTCAGGTCGGGCGAATCCTGCGGCCCGTGCGGGTCAACACCAATCGCCACCGAGATGTCGTGGATTTCGGTGTTCTTGAAGAGCAGGTCGCGCTCGACCTCCCAGGTGTTGAGCACCTTGCCGCGCAGCGGCAGCACCGCCTGACACTCTTTGTCGCGGCCCATCTTGGCGCTGCCCCCGGCCGAGTCGCCCTCCACCAAAAACACCTCGTTGTGCGCGATGTCGCGGCTCTCGCAGTCGGTCAGCTTGCCAGGCAGCACGGCCACGCCCGAGCTCTTGCGCTTTTCGACCTTCTGGCCTGCGCGCTGGCGCGTCTGCGCCGCCTTGATGGCCAGCTCGGCCAGCTTCTTGCCGTAGTCCACATGTTCGTTGAGCCAGAGCTCCAGCGCCGGGCGCACGAAACTGCTCACCAGCCGCACCGCGTCACGCGAGTTCAAGCGTTCCTTGACCTGGCCCTGGAACTGCGGGTCCAGCACCTTGGCGCTCAGCACATAACTGGCACGGGCGAACACATCCTCGGGCAGCAGCTTGACGCCCTTGGGCAGCAAGCTGTGCAGCTCGATGAAGCTCTTGACCGCGTTGAACAGGCCATCACGCAAACCGCTGTCGTGCGTGCCGCCCGCGGGAGTCGGGATCAGGTTGACATAGCTCTCGCGCGTCGCCGCACCTTCCTCGGTGAAGGCCACAGCCCAGGCCGCGCCCTCGCCTTCGGCAAAGCTGTCGTTGTTTTTGTCCGCATAGCCTTCGCCAGCGAACATCGGTATCACCGGGTCCGCACTCAATGTCTGGCCCAGGTAATCGCCCAGGCCGCCCTTGTACTGCCAGTTCTGGGTCTCTTTGGTTTTTTCGTTGACCAGCGTGACGCTCACGCCCGGCATCAGCACCGCCTTGCTGCGAAGCAGGTGCACCAGCTCGCCCATGGGCAAAGCGGGCGAGTCGAAGTACTTGGCATCGGGCCAGACGCGCACCGTGGTGCCCTGCTTGCGGTCGCCCGCTTGCTGCGCGCGCGCCACCAGCGGTTCGATCACATCGCCCGCCGAAAACACCAGCGTGGCCACCTGCCCTTCGCGTTGGCTGGTGGCTTCCAGGCGCTTGGCCAGCGCATTGGTCACAGACACCCCCACGCCGTGCAGACCGCCCGAGAAGCTGTAGGCGCCGCCCGAACCCTTGTCGAACTTGCCGCCCGCATGCAGGCGGGTGAAGACCAGTTCGATGACCGGCGCCTTTTCTTCAGGGTGCAGGCCAAAGGGGATGCCGCGACCGTCGTCCTCGACGCTGGCCGAGCCATCGCCGTGCAGCGTGACCTTGATTTTCTTGCCGAACCCCGCCAGCGCCTCGTCAGCGGCGTTGTCCAGCACTTCCTGGATGATGTGCAGCGGGTTGTCGGTGCGGGTGTACATGCCCGGACGCTGCTTGACTGGCTCCAGTCCTTTGAGGACGCGGATGGAGCCTTCTGAATATTCGTTTTGCTGTGTCGCCATGGGCGCGATTGTAGTGGGAACAAGCAAGAACCACTGTATGAATGAACAGTCCTGCATTCAAGTCAGGGCCGCGACGGCAAAAGTGCGCGGCTTTGGGTACAGTCACGGCATGCAACACAAACCCCTTTCTCTTGCGCAGGTTCTGGCCTGCGGCGCCGCCATCGTCACTTTGTCCATGGGCATTCGCCATGGATTTGGCCTGTGGCTACAACCCATCACCCAGGCCCAGAACTGGGGCCGTGAAGACTTTGCCTTGGCCATGGCCGTGCAAAACCTGTCGTGGGGCTTTTTCGGCATCTTCGCCGGCATGCTGGCCGATCGCTTTGGTGCCTTCCGCGTCATTGCGGTTGGTGCTGCGTGCTACGCGCTGGGCTTGTTGGGCATGGCCCACGCCAACCATATCCTGCCCTTCGTGGTGTCCACTGGCGTGCTCATTGGCCTGGCGCAGTCCGGCACCACCTACGCGGTGGTCTACGGGGTGATCGGACGCAATGTACCGCCCGAGCGTCGATCCTGGGCCATGGGTGTGGCCGCGGCCGCCGGGTCCTTCGGTCAGTTCCTGATGGTCCCCACCGAAGGCTTTCTGATCAGCCAATTTGGCTGGCAGGAAGCTTTGGTCATCCTGGCCGCTGCGGCCTTGATCATGGCCCCTCTGGCCCTGGGTCTGAGAGAGCCGGCCCTGGGCCTGGCCAGCGCGCATCGCGAACAAACCATTGTTCAGGCCCTTCGCGAGGCTTTCGGCTACCGCAGCTTTCAGCTGCTGATGGCGGGCTACTTTGTCTGCGGATTTCAGGTGGTGTTCATTGGCGTGCATATGCCCAGCTACCTCAAAGACCACGGCCTGGCGCCGCAAGTGGCCAGCTTTGCGCTGGCCTTGATTGGCTTGTTCAATGTGTTTGGCACCTACGCTGCGGGTGCGCTGGGCCAGAAGCTGGCCAAGAAAAAAATCCTGGCCTTCATTTACTTTTCCCGCTCGATTTGCATCGTGCTGTTTCTGTTGGCCCCGCTCACGCCCACCAGCGTTTATCTGTTTTCGGCCGTGATGGGCCTGCTGTGGCTGTCCACCGTGCCGCCCACCACTGCGTCTGTGGCGCAGATTTTTGGCGTCGCGCACCTGTCCATGTTGGGCGGCTTCGTGTTTTTCAGCCACCAGATCGGCTCCTTCATGGGCGTATGGCTGGGCGGATACCTCTACGACAAAACAGGCAGCTATGACATCGTCTGGTATCTGGCTATCGCATTGGGCGTATTCGCCGCGCTGGTGAACCTGCCGGTCAACGAGTCGGCCATTCGTCGCACGCAACTGCAGGCAGCCTGAGCCATGCACGACTTTTCCTGGCGCAAGGCTCTGGTTTGGCTGGGCATCGTGCTGACCTTGCTGCTGGTGTCCCTGCTCTACCTGCGCCCGGACTTTGTGATTTCCATGGCCGACCAGCTCTGGGCCTGTTTTTAAGCGTATACATGCATCACAGCACGACCCCATCACCCTGGATTGAACGCTGGCATCACCTTTTGCCCCCACGTAGCCTTGTGCTGGACCTGGCCTGTGGTCATGGGCGCCACATGCAGTTTCTGCAGCAGCGTGGACACTCCGTCCTGGGCGTGGACCGCGACCCCGATGCTCTGCAAAGCGCCCGCGCCTACGGCCAGGTTTTGCTGGCCGATGTTGAAAACCATCCCTGGCCCTTGACCCAGCAGTTTGATGCCGTGGTCGTCACC
>JBEEOS010000069.1:0-11283 GCA_041191485.1 Pseudomonadota bacterium
GAGTTGCTCGCGCTTGGGGCGACTGGGGGTGCGCTGCGCCAGCACAATGGTGTTGCCCTCGCGCGTGGGCTTGAAGGCCCAGACGGCGTCTTCGCCAAAGGCGGCGGCAATTTTTTGCAGCGATTCTTCGTAGCTGGACGAGCGGCCAAAGAGGTTGACCGTCATGCAGGCGTTGGGGCTGAGCAAGGCACGGCAGTCCTGGTAAAAATCCAGCGTGTCGAGCACGGGGCTGGCGGCTTCATGGTCGTAAATGTCCACCTGCAGGGCGTCCACCACGCCTGTCCACTCCGGCGAGCGGATTTCCTTGGCCGCGTCTGCAATGACCACGCGCAGGCGCTCGTCTTCTTCGGGCAGGCGAAACCAGCCCCGGCAAGCATGCAGCACACCCGGGTTGAGCTCGATGGCCGTGCAGGTCATCTTGAGTTTTTTGTAGCAAAACTTGGTGATGGTGCCTGCACCCAGGCCCAATTGCATCGCGTGGGCTCCAGCCACGTCTTCAGGGGGCATGAACAGCAGCCAGGCCATCATGCGTTGCACATATTCCAGCTCAATGTCGTAGGGCTTTTTGATCAGCATGGAGCCCTGAATCCAGGGGCTGGACAGGTGCAGGTAGCGGATGTCGCCGTCTTCCGAGAAGTGGACTTCAGGCAGGGTGGTTTTTTTCTTGGAACTCATGGAACAACAGCAGGCTGTGGTGCCGCCATTGTCCCTGATTGCGTCAGCCGTCGTTCAGACAGAGCCAGCCCCTAGCGTAAGGGCTGAGTCCGGCGTCAGTAAGACTGGTAAACGGAGGAGCGGCCATCCTTGGTCACCAGCAAGACGTCGTATTTGTCTTTGCGACCCTTGTACTCAGGGCCATCCATGCCGGGCGCTCCGACAGGCATGCCGGGCACAGCCAGTCCAAGAGCTTTGGGTTTTTCGCGCATCAGGCGGCGAATGTCGGTGGCGGGGACATGCCCTTCGATGACGTAACCATCCACCAAGGCGGTGTGGCACGAGCCGTATTTCAGGGGTAGCCCCAAGCGCGCACGGGCGCCGTTGTTGCCAGTGTCGTGCACCACGGCTTGGAAGCCGGCGCGCTCCATGTGGGCAATCCAGTCTTTGCAGCAACCGCAGTTAGGGTCTTTCCAGACTTCGACCACCGTTTTCTCCTGGGCCAGAACGGCCGGATTCAGGCAGGCGCCTAGGCCAGCGGTCAGGGCAATGAGCAATTGTCGACGTGGGGTGTTCATGAAGAGGTCTCCTGATCAAGCGATAGGTTATAGAGAGCCCAGCCGGGGCAGCACGCGGCAGGCATTCAGGGTGGTCTGAACCTGCAACTCGGCCAGAGCTTGCCCGCGCACATCGGCCAGCACCTGTGCGATGCGCGGCAGCTCGGCGGGTGTGTTGCGGCCCTGCGCGGCACCGTTGGCCCGGGCCTGCGCGGTTTGATACAGCCAGTGGGGCGGAATGTCGGGCGCGTCTGTTTCCAAGACCAATGCGTCAGCGGGCAGTGTGCGCGCCAATTCACGCAAGGCGGTAGCGCGTTCGTAGGTCATCGCACCGCCAAAGCCCAGTGCGAAACCCTGTTCGACAAACTGCTTGGCCTGCTGGGCGCTGCCATTGAAGGCATGGGCAATGCCGCCGCTCACGCGCACCTGTCGCAAGCCCTTGAGCAGCAAGTCTGCCGAGCGGCGCACATGCAGGATGACGGGCAAACCGTGCTTTTGCGCCAGCTGCAACTGCGCCAGATAAAACTGCCACTGGCGCTCGCGCATGGCCGGGGTGCACAGCTCGGGCACAAAAAAGTCCAGGCCAATTTCACCGACAGCCACCAGCCGTGGGTCACCCTGGGCTTGCGCGAGCGCGTGGTCAAGGGCCTGCAGATCATCGTCCTGCGCCTGGGGCACATACAAGGGATGGATGCCCAGCGCGTAGGCGTCCCCGTGTAAAGCGGCCAACGCTTGCACGCGGGGCCAGTCAGCACGCTGCACGGCGGGCAGCACACACAGGTCCACCCCTGCATCGCGTGCACGTTCTCGCACGGCATCGCGGTCGGCATCAAACTCCGGCGCGTCCAGGTGGCAGTGGGTATCGATCCAGCGCATGGCAGGGCACAAGGTTGATGCTGGCCTCAGGCGTCCACCTGGCTTCAGGCCAGCTGCCCCCGCACCAGGTGCAGTTGCCGGTCGCAACGCGCGGCCAGCTCGGTGTCGTGGGTGACCAGCACAAAGGCTGTGCCTTGTTCGCGGGCAAGTTCGAGCATGAGTTCGAACACGCTGTCAGCGGTGCCCCGGTCGAGGTTGCCTGTGGGCTCGTCGGCCAGCACACACGCTGGTTGCGTGATCAAGGCACGGGCAATCGCCACCCTTTGGCGTTCGCCGCCAGAAAGCTCGGCGGGCCGGTGTTCGCCTCGCGCGCCCAGCCCGACGCGATCCAGCCACTGCGCAGCTTGCGCACGGGCCTGTGTGCGGTCCATGCGCCGAATCCACAGCGGCATGGCCACGTTGTCCAGCGCGGTGAACTCGGGCAAGAGGTGATGGAACTGGTACACAAAGCCCAGGTACTGGTTGCGATACTGTCCTTGTTGCGCCGCCGACAGACGCGCCAGATTCTGCCCCTTGAGCCAGACTTCGCCAGCGCTAGGGGCGTCCAGCCCGCCCAGCAAATGCAGCAAGGTGCTTTTGCCCGAACCCGAGGCGCCCACAATGGCCAGCGTTTCGCCCGCGTGCACCTGCAGATCCACGCCTTGGAGCACGGTCACATCCAGGGAGCCTTCGACAAAGCGGCGCGTGAGGCCGCGTGCGTTGAGGATGACGTCACTCATAGCGCAGGGCCTCCGCCGGGTTGACGCGGCTGGCTCGCCAGCTGGGGTACAGCGTGGCCACAAAGGCCAGCACCAAAGAGATCACCACAATGGGCACGATGTCCGAGCTTTGCGGCTCGCTGGGCATGCGGCTGATCAGGTACACGTCCCGCGGCAGGAATTGCGCATTGAACAAGTGCTCCAGAGCAGGCACGATGACATCGATATTGAAGGCTACCAGCAAGCCCAGGGCAAAGCCGCTGAGCGTTCCGATCACGCCCACCGTGGCGCCCTGCACCACGAACACGCCCATGATGCTGCGCGGGCTGGCGCCCAGGGTGCGCAAGATGGCGATGTCGGCGCGTTTGTCTGTCACCGTCATCACCAAAGTGCTGACCAGGTTGAAGGCCGCCACGGCGACGATCAAGGTCAGGATGATGAACATCATGCGTTTTTCCACCTGCACGGCAGCAAACCAGGTGCGGTTTTGCTGTGTCCAGTCACGCACCAGATAGCCCGTGCCCAAGCGGGCCTGCAACTGTGCCGCCACCTCGCGGGCCTGGTGCAGATCGCGCAATTTCACGCGCAAGCCTGTGGGGCCTTCAAGCCGGAAGATGCGCGCCGCATCTTCCCAGTGCATCAGCGCCAGCGCGGAATCGTATTCGTAATGACCGGAAAAGAACTGGCCCAGCACCTGCATCTGCTTCATGCGGGGCACCACACCTGCAGGCGTCATTTGCCCGGAGGGTGAGACCAGCGTCACGGTATCTCCCCCGCGCACGCCCAGATTCATGGCCAGATCCGCGCCCAGCACCAAACCAAAGCCGCCTGGCTTCAACTGTGTCAGGGCCGCCGATTGCTGGCCAGCCTGTACATCTGACACTTCGGGCTCCAGCGCCGGATCAATGCCGCGCAGCATCACGCCCTTCATGTCTTCACCGCGCGCCAGCAAGGCCTGTACGGCGATGAACGGTGCGGCCCCCGACACTTCGGGCTGCTGGCGAACCTGCGCCATCAGGCTCGCCACATCGGGCAAGGCGTTGCCGTCAGCCGCGTAAATCTCGACATGCGAGACCACCCCCAGCATGCGGTCGCGCACCTCTTTCTGAAAGCCGTTCATCACCGACAAGACGATGATGAGCGCAGCCACGCCCAGGGCAATGCCGAGCATCGACACCCCCGAGATAAAGGAGATGAATCCGTTCTTGCGCGATGCACGACCGGCACGCGTGTAGCGCCAGCCCAGCACCCATTCATATGGCCAAACCATGAAGCCCCTGTTGTGGTTCTGAATCCGTAAGACTGCGATTGTGTCATCCCTGACAATAGAGGGTGATTCACCTTCGCGCTTGCCCATGCATTTGATCATCGCCTACGCTGCCACGGACCGCCACCCCGCTGCCCTGGAGGCGCTGCAACTGCCGCACCTGCAGCGCGCCTTGCAGCTGCTGCAGGCGCAGGAGCCTATCCGTGCCGATGACGACGCCCCCTGGCTGGCCCACGAAGCCGTTCATGCCCAGGCCCTGGGCTGGCCAGAGACAGGTCCCTGGCCCTGGGCGGCACACCAAACCCAAAGCACGCAGCCAACGCCCCAGGCCTGGGTCAGCCCTTGCCACTGGCGAATCGGCATGGACCAGGTGGTCATGCATCCCGCCGAGCAGCTGGGGCTGACATTGCCGCAGGCCCAGGCCATCATCGACAGCCTGCAACCCCTGCTGGCAGAAGATGGCCTGCAGGTGCGCCCGCACACCCCGATCCTGTGGCATGCCCAAGGCGAGATCTTGCAAGACATCCGCTGCGCCAGCCTGGAACGCATGGCGGGCAGCCTCGTCAAACCCTGGCTGACGCCCGAAAGCCTGCCTGCGCCTTTGCGCCGCCTGCAAAGCGAAGCGCAAATGCTGCTCTACCCCCACAGCGTCAACGACGAGCGTGCGGCCATGGGCCTGCTGCCCGTCAACGCCCTGTGGTTCCACGGCGCGGGACGGCCCCAGCCTACCCCGGGCCAGGCACACACCCGATTTGAAGCCGCTTTGCATCTGCCCGCGCTGCAGGCGCATGCGCAAGCCTGGGTCCAGGCCTGGCAGGCGCTGGACCAGACTGCATTGGCCGACTTTGTGCGCCACCTTGAAGGCGGCGGTACGGGCACACTGAGCCTGTGCAGCGAAAGCGCCAGCCAGAGCTGGCTGCCTGCCCCCCCGCGCCGCTGGTGGCAGCGCTGGCTTCGTCCAGCCGCGCCCACACCTGCCCAAGCCTTGCGAACCTTGCTGACCCATGAAACTGATTGACCGAGACGTTCCCCCACGCGCCGCCTGGGCGCTGGAGCAGGCAGGCACCCATCCTTTGCTGGCCCGTTTGCTGGCCGCACGCGGCATTGACAACGCACAGGATCTGCAAGACGACCTGGCCCTCTTGCTGCCGCCGGACCAGCTCAAAGGCAGCCGCGAAGCTGCCCACTTGCTGGCCGAGGCCATACAACAGGACAAGCGCCTGTGCATCGTGGCCGATTACGACTGTGACGGCGCCACCGCCTGCGCCGTGGGCTTGCGCGGCCTGCGCATGCTGGGTGCGCAGCACGTGAGCTACCTGGTGCCTGACCGCGTGACCGATGGCTATGGCCTGACACCCACGATTGCAGAACGTGTCAAGCAAAGCGGGGCGGATGTGCTCATCACCGTGGACAACGGCATTGCCAGCGTCGAAGGCGTGGACGCGGCCCACCGCCTGGGCATGCAAGTGCTGGTGACCGATCACCACCTTCCCGGCGAGCAACTGCCCGCCGCAGACGTGACCGTCAACCCCAACCAGCCCGGCTGCAGCTTTCCCAGCAAGTCCATGGCCGGGGTGGGCGTGATGTTTTATGTGTTGCTGGCCCTGCGCGCACTGCTGCGCGAACAAGGCCGGTTTGACGCCAAAACCCAACCCCGGCTGGACGCCCTGCTGCCGCTGGTGGCGCTAGGCACTGTGGCCGATGTGGTGAAACTCGATGCCAACAACCGCCGTTTGGTGGCCCAGGGCCTCAAGCGCATTCGGGCGGGGCAAATGCCACCGGGCATGAGCGCGCTTTTCCAGGCTGCGGCCCGCAAGACGCCACAGGCCAACACCTTTGACCTGGGCTTTGCCCTGGGCCCGCGCATCAATGCAGCCGGCCGCCTGTCTGACATGCGCCTGGGCATTGAATGCCTGCAAACCGACGATGCGGCCCTGGCCAGTCAACTGGCCCAGCAGCTTGACCAGATCAACCGCGAGCGCCGCGTGATTGAAGGCGATATGCGGGACATGGCGCTGGAGATTGCGCAATCGCTGTTCGAAGACGATGCGCCAGCTCCCCCCGCTGTGTGCGTGTTTGACCCCGAGTTTCATGAGGGGGTGGTCGGCATCGTCGCCTCACGTCTGAAAGAACAGTTCCACCGCCCGGTGTTCGTGTTTGCGCCCAGCACGGCGCCTGGCAAGGAGCACGAACTCAAGGGCTCGGGCCGCTCCATCCCCGGTTTTCATTTGCGTGATGCGCTGGACCTGCTGGCCAAACGCGCGCCAGGCGTGTTGTTGCGCTTTGGCGGCCACGCCATGGCGGCAGGCTGCACCATTGCGGAAGAACATTACGAGCTGTTTGAACACCATCTCAACCAGATCGCCCAAGAAGGGCTGGATGCGTCCACCTTGCAACGTCGCCTGGACACCGACGGTCCCTTGCCTGCCGAATACCGCCGTGCCGATGTGGCTCAAATGCTGCAAGGTCAGGTGTGGGGACAGGGCTTTGCTGCGCCTGTCTTCAGCGAGAAACTCGAAGTGGTCTCACAACGCCTGGTGGGGGAAAAGCATTTGTCCGTCAAGCTGCGCCATCAAGGGCAACTGGTCGATGGCATCTGGTTTGGCCGCAGCGAACCGCTGCCCGGGCAAGCCCATCTGGCCTACCGCCTGGACACCGACGAATGGCAAGGCCAGCAACGCGTGCGCTTTGTGATCGAGGCCGCGCAAGACCTCTGAACCCGGCTCAGGCCAGGCGCGTCTTGAGTGCCTGCACCACAGGTGCCGAGACCAGGCCCGACACATCGCCGCCAAGCTTGGCAATTTCGCGCACCAGGGTGCTGCTGATGTGTTGCACCTGGGCGCTGGTGTGCAGGAACACCGTATCCACCTGTGGGGCCAGGTGACGGTTCATGCCCGCCATCTGGGTTTCGTAGTCGTAGTCGGTCAATGAGCGCAGGCCGCGCACAATGATCTGCCCACCTTGCTGGCGCACAAAGTCGACGATCAAGCCCTCAAAGGGCAGCACCCGCACATTGGGGCAATCGGCCAAGGCGGCCCGGGCCTGCTCCAGCCGCTGCTCCAGCGTGAACAAGGTGTTTTTATGGTGGGCTGTGGCCACGGCCAGAATCACCTGGTCAAACATCAGTGCAGCGCGGCGCACGACGTCCTCGTGACCCAGGGTGATCGGGTCAAAAGTTCCGGAATAAACAGCGGTGACGTTGCGGGCCATGCGGGGTCTCCAGCCAAGGGGCTCAGATGTCGGGGTTCGGATGATTATGCAACGCGCTGCAACAGGTGCGCATGCACAGCACCCGCTTTGAGGTGGCGTTGCAAGGCCAGCCCGTAGGCTTGCAAGCCCGCTTCGTCCCAAGCTTCGGGCGCCTCCAGATACACCCAGCCGCCGATCGGCACGCAGCGTGCGGCTTGTTGCAGGGCGTGCTTGAACATCGCCTCGCCACCTGAAAATGGCGGATCCAGAAACACCAGGTCTGCACTTTGCGCGGGCCAGCTGGCCAGGGCGGTCAGCGCGTCGGAGCGCTGCACCTTCACTTGCGTGGCTTTGAGTTGCTCAACATGGTCGTGCAGTTGTTTGACCAGCTGGGCGTCCTGCTCGATGAGCACCACTTGTTGCGCCCCACGCGAGGCAGCTTCCAGCCCCAGCGCACCAGTGCCGGCAAAGGCATCCAGACACACCCAACCCGTCAGGTCCTGGCCCAGCCAGTTGAACAAGGTCTCGCGAACACGGTCAGGCGTGGGGCGCAAACCCGGCTTGTCGAGCACGCGCAGGCGTGTGCGTCGCCAAACGCCCCCCACAATGCGCACCTCGTGCGCAGCGCCTCCTGCCCGAGCAGAGGCAGACACTGGGCGTGATTTGGCATCAGGTGTTGATCGGGAGCGAACCATGCCCTCAAGTGTACGGGCTGAGGTCGCAAACGGACGCAAAAATGACTTGCGTCAAACTTTGTCCAGATGCCACTTGGCGACTGGCCTGGACGCGTCTAGATTGGAGGCATTGCTTTAATTTCGAAAGATTGGTGCCCCATGACGACCCCACAAGACGACGCCCCCATTCCCCATTTTGAACAGTGCCACGTGGGCATCCTGGCCCAGCTCGAACGCATGGGCCAGTTGCCCGCCCTGCTGGCCCCGGCGCAGCTGGCCCGCCACATTGCCCAGCAATCCATGGCCTTCTTCGACAGCGGCATGTACACCCACCACAGCGAAGAAGAGGAAGAGCTCTTTCCCGCGGTGCGCTCCAGCGCTCAAGCGGGTCCGGAGCGCCTGCGCGTGGAAGAGCTGATCGCGCAACTCACCCACGAACACCGTGGGCTGGAAAAAACCTGGAAGCAATTGGAGCCTTCGCTGCGCAAAGTAGCCAAGGGCCAGGACACTGAGCTCGATACAGCGCTTTTGCAGGACTTGGTCACGCGCTACCACGCCCACGCACAGCTCGAAGAGCAGCAGTTTCTGCCCTTGGCCGAGACCATTCTGGGCCGCAGCGACCACCGCATGGCCGCTCTGGGCATGTCCTTGCACATGCGCCACGTCCCGCGCTTTGTGATGCACATCTGAGCCGCCGTGGGAGAGTGATTCCGCAGCCCTTGAGGGCATTTCATAAAATGCACGATCTGCGGATCACCCACCATGTTCAGTTTCTTCAAAAAAAAATCCCCTCCCCCGGCCACACCTGCTGCTGACACGCCTGTGCCTGCGCCCGCTGCTGCGGTCACGGCATCCGTCCCGGCAACGGTCCCAGCCACTGATCCAGCGCCGCGCAGCAGCTGGCTGCAACGCCTAAAAAGCGGCCTGCGTAAAACCGGCTCATCCATCACCACGGTGTTCACAGGCACCCAGATTGATGACAACCTGTATGAAGAGCTGGAAGCGGCCCTGCTGATGGCCGACACCGGCGTGAAAGCCACCGAGCAGCTGCTGGCCGACCTCAAGCGCCGCGTCAAGGAGGCCAAAGCCACCGACCCGGCCCAGGTCAAGGGCCTGCTGGCCGACGCCATTGCCGACATGCTGGCACCGCTGCAAAAGCCGCTGGAGATTGGGGCACAAAAGCCCACCGTCATCATGGTCGCGGGCGTCAACGGCGCAGGCAAAACCACCTCGATTGGCAAACTGACCAAGCACCTGGCCGACAGCGGCGAGAGCGTGTTGCTGGCTGCGGCCGACACCTTCCGCGCGGCCGCCAAGGAGCAGCTGGCCGTCTGGGCCGACCGCAACACGGTCGAGATCGTCAGCCAACAAGGCGGCGACCCGGCCGCCGTCAGCTTTGACGCCGTGAGCGCCGGCCGCGCCCGGGGCAAGGATGTGGTGCTGGTGGACACTGCCGGACGGCTGCCTACGCAGCTGCACCTCATGGAAGAGCTGAAAAAGATCAAGCGTGTGGTGCAAAAGGCTGATGAGTCTGCGCCCCACGAGGTGCTGCTGGTCATTGACGGCAACACCGGCCAAAACGCGCTGGCGCAAGTGAAGGCCTTTGATGAGGCCTTGCAGTTGACGGGCCTGATCGTCACCAAGCTCGATGGCACCGCCAAGGGCGGCGTGCTGTGTGCGATTGCCCGCGAAAAACCGATTCCGGTGTATTTCATCGGCGTCGGCGAAAAGCTGGAAGACCTGGAAACCTTTGACGCCCGCGAATTTGCGCAGGCGCTGCTCAGCTGACCCTGATTTGATTGCCATGAACAACCCTACCGAACCCCGCCTGACGTCTCTTTCCCACGGCGGGGGCTGCGGCTGCAAGATCGCGCCGGGCGTGCTGTCCGACATCCTCAAGGGCACCACCGCGCTGCCGGTGCCACCCGAGCTGCTGGTGGGCATCGAAACTGCCGACGACGCCGCCGTCTACAAACTCAACGATGAGCAGGCCCTGATCGCCACGACAGACTTCTTCATGCCCATCGTCGACGACCCGTTCGACTTTGGCCGCATCGCCGCGACCAACGCCATCAGCGATGTGTACGCCATGGGCGGCACGCCCATCCTGGCGCTGGCCTTGGTCGGCATGCCGATCAATGTGCTGTCCACCCAGACGATTGGCCGCATCCTCGAAGGCGGCGCCAGTGTGTGCAAGGCAGCGGGCATCCCGATCGCGGGTGGGCACACCATCGACTCGGTCGAGCCCATTTATGGCCTGGTGGCCATTGGGCTGGTCCATCCCAGCCGTGTCAAACGCAACGCCGACGCCCGCTCGGGCGATGTGCTGGTGCTGGGCAAACCGCTGGGTGTGGGTATTCAGTCCGCCGCCGTCAAGAAAAATGCGCTGTCCCCCGAGGGCTATGCGCAAATGATCGCCACCACCACCCGACTGAACACCCCCGGCCCGGACCTGGCTCGCATCGATGGCGTACACGCGATCACGGATGTGACGGGATTTGGGCTGGCAGGCCATGCGCTGGAAATGGCTCGGGGCAGTGGCTGTACGGTCACGATCGACTGGAGCCAGGTTCCCCTGCTCCGTGGCGTTCGTGATTTGGCTGCCCAAGGCATGGTCACCGGCGCCTCAGGCCGCAACTGGACTGGCTATGGGCACGATGTGCTGCTGCCCCCAGGCTTCATGCCGCAGGACCAGGCCCTGCTGAGCGACCCGCAAACCAGTGGCGGTCTGCTGGTCGCCTGCAGCCCGGACAGCGTGGAACAGGTGCTGGCCACCTTTGTGGCCCATGGTTTTGACCAGGCCGCCGCGATAGGCCGCATCCAGGCGGGGCCGGCCCAATTGCAGATTGACAAGGGTTAACCCTTAAGTCAACATGGCTTCCATGCCGCCGATTAGCACTCAAACACCCCGAGTGCTAAAATTGGCACATTGAAAGGAGTTCTGGAATGACACATCAATCTGGTTCCCTGTCCACAGCGATGGCTCTGCGCAGCCCTTGGGCTGTTGTGCCCTCTCTGGGCCACCTCGACGCCTACATTTCTGCCGTCAACCGCATGCCTTTGCTCACCCTTGAGGAAGAACAGGAAGCGGCGCGCAAACTCAAAAACAACGATGACCTTGAAGCCGCCCGCAAGCTGGTGCTCTCGCACCTGCGTCTGGTGGTGTCCGTTTCGCGCCAATACCTGGGCTACGGTCTGCCGCATGGCGACCTGATCCAGGAAGGCAATGTCGGCTTGATGAAGGCCGTCAAGCGCTTCGACCCCGACCAGGGCGTGCGCCTGGTGAGCTATGCGCTGCACTGGATCAAGGCCGAAATCCACGAGTACATCCTCAAGAACTGGCGCATGGTCAAGGTCGCCACGACCAA
>JBEEOS010000070.1:0-11268 GCA_041191485.1 Pseudomonadota bacterium
TTTGGAGCGGGATAAGAGGCTCGAACTCTCGACCTATACCTTGGCAAGGTATCGCTCTACCAACTGAGCTAATCCCGCGTAAGACTTGAATTATAGCCATAAAACAGCACCGCACACGAGGGTGCGGCACATAATTTTTCAGTGTTTTGTGGCGACCTCTTTGCCAGGCTCGGAAACCACCACGGGCACCTGTGCCTGCACCTCTTCAGGCAAGGCTTGTGGGCGGGACTCCAGCGCAATATCAAGCACTTGATCGATCCATTTGACTGGCACGATTTCAAGGCCGCTCTTGACGTTGTCAGGAATGTCCTGCAGGTCTTTGACATTCTCCTCAGGAATCAGGACCGTCTTGATGCCCCCTCGAAGCGCCGCCAGCAATTTTTCCTTGAGGCCACCAATCGCCGTGACTTCCCCACGCAAAGTGATCTCACCGGTCATGGCCACATCGCAGCGCACTGGAATCCCCGTCATGGCCGACACCATGGCCGTGGTCATGGCAGCGCCTGCACTGGGCCCGTCTTTGGGCGTGGCTCCATCGGGCACGTGGATGTGGAGGTCCTTCTTCTCGAACACCTCGTCCTTGATACCTAGCAGGCGTGAGCGGCTACGCACCACCGTGCGCGCAGCTTCCACCGACTCTTTCATCACATCACCCAACAAACCCGTGCGTGTGATGACGCCTTTACCCGGCATGAGCGCCGCCTCGATGGTCAGCAAATCGCCTCCCACCTCGGTCCAGGCCAGGCCAACCACTTGTCCGACCTGGTTCTTCTCTTCGGCGCGGCCGTAGCTGAACTTGCGCACACCCAAAAAGTCATGCAGGTTCCCGGCAGTCACTTGCACTTGCTGCTTCATTTGCCCCAGCAGCAGGCTCTTGACCACCTTGCGGCAAACTTTGGAGAGTTCACGCTCGAGCGAACGCACACCTGCTTCGCGGGTGTAATAGCGCACGATATCGCGCACCGCGTCTTCGCTCATCGCCATCTCGTCTGGCTTGATGCCGTTGTTTTGCATCTGCTTGGGCAGCAGATAGCGCATGGCAATGCTCGTTTTTTCGTCTTCGGTGTAACCCGACAGGCGAATCACTTCCATGCGATCCAGCAGCGCCGGCGGAATGTTCATGGAGTTGGACGTTGCCACAAACATCACATCGCTGAGGTCGAAATCCACCTCGACATAATGGTCGCCAAAGGTATTGTTCTGCTCCGGGTCCAGCACCTCGAGCAAGGCGCTGGACGGATCACCGCGAAAGTCCATGCCCAGCTTGTCGATCTCGTCGAGCAGGAACAGCGGATTACGCACGCCCACCTTGTTCAGGCTTTGCAGAACCTTGCCCGGCATGGCGCCAATATAGGTACGGCGGTGACCGCGAATTTCAGCCTCGTCACGCATGCCACCCAGGGCCATGCGCACGTATTTACGCCCCGTGGCCTTGGCAATGGATTGGCCCAGCGAGGTCTTGCCGACGCCAGGTGGCCCCACCAGACACAAAATGGGGGCCTTGACCTTGTCCACACGTTGCTGCACAGCAAGGTATTCCAGAATGCGGTCTTTAACCTTTTCCAGGCCATAGTGATCTTCGTTGAGCACCGTCTCGGCATTGCCCAGATCATGCTTGATCTTGGTCTTTTTGGACCAGGGCAATCCTGTCAGCACTTCAATGTAGTTGCGCACCACAGAAGCTTCTGCCGACATGGGGGACATGAGTTTGAGCTTTTTAAGCTCAGCCTCTGCCTTCTTGCGTGCTTCGGCGGGCATCTTGGCGAGTTTGATCTTTTTCTCGATCTCCTCGATGTCAGCGCCCTCTTCGCCCTCACCCAGTTCTTTCTGAATGGCCTTGACTTGCTCGTTCAGGTAGAAGTCGCGCTGGTTCTTCTCCATCTGTCGCTTGACGCGGCCGCGGATGCGCTTGTCCACATTGAGGATGTCCACCTCACGCTCAAGCTGTGCAAACAAGTCTTCCAGACGGCCACGAATTTGCGTCTGGTCGAGCACCTGCTGTTTGTTTTCCAGCTTGAGTGGAAGATGGGCAGCTATGGTGTCGGCCAGGCGGCCGGGATCGTCAATGCTGGAAATCGAGGTCAGGATTTCTGGCGGGATCTTCTTGTTGAGTTTGACGTACTGCTCAAACTGCTGCATGACCGCACGACGCAAGGCCTCGACCTCGCTCTCAGCTGCGGTTTCGTCGGCAGCCACAGGCACCACGCGGGCCACAAAATGTGCCTCACCATCGGTGATGCTTTCCACCTGGGCGCGCTGCTGCCCCTCGACCAGCACCTTGACCGTGCCATCGGGCAGCTTGAGCATTTGCAAAATCGTGGACACACAGCCCACAGCAAACATGTCTTCAACTGCAGGCTCATCCTTGGTGGCGGTTTTTTGCGCCAACAGCATGATGCGCCGGTCCTGGGCCATGGCCGATTCAAGGGCCTTGATACTCTTGGGACGCCCCACAAACAGCGGGATGACCATGTGCGGAAAAACCACCACATCGCGCAAAGGCAACATGGGCAAATCCAGCGGTGTCGGCGGTAAAGGTGTGTGTCCGGACATGGGGACCTCCATCAAGCCTGTTTGGCGCTCTCACGATACACCAGCAAAGGCGCTTTGTTTTCCTCGATAGTGGACTCCTCCACCACCACTTTGTCCACATTACTCATCGTGGGCAAATCAAACATGGTGTCAATCAGCGCTTGTTCAAGGATGGAACGCAAACCACGTGCGCCTGTTTTACGGGCAATGGCCTTGCGGGCAATGGCATGCAAGGCATTGGCCCGCACTTCCAGCTCCACGCCTTCCATGCCCAATAGCTTGGCAAACTGCTTGACCACTGCGTTCTTGGGCTCCGTCAGGATCTGCACCAGCGCATCTTCTGTCAGCTCCGCCAACGAGGCCACCACAGGCAAGCGCCCCACCAGCTCGGGAATCAGGCCGTACTTGATCAGGTCTTCGGGCTCGACCTCACTGAACATTTCCGACAAGGAGCGTTGCTGCTTGCTCTTGACCGTGGCGCCAAAGCCAATGCCTCCAGCTTCCGTGCGGTTTTCAATGACTTTTTCCAGGCCCGCAAACGCACCACCGCAAATGAACAAGATGTTGGTGGTATCGATCTGCAGGAAGTCCTGATTGGGATGCTTGCGCCCGCCCTGGGGTGGCACGCTGGCCATGGTGCCTTCAATCAGCTTGAGCAAGGCTTGCTGCACGCCCTCGCCCGACACATCGCGGGTGATGGACGGGTTGTCGGACTTGCGGGTGATTTTGTCGATCTCGTCAATATAGACAATGCCGCGCTGAGCGCGCTCCACATCGTAGTTACAGCTTTGCAACAGCTTGGAGATGATGTTCTCCACATCTTCGCCCACATAGCCAGCCTCGGTCAGCGTGGTGGCATCGGCCATCACGAAAGGCACATCCAGCATGCGTGCCATGGTCTGCGCCAGCAAGGTCTTGCCCGAGCCCGTGGGCCCCACCAGCAAGATGTTGCTTTTGGCCAGTTCAACGTCGTCTTTCTTGGCGTGCTCTTTGTGGCGCAAACGCTTGTAGTGGTTGTACACCGCCACGGCAAGACTGCGTTTGGCTTTTTCCTGACCAATCACATAGTTGTCCAGATTGGCTTTGAGCTCGGAGGGCGTCGGTAATCCATCCTTGCCTTTTTCGCTGGCATCGGCATCGGTCACTTCATCGCGAATGATGTCGTTGCACAAATCAATACATTCATCGCAAATAAAGACCGAAGGGCCTGCAATGAGCTTCTTGACCTCATGCTGGCTCTTGCCGCAGAAAGAGCAGTACAGGTTCTTTTCGGAGGAGGTGCCTTTTTTGTCGGCCATATCGGTTGCCTAGCTGTGTAACGCAGCAATCATAACGAAAGAAAAACGGCGCTCACCTCGGGGTAAACGCCGCCACAGACAAAGCCTCACGAAGAGGCTTTGCAAAGATGTTGCCTTCAGGGACGCTTGGCAATGACCTGATCCACCAGACCGTACTCTTTGGCCTCGTCGGCCGAAAGGTAATAGTCACGCTCGGTATCGTTTTCGATGCGGCTCAAGGGCTGCCCGGTGTTGCCCGCCAGAATTTTGTTGAGCTGCTCACGTGTCTTGATGATTTCACGCGCTGCAATCTCGATTTCCGTCGCCTGGCCACGTGCTCCGCCCAGGGGCTGGTGAATCATCACCTTGGAGTTGGGCAGGGAAAAACGCTTGCCCTTGGCGCCCGACGACAGCAAAAACGCACCCATGCTGGCGGCCATGCCCATGCACAAGGTGGACACGTCGGGCTTGATGAAGTTCATGGTGTCATAAATCGCCATGCCTGCACTGACGGAGCCACCTGGCGAGTTGATGTACAGGGAAATGTCTTTTTCCGGATTTTCACTTTCCAGGAACAACAGCTGTGCGATCACCAGGTTGGCCATGTGGTCGTTGACCTCGCCCACCAGAAACACCACGCGCTCCTTGAGCAAGCGCGAGTAAATGTCATAGGCGCGCTCACCGCGACCAGAGGTTTCAATCACCATCGGGACCATGCCCAAGGCTTGTGTTTCCAAAGCGCTCATCTCAACTCCAAAAATTCTGCAGCTACTGTAACCAGTTTTCAGTGCCTTTGAACAACATGGGGCTTGTTGTGTGTACAACAAGCCCCATGCATTCAGGAAGCCTGAAAAAGAATCAAGCCTGACCCATCAGTTCTTCAAAAGACAGTGTCTTCTCGGTCACCTTGGCTTTTGACAGCACGTACTCGGCCACATTGGACTCGATCACCACGGCCTCGACCTCAGCCAGACGCTGGTTGTCGCCGTAGTACCAACGGGTCACGTCTTCAGGACGCTCGTAGCTGGCGGCCAGTTCTTCGATGTGGGCGCGGATCTGCTCGGGCTTGGCGTGCAGGTCGTTGGCCTTGACCAATTCGGCCACCACCAGGCCCAGGCGCACGCGCTGCTCGGCTTGGGGGCGGAAGATGTCGTCAGGGATCGGGGCCTTGTCAGCGTCCTTGATACCGCGCTGTTTGAGGTCAGCGCGGGCGCCGTCCTTCAGGCGCTCGACTTCGGACTGAACGATCGCTTGCGGGAGGTCCAGCTCGGCCTTGGACACCAGGGCTTCCATGGCGGCAGCCTTGTTGCGCGAGAGCAGGCGGAACTTGACTTCGCGCTCCAGGTTCTTGCGGATGTCAGCGCGCAGACCTTCCACGGTTCCGTCAGCAATGCCCAAGGACTTGGCCAAGGCTTCATTCACTTCAGGCAGGTGAGCCGCTTCGACCTTCTTGACGGTCACCATGAAGTCGGCCGTCTTGCCGGCAACGTCCTGGCCGTGATAGTCGGCCGGGAAAGCCAGGGGGAAGGTTTTGCTTTCACCAGACTTCATGCCGCGCACAGCGTCTTCAAACTCTTTGAGCATCTGGCCTTCGCCGACCAGGAACTGGAAGTCTTCAGCCTTGCCGCCGGCAAAGGCTTCACCATCGATCTTGCCTTCGAAGTCGATGGTCACGCGGTCGCCGTCCACAGCGGCATCGGCATGGCCACGCACGGCAAAGGTGCGGCGCTGCTTGCGCAGGATGTCCACGGTCTTGTCGATGGCTTCGTCGCTGACGGCGGCTGTGGCTTTCTCCACTTCCACAGAGGACAGGTCGGCCAGTTTGACATCGGGGTAGACCTCGAAGATGGCGTCAAAGGTCAGCTCGCCTTCGGGCGCGCCTTCTTTTTCGGAAATACGGGGTTGGCCAGCCACGCGCACTTTGGCTTCGTTGGCCGCTTGTGCGAAAGCCTCGCCAACCTTGTCGTTGAGCACTTCGTACTGGACGGAATAGCCGTAACGCTGAGCCACCACATTCATGGGCACCTTGCCGGGACGGAAACCGTCCATCTTGACGGTACGGGCCAGTTTTTTCAGGCGCGCGTCCACTTCGGTCTGGATGCTGGTGACGGGCACAGTCAGCGTGATCTTGCGTTCCAGCTTTTCAAGGGTTTCAACAGTCACAGTCATGTTGTTTCTCATCATTAATGGTGCGCGGGGGGGGACTCGAACCCCCACAGTGTTGCCACCGTCAGGACCTAAACCTGGTGCGTCTACCAATTTCGCCACCCGCGCGGGTCCAAACAAAACGGGCGGACAGGTGCTTTTCCTGACCACCCGCGTGAAATCGGTCAACCCATTATTCTAGCTGCACTGGTCCAGCCTTCATTGGGGTTTCGTCCGGCTGGGCCGTTCCACCTTGAACCAGGCAGCGTACATAGCCGGCAAGGCCAGCAGTGTCAGGGCCGTGGCCACGATCAAGCCCCCCATGATGGCGACCGCCATAGGCCCCCAGAACACGCTGCGCGAGAGCGGAATCATGGCCAGCACAGCAGCGGCAGCCGTCAGGACAATCGGGCGCAGACGGCGCACGGCCGACTCCACAATCGCCTGCCAATCGGGCACACCACTGGCGCGGTCTTGCTCAATCTGGTCAATCAGGATCACCGAGTTACGCTGGATCATGCCCATCAGGGCAATCACACCCAGCAAAGCCACGAAGCCAAACGGCCTGTCCAGTGCCAGCAAGGCCCCTGCGACACCTGCCATTCCCAAAGGACCGGTCAGGAACACCAGCATGGCTCGGCTGAAACTCTGCAACTGCAGCATCAGCAGGGTAAAGGTGATGAACAGCATGATGGGCATGCCCGCCGCGATGGATGAGGAGCCTTTGGAGCTTTCTTCAACGGCACCCGCCACCTCAATGCGATAGGCCTGCAAGCCCTTGTCGTGCCAGGTCTGCTCCATTTGCTTGAGGGCCGGCATCAATTGGGCGGTCACCGTGGCCCCCTGAACACCGTCCACCAGATCAGCCTGCACGGTGATGGCGTACTCGCGCCCCTCGCGCCACATGACCCCCGGCTCCCAACCCAGCACAGGTGTCGCCACCTGCAACAGCGGCACACTCTTGCCACTGGCGGTTTGCACATAGGCCTGGGACAGGTCTTGCAATGCATCTCGCTCACTAAGTGGCTGGCGCAAAACGATGTCTATCAAGCGATCGCCATCGCGCAACTGCGCAACGTTTGTCCCCACCATCGTGGTACGCGTGGCCTGCGCAATGGCCTGGCTGCTCACGCCCAGGGCGCGTGCCTTGGCCTGGTCCACGTCCAGCCGAACCGATTTGATCGATTCATTCCAGTTGTCGTTGACGCCGCGAGCATTGGGGTTGGTCTGCATCTGCGCCTTGACCTCGTCAGCCAGGACGCGCAACTGCACAGGATCAGGGCCCATAACCCTGAACTGCACCGGGTAGGGCACCGGCGGTCCATTGGGCAGCAGCTTGACGCGGGCGCGCACCTCGGGAAACTCTTGGGCCAGCACAGCAGGCAGGCTGTGGCGCAAGGACTCACGCAGCTTGAGGTCAGCGGGCACCACAATCAGCTGCGACACATTGGTCTGCGGGAAAACCTGGTCCAGCGGCAGGTAAAAACGCGGCACGCCCGAACCCACCCAGGTGGTCACCGAAGTGATGCCCTGCTCCTTCATCAAGCGCTGTTCCACCCGCTTGGCAATGTCTTCGCAGGCGTTGATCGAGGAACCTTCGGGCAACCACAAGTCCACCAGGATCTCGGGGCGGCTGGAGTCAGGGAAGAACTGTTGCTGAACCTTGCCCATGCCCACCATGCCCAGCACAAACAGCGCCAGCGTGATGGCAATGGTCTTCCACCGGTGCTCGACACACCAGGTCACCCAGGCGCGGAAACGCTCGTAAAACGGCGTGTCAAACATTTCGTGCGGCTGATGGTCGTGCGCCGTGGATGTGGTCACATGCGCAGGTGCACGCAGCAGGCGCGAACCCAGGTAAGGCACAAAGTAAACCGAGGCCACCCAGCTGACCAGCAACGCGATCACGGTCACCGCGAAAATGGCAAAGGTGTATTCGCCCACGGTGGATTTGGCAATGCCGATGGGCAAAAAGCCGGCTGCGGTGATCAAGGTACCCGTGAGCATGGGCATGGCCGTGAGCTCGTAGGCAAAGGTGGCTGCGCGCAGCTTGTCGTAGCCCTCCTCCATTTTGCGCACCATCATTTCCACTGCGATGATGGCGTCATCGACCAGCAAACCCAGCGCAATGATCAACGAGCCCAACGAGATCTTGTGCAAGCCAATGCCGAAGTACTGCATGGCCAAAAAGGTCACCGCCAGCACCAAGGGAATGGTGATACCCACCACCAGACCGGGACGCATGTCCAGGGTCCAGCGGCGCCAGAAGTACAACATGCTGGCAGTGGTGCCGGGTCGCTTGTGCAGCCCCAGGGACAAGAAGCTCACCACCAGCACAATGACCACAGCCTCGATCAACACCTTGACGAATTCATTGACCGAAGTAGCCACAGCCTTGGGCTGGTCTTGCACCTGCACCAGCTGCAAACCGGCAGGCAACAGGTGTTCAATGCGCGCCGTTGCTTCGTGCAAAGCATTGCCCAAAGCGATGATGTCGCCGCCCTTGGCCATGGTCACCCCCAAGGCGATGACCTCTTGCCCCTCATGGCGCACCTTCACCTGCGCCGGGTCGATGTAGCCGCGACGCACCTGGGCCAGATCCCCCAAGCGCAACTGTTGCCCGGACGGCCCACGCACCGGCAATGCGCGCACCTCTTCCAGAGAGCTCAAGGGACCGCTGACCCGCAGCTGCACCACATCACCCGGGGTTTGGACAGCCCCTGCTGATTCCATGGCATTTTGTTGCGACAGCTGTGCAAGCACCGAGGGCAAGTCCAGGCCCATCTGCGACAGTTTCTTTTGCGAGACTTCGATGTAAACCTTCTCGTCCTGTACGCCAAACAGGTCCACCTTGGCCACGTCGCGCACGCGCAGCAACTCCTGGCGAACGGTATCGGCTTGCTGCTTGAGTTCGGCAGGCGTAAAGCCGTCGCCTTGCAAGGCGTAGATCACGCCATACACATCGCCAAAGTCGTCGTTGAAGAACGGTCCCACCACGCCCTGCGGCAAAGTGGCGCGCATGTCGCCAATCTTCTTGCGCACGGTGTACCAGGTTTGCGGTACATCCCCAGGCCTGGACGAATCCTTGAGCTGAAAAATGATCTGCGCCTCGCCAGGCTTGGAGTAGCTGCGGATCTTGTCCGCATAAGGCACTTCCTGCAGCGTGCGCTCGATCTTGTCTGTCACCTGATCGGCCACCTGCTGTGCGGTGGCCCCAGGCCAGTAAGCGCGAACCACCATGGCACGAAAGGTAAACGGAGGGTCCTCATCCTGGCCCAGCTGAAAGTAAGCAGCCAGCCCTAGCACCATCAGCACCACCATGAGGTAGCGCGTCAGCGCCGCATGTTCGATGGCCCAGCGCGAGAGGTTGAAACTTTGCTTGTCTTCGCGCGCCATGTCACTGCCCCGCCTTTTCGGTGGGCGACACATAGATGCTCACCTTTTGCCCCTCGGTCAGCACATGCACCCCTGCCACCACCACTTTTTGTCCGGTTTTCAGGCCTTCCAGAATCTGAACATCGTTGCCCTGCACGGCCCCTGGCTTGACGGCCTGACTGCGCACCACCATGGCCGCTTCATCGAGAACCCACACCGCAGATCCCTGTCCCTGCTGGCGCAAAGCCGTCAAAGGCAAAGTCAGGGCTTGCGTTGTGGCTTGACTGCCACTGGCCAACACATGCACCGTGGAGCCCAAAGGCACAACAGCATTCTTGGGCAAGGCCAGCTTCACAATAAAGGTACGCGTGGCTGGATCAGCGCTGGCCGCCACCTCACGCACTTTGGCTGCCCACTGCTGCTGCCCGGCTGGCCACAACACCTGCATCGTCTGGCCCAGCTTCACACCGCTGATGGTTTGTTCGGGCACCGCGAACACCACGTCCTGCGCGCCCAACTGGGCCACACGCACGATGGCCTGGCCTGCGGTCACCACCTGACCTTCTTCGGCTTCTACCGCTGTCACCACACCATCATGGCTGGCCAGCAATCGGGCGTACCCCGCCTGATGCCCCTGCACCTGTGCCTGCGAACGGGCTTGCTCCCACTGCGATTGGGCAGCCGTCAAGGCCGCGCGACGACGCTCGAGCTCCGCCTGGCTGATGAAGCCCTGACGGAACAGCGACTCAAAGCGGTCAAAGTCCGCCTTGCTCACATCCAGTTGCGCCTGGGCCGAGCGCAGTTGCGCTTGCGCAGCACCGGCAGCCAGCAAATAGTCCTGCGGGTCAACCTCAGCAAGGACCTGCCCTTTGCGCACCCTCTTGCCCAGCTGAACCTTGCGACTGAGCAGCTTGCCTGCCACCTGAAAACCCAGGCGAGACTCCACTTGCGCACGCACCTCGCCTGCATATTCTTGGCCGGAACCGGCCGTCGAGGCACCCACGCTGACCAGCTTGACCGAACGCACTGGCTCCGGCGCTTTATCCTGACGAGAACAGCCTGTCAGCACCAAGGCCACACACAAGAACGGTGCAACCGACCACATCCGGACAGACGTGGTGTGAGCAAGCTTGTTTTTATTGGTTTGCATAAAGGGCTCATCCAAGTAATGACTGATTGGTCATTAATATAGCATGCAGCTTGGGCGCGCGTATTACCCGCTTAAGATTCGGGGGATGCCCAGCCCCTTCGCATTGCCCCGCCCTTTGCAGCTATTGCTTGCAGGCGTATCACGTTCATTTGGACTGTCCTTGCGGTTATTACCCGCAAAGGTACGTCCCGTGATCAGTCTGGCTTACTTGTTGGCGCGGATCTCGGACACGTTGGCCGACACATCAGATGTGGCCGTTGCGCATCGCCAAAAGACCTTGCACGCCTGGCTGCAGGCTGTGGAATCTGCGCCTGGCGCAGAAATCAATACCCATACAAACACCTGGCTGGACCTGATACAGGCTTACCGGCAAGCCTCTTTGCCCGCAGCAGAATTGGCCCTGCTGGAGCAAGGCAAGACTTGTCTGGCACACCTGGCCGCACTTCCACCCACGGATCAAGAGTCCATCCGCCGTGTCATGGCCCCCATCGGTCAGGGGCAACAGCTGGACCTGGAGCGTGGGCAACAGCCCATGGCCCTGCTCGACAGCGAAGATGACCTGCGGATCTACACCTGGCAAGTGGCCGGTTGCGTCGGCCGTTTCTGGACCGAATGTCTGCAACACCATTTGCCACGCGTACTGCACCTGCCCCCAGCGCAAATGCTGGCCCTGGGCGAGAGCTACGGCTGCGGACTGCAAAGGCTCAACATTTTGCTGGATGCCGCCCAGGACCTGCGCAGCGGTCGGTGTTATTTTCCAGTACAGACCCTACAAGCCTTGGGACTGAC
>JBEEOS010000071.1:0-11138 GCA_041191485.1 Pseudomonadota bacterium
CAATGCCATGTACAACGGCGACCGCGCTCGAAAGACCACGCTGGTCGAATACGGCTTTCGCCTGCCCAGCGCACTGGACAACCGTCCGCTCAAGTTCGAGGAGTTTGAAAAGCGCATGCGCCAGTGCGTCTTCGTCTCGGCCACGCCGGCCGATTACGAAAACACGCACGCCGGCCAGGTGGTCGAGCAGGTGGTGCGCCCCACCGGCCTGGTCGACCCGGAGGTGGAGGTTCGCCCCGCCACGCACCAGGTGGACGATGTGCTGCAAGAAATCCGCATCCGCGTGGAACGGCAGGAAAGGGTGCTGATCACCACGCTGACCAAGCGCATGGCCGAGCAGCTGACCGACTACCTGACCGACAACGGCGTGAAGGTGCGCTACCTGCACAGCGATGTGGACACGGTGGAGCGGGTGGAAATCATCCGCGACCTGCGCCTGGGCGCTTTTGATGTGCTGGTGGGCATCAACCTGCTGCGCGAGGGGCTGGACATTCCCGAGGTGTCGCTGGTGGCGATTCTGGATGCTGACAAGGAAGGCTTTTTGCGCGCCGAGCGCAGCCTGATCCAGACGATTGGCCGCGCGGCGCGCAATGCGGGGGGCAAGGCCATCCTGTACGCCGATGTCATCACTAAGTCCATGAAAAAAGCCATGGACGAAACGCTGCGCCGTCGCGAGAAACAGATGGCCTTCAACGCCGAGCACGGGATCACGCCTCGCACCATCATCAAGCAGGTCAAGGACCTGATCGACGGCGTTTACAGCGAAAAGTCCGGGCAGGAGGCCGAGCGCCTGGAGCAGGCCGCCTTGCAGCGCGCCAAGGTCGAGGACATGAGCGAGAAGGACATCGCCAAGGCCATCAAGCAACTGGAAAAGCAGATGATGGAACACGCCCGCAATCTCGAATTCGAGAAGGCTGCGCAGGCTCGGGATCAACTGGCCATCCTCAAGGAGCGCGCTTTTGGCGCCGCTGGGGAAGATCACCTCGCTTGATAACCCAGCGCGTTAGTCGGGATTGGGTTATACTTGAGTCGTTTAGTCGGGTTATCAATTTTCCAAGGAGCCTGCCATGCGATTGACGACGAAAGGACGGTTTGCCGTCACAGCCATGATCGATCTGGCCCTGCGCGAACAGGCGGGCCCGGTGACGCTGGCGGCCATCAGCCAGCGCCAGCAAATTTCGCTGTCTTATCTGGAGCAGCTGTTTGGCAAATTGCGTCGCCAGGAGCTGGTGGAGTCCACCCGGGGGCCGGGCGGTGGTTACACACTGGGCAAGAAGGCCGTCGATATTTCCGTGGCCGACATCATTTTGGCGGTCGACGAGCCGCTGGACGCGACCCATTGCGGCGGCAAGGAAAACTGCCTGGGCGATGGCCCGTGCATGACGCATGACCTGTGGGCTGCATTGAACGCCAAGATGGTGGAGTTCCTGCAGTCAGTCTCACTGCAAAAACTGGTCGATGACCAAGTGGCCAAGGGCGTCGTGGTCGAACACAAACCGCTGCTCAAACGTGCCATCTCCAGCACGCCCGTGGTCAAGCCTATTCGTGTGACTGGCCCCAATTCCGTTTTTGACCTGGGCAACGTCTTGTCCAAATCCTGAAGTCTGCAAGTAACACCATGGACACAACACCTCATTTCCCTGTTTATATGGACTACGGCGCCACGACGCCGTGCGACCCCCGAGTGGTCGATGCCATGATTCCCTGGTTGCGCGAGCATTTCGGCAACCCGGCCTCGCGCAGCCACGCCTGGGGCTGGGAGGCTGAAGAAGCGGTTGAAAAAGCCCGCAAGGATGTGGCCGACCTGATCGGCGCTGACCCGCGCGAGATCGTCTGGACCAGTGGCGCGACCGAGTCGAACAACCTTGCCCTCAAGGGCGCGGCGCACTTCTACAAGTCGCGCGGCAAGCACCTGATCACCGTCAAGACCGAGCACAAGGCCGTGCTCGACACGATGCGTGAACTCGAGCGCCAGGGTTTTGAGGTCACTTACCTCGACGTGCAGGAAGACGGTCTGCTCAGCATGGATGCTCTGAAAGCCGCGATCCGCCCTGACACCATCCTGATCAGCGTGATGTTCGTGAACAACGAAATCGGTGTGATTCAGGACATCCCTGGCATCGGCGCCATGTGCCGTGAAAAAGGCATCCTGTTCCATGTGGACGCCGCGCAAGCCACGGGCAAGGTCAAGATTGACCTGAACACGCTGCCGGTGGACCTGATGAGCCTGGCTTCCCACAAGACTTATGGCCCCAAGGGCATCGGCGCGCTGTACGTGCGCCGCAAGCCACGCGTGCGCCTGGAGGCGCAGATGCACGGCGGTGGCCACGAGCGCGGCATGCGCTCTGGCACCTTGCCTACGCACCAGATTGTCGGCATGGGTGAGGCTTTCCGCCTGGCCCGTCTGGAAATGGATCAGGACAACGCCAAGGCGGCAGCCCTGCACAAGCGCCTGATCGACGGCCTGGCTGATCTGGAGCAAGTGTTCCTCAACGGCCATGCCACCCAGCGTGTGGCGCAGAACATCAACATGAGCTTCAACTTCGTCGAAGGCGAGTCGCTGATCATGGGCATCAAGGGCCTGGCGGTGTCGTCCGGTTCGGCCTGCACCTCAGCCAGTCTGGAGCCCAGCTATGTGCTGCGCGCCCTGGGCCGCAGCGATGAACTCGCCCACAGCAGCCTTCGCATGACGATTGGCCGCTGGACCACCGAAGAGGAAATTGACTTCGCCATCCAGACCATTCGCGAGAACGTTGCCAAGCTGCGTGAACTCAGCCCCCTGTGGGAGATGTACAAGGACGGTATTGATCTGAGCACCATCCAGTGGGCCGCTCACTAAGGAGAACACCATGGCTTATTCTGAAAAAGTTGTTGACCACTACGAAAACCCCCGCAACGTTGGCTCCTTCGACAAGGGCGACGAAGATGTAGGTACCGGCATGGTGGGTGCGCCTGCCTGCGGTGACGTGATGAAGCTGCAGATCAAGGTGAACCCGGCCACAGGCATCATCGAAGACGCGCGATTCAAGACTTACGGTTGCGGCTCTGCTATTGCGTCGAGCTCGCTGGTGACGGAGTGGGTCAAGGGCAAAACCTTGGACGAGGCCGCTGCGCTCAAGAACAGCGAGATCGCTGAAGAGCTGGCGCTGCCGCCCGTCAAGATCCACTGTTCGATCCTGGCTGAAGACGCCATCAAGGCTGCGGTCGACGACTACAAAAAGAAACACGTCGCCTGACAGGCGCAAGAGGGCAGCATGGCCATCACCATCACGGAAGCCGCCGCACGGCATGTCAACCGCTACCTGACCAAGCGTGGCAAGGGCATGGGTGTGCGTCTGGGCGTCAAGACCACGGGTTGCTCGGGCCTGGCCTACAAACTTGAATATGTGGACGAGGCCGAGCCGGAAGACGTGGTTTTTGAAGGTCACGGCGTGAAAGTGCTGGTGGACCCCAAAAGCCTGGCCTATATCGACGGCACCGAGCTGGACTTTGTGCGCGAAGGCTTGAATGAAGGTTTCCGATTCAACAACCCCAACGAACGTGATCGCTGCGGTTGCGGTGAATCTTTCCGCGTGTGAAATCCCTGCAGGCCAACGACTTTGAGTTGTTCGAGCTGCCGCAGCAGTTCGCGCTGGATCGTGCGCAACTGGATGATCGATGGAAGGCCCTGCAACGTGAAGTCCACCCTGACCGTTTTGCGGCGCAAGGCGCCGCTGCACAGCGCGTGGCCATGCAGTGGTCGGTGCGCATCAACGAGGCCTACCAACGCCTGAAAGACCCGCTCAGGCGCGCGGCTTACCTCTGTGAGTTGCGTGGTGTGCCGGTACAGGCTGAAAACAACACCGCGATGCCGACCGCTTTTTTGATGCAGCAAATGGCCTGGCGAGAGACGCTTGAAGACACCACGCAATTGAGTGCGCTTGAGGCGCTGGCCGACCAGGTGGCGGCAGAGCGCCGCAGTCTTCAGCAATCGCTGGGACAATTGCTGGATGTTCAGCAAGACATTCAGGCTGCTGTAGGGCAGGTGAGGGCATTGATGTTCATCGAGCGCTTTGCCGCTGAAGTCGATGCCAAACTGGATCAAAACTCATAAATCATGGCGCTATTGCAGATTTCCGAACCCGGCCAGTCGCTGGACCCGCACCAGCGGCGCATTGCCGTCGGTATTGACCTGGGCACCACCCATTCGCTGGTGGCCTCGGTGCGCCACGGTGTGGCTGAATGCCTGCCTGATGCCGATGGACGCGTCATCCTGCCCTCGGTGGTGCGCTACCTGCCCGGCCAGGGCCGCCAGATTGGACATGAGGCACAAGACAACGCAGCGCAGGACCCGGCCAACACGATTGCCTCGGTCAAGCGTTTCATGGGACGTGGCCTGCGGGATGTAGCGCATACCGAGAAGCTGCCTTACCGTTTCGTCGATCAACCGGGCATGCTGGGCATCGAAACCGTGCAGGGGGTGAAATCTCCAGTGGAGGTGAGCGCCGAGATCCTGGCGACGCTGCGTTTTCGTGCAGAGGACACCTTCAACGACGACTTGTACGGCGCCGTGATCACCGTGCCCGCTTACTTTGACGATGCGCAACGACAGGCCACCAAGGATGCTGCACAGCTGGCAGGCATCAACGTCTTGCGACTGATCAATGAGCCCACGGCCGCAGCCATCGCCTACGGCTTGGACAACGCGGCCGAAGGCATCTACGCCGTTTTTGATCTGGGTGGCGGTACCTTTGACATTTCCATCCTGCGACTGACGCGTGGCGTGTTCGAGGTCATGGCCACCGGCGGCGACTCAGCTCTTGGCGGTGACGACTATGACAGAGCCTTGGCTGACTGGGCGCTGGCCCAGGTGAGCGGCGTTGAGGCTCAAACCGCTGAAGACAAGACCCGCCTCAAAGCTGCAGCCCGTGCAGCAAAAGAGGCGCTGACATCCGAGAGCATGGCCACGCTGTTGGTGGAACTCTCCAGTGGCAAGTTGTGCGTACAAATTCGGCGTGAAGATTTCGAGCGTGTGACTGCGGACCTGACTCAGCGCTGCCTGTCTGCCGTGCGCAAGGCCTTGCGCGATGCTGGACTGTCCAAAGAGGAAGTCAAAGGCGTGGTCATGGTCGGCGGCTCAACTCGCATGCCGCAGGTTCAACGTGCTGTGGGGGACTTCTTTGGCCAGGCGCCGCTGAACAACCTCAACCCCGACGAGGTGGTGGCGCTGGGCGCCGCAATCCAGGCCAACCAGCTTGCAGGCAACGATGCTGCAGGCGATCTGTTGCTGCTGGATGTGATCCCCCTCTCGCTGGGCATCGAGACGATGGGCGGCCTGGTCGAGCGGATTGTGCCGCGCAACCAGACCATCCCGACGGCAATGGCGCAGGACTTCACCACCTATCAGGATGGGCAGACTGCGTTGGCGTTACATGTGGTGCAGGGCGAGCGTGACCTGGTGCAGGACTGCCGCAGCCTGGCGCGTTTTACCTTGCGCGGCATTCCGCCCATGGCCGCAGGTGCAGCTCGCATCCGTGTGACCTTTACCGTTGACGCTGACGGTTTGCTGCAAGTCAGTGCCAAGGAGCAGCTCAGCAGCGTGGAGGCGCGCATCGATGTCAAGCCATCCTACGGCTTGAGCGATGAGCAAATCGCCACCATGCTGCAGGACAGTTTTGCCACTGCGCAGGAAGACATGCAGGCGCGCGCCCTGGTTGAAGCCCGTGTGGATGCCGATCGCATGTTGCTGGCCACGCGCAGTGCGCTGCAGGCCGATGGCCATCTGCTCAGCCCACATGAGCGAGCGGCCATCGATCAACTGATGGTCGCCTTGCAAGATGCCATCGCCACTGAAACGAATGCCAAGGCGCTCGAAGAGCAGACCCTGGCGCTGGCCAAGGGAACCGAAGCCTTTGCAGCCGAGCGTATGAATCAGAGCATCCAGAAGGCCCTGGCGGGTCAAAGCATCCAGAACGTTTAAGAAGTCCACACCATGCCGGTCATCAAGATCCTTCCCCATGCTGATCTTTGCCCACAAGGCGCCGAGATCAACGCAGCTGCAGGCACCAGCATCTGCGAGGCCTTGCTCGAAAACCAAATCAACATCGAACACGCCTGCGACATGAGTTGTGCCTGTACCACATGCCACGTGATCGTGCGTGAAGGCTTTCGTAGTTTGAACGAGATGGAAGAAACCGAGGAAGACCTGCTTGACCGCGCCTGGGGCCTGGAGCCCGATTCGCGCCTGAGCTGTCAGGCCATTGTGGGCCGTGAAAGTCTGGTGGTCGAGATTCCCAAATACACCATCAACCACGCCAAAGAAAACCACTAAGATCGGCGTCATGAGACAAATCGTCCTGGACACTGAAACCACGGGCCTCTCGGCAGAGGGGGGCGACCGCATCATTGAAATTGGTTGTGTGGAGCTGTTCAACCGCAAGCTCACAGGCAACAACCTGCACTTCTACATCAACCCCGAGCGAGACAGCCATGAGGATGCTCTCAAGGTGCACGGCATCAGCAACGAGTTCTTGCGTGACAAACCCAAGTTTGCGGAGCTGATCGACGAGATCCTGGCTTATGTGCAGGGCGCTGAGGTCATCATTCACAATGCGCCGTTTGATCTGGGATTCCTGAACAAGGAATTTGACCGCCTGGGGCATCCACCCTTCAAGACATTTGTGGATGGGGTGATTGACACCTTGGTCATGGCCAAGGAAATGTTCCCGGGCAAACGCAACAGCCTGGATGCGCTGTGCGACCGACTGGAGGTAGACAACTCCGGGCGTACGCTCCACGGCGCCTTGCTGGACGCCGAGTTGCTGGCCGATGTGTACATCAACCTCACGCGTGGGCAGGAAGCCCTGTTGATGGAGACCGCCAGCGATACCCAGACAACCAATGTTCAAGGCACTACGGCGCCAATCGATTTGTCTGTCTTCACGTTGCCCGTGGTCTCGGCCAACGAACAAGAGGTGCAAGAGCATGTGGCCGTGTTGACCCAGATGGACAAGTCCAGCGGCGGAAAAACCGTGTGGCGACTTCTCGAGTCCGCGCAGGTCTGAAAATCTATGGCATAATTGCGGTCTTCGCTGCCTGGCAGTGAACGATCATCGAAGTGGGTGGTTAGCTCAGTGGTAGAGCATCGCCTTCACACGGCGGGGGTCGGGGGTTCGAAACCCTCACCACCCACCACTTCTTGCTTGTCGATCAACAACTTTCAGCTCCCTTTTCGGAGCTGTTTTTATTTGTGCTGAGTAAGCACGGAAAGTTGTTTTTAGATCTCCACCCGTATAGGCGCCCATCCTCGCGCCAGCCACAACACATACTCGCCCGGCTCGAACGCACCAGGCTTGTCCACTCAGCGCCTGATCTTCATTACCGAATATTTGTTCAAATTCAAGTAATTAATTTTATTAACTTGGTTGCTGGGTCAATTGTGGTTTGTACCGGTTAAATTAAATTGAGAGTTTCGGGAATCAAAGGCAGGGCCGTTTAGACTTTCAGCAAACAAACATAAGCTCCGTGATTGCAAGCGGGGCGCTCCGTTTGCCTGTCAACCTTTGATGGTCATCTATGCCCTTGTTCGCATTGCTTGCCGGACTGTTTCAGCGGGTACCTCACCCAGGTAAAAAGCAGCGTTTTGCGCTGCTCGAATTGGGCTTGGGCTTGATGACCCTGCTGTTTGTGCACATTGTTGCCATGCACTATCTCGAAGGGTTGGACTGGTGGACGTCCGTCTGGTTGACGTTCATCACGGTTGCCACCGTTGGCTACGGAGATGTGTCTGCCAAAACGGTTTGGGGGCAGGCGGCTACCTTGGCTTTGTTGGTTATCCCCGGCATTGTCCTTTTCTCAAAACTTCTCAGTGAAATTGTTGATAGAAACTCAGTGCGTCGAGAGCGGCAGCTCAAAGGCGCTTGGAGATGGCCCATGAAAGAACATATTCTCGTTTTCAACGCGCCTCAGAACGTTGAGTCGTACATGACCATTGTGGTGAGCGAGTTCGTGAAATACCCGCAATTCGAACATTCACCAGTGCAGGTGGTGTCAACCAAGTTCCCGCATGGGTTGCCCACGCGATTGCAGGACATGAATGTGTTGTTGTACACAGGCTCTGGCAACTCGGACGAGACCCTGGCTGCTGTCAATGTGGCCTTGGCCAAAGTGGTGATTGTGCTTGCTCCTGATCCTGAGCAGGAGGATTCTGATGCGGCCACATTTGACCTGGTCCATCGAATTCGTGATACGGGTTCCAAGGCGTATATCGTGGCCGAGTCGATACGTGACAGCAACAGGCGACGGATTCGTGCTGCCGGTGCTGACGCCACATTGCGCCCCATTCGTGCCTATCCCGAGATAGCGGTGCGCGCAGTGCTGGCCCCAGGCTCTGAGCTGGTGATTGAGGAGTTGTTTGACAGCGCAGGTAGCGAGTACCGTCGAGTCAACGTTCCTCAGACCACCATGTTGTGGAAGGATGTGACCATGCGTTGCATTGAGTCTGACCTGGGGACGCCACTGGCGTATGTACAGGCTGACGGTGCCATCGTGATCAACCCATTAGGGTCGCATCAGGCTGAGTTTTGCGGTTTGATCTTGGCAGTTCTGGACACAGCCAAGTGGTCAGACGAGGACTTGATTCGCTTGGTCATTGAACCCAAGCGCTAGAAGCAGGCGTCACTTGGCCTTAAGCCTGAAGTTTTTCAGGCGCTGCGTTTTCAGCTTGCCGTGATGCTCATCCCGTGCGTGCCTGTTCGCGATGCGGGTTGGTATCTGCCCAGGTCCAGCCCTTCTGTGCTGATGGCCGGGCGACGGCCCATGATCTGATCGGCCAGCACCTGTGCGCTGCCGCAGGCCATGGTCCAGCCCAGCGTGCCGTGACCCGTGTTCAGGTACAGGTTTTGAACGCCGCTAGCGCCCACCAGCGGTGTGCCATCTGGGGTCATGGGGCGCAGTCCAGTCCAGAATTCAGCTTGGCTCAGGTCGCCACCGGCAAACAATTCCCGAGTCACTTTTTCAAGGGTTTGACGGCGTCTGGTGTTCAGGCGCAAGTCGAAGCCGCCGAGTTCGGCCATGCCTCCAACCCGGATGCGATCACCAAGACGTGTGATGGCGATTTTGTAGGTTTCATCCAGAACGGTCGATTGCGGCGCCAGGGTTTCGTTGGTGACCGGCAGTGTCAGTGAATAGCCTTTGACCGGATAGACCGGAATGTCCAAGCCCAGGGGCAGGAGCAGTTCCCGTGAGTAACTGCCTGCAGCCAATACGTAACGGTCGGCGCGCAGTGTGGTTTGATCCGCAAGTGTGATGCCTGACAAGCGCTGACCGTCAAACTGCATCTGCCGGACGCTTTGACCATAAAGAAACTTGACACCTAACCCGCTCGCCTGGGTCGCCAGCTGCGAAGTGAATTGATGGCAGTCGCCTGTTTCGTCATTGGGCAGTCGCAAGCCACCGCAAAAGTTGGCGCTGGCATGCGCCAGGGCAGGTTCGGCGCGAATGACGTCCGCACGGTTCAGTAATTCGAACGGAACACCACAGGCTTGAAGGACTTCCACATCGCGTTGCGCCGCATCCAATTGGGCCTGGGTGCGGAACAGCTGCAGTGTGCCTGCGCTGCGCTCGTCATAATGCAAGCCCATTTCTGTACGCCAGTTGCGCAAGCAGTCGCGGCTGTATTCGGACAGGCGCATCATGCGTTCCTTGTTGATGGCGTAACGCGGGGCCGAGCAGTTGGCCAACATCTGAGCCATCCAACGCATCTGGAACCAGGAGCCGTCCAGGCGGATGGCCAGTGGCGCATGGCGTTGGAACAACCATTTCATGGCCTTTAATGGAATGCCGGGAGCGGCCCAAGGCGTGGAGTAGCCTGGCGAGACCTGGCCTGCATTGGCATAGCTTGTTTCCAGTGCCGCGCCGGGTTGACGTTCAATCACAGTGACCTCTGCGCCCTGGCGTGCTAACGCCCAAGCTGTGGTGGTGCCAATCACGCCTGCGCCTAGAACAATGACTTTCATGGAGAAATGCCTCTTTGAATAAATAATTTGTGATGTTATGGATTTATCGTAAAAATAAATCTTGAAAAATCACACATTCAAAGCAAAAATCGCTGTTTTGAACTTGTGATCAACAAAGCGGCAGAAAATGTTTGAACTGGACACCATTGACCGAAAAATTCTGGATGTTTTGCAGCGCCAGGGACGCATCACCATGACCGAGCTGGGTGAGCAAGTGGGCTTGTCCACGTCACCGTGTTCGGAGCGGGTCAAGCGTCTGGAGCGACAGGGGCTCATCAGTGGCTACCACGCGCATGTGAGCCCGCACGGCATCGGGCGCGCGTTGCTGGTGTTCATCGAAATCACGCTCTCGCAAAAGTCGCCGCAGATTTTTGAGGCGGTGCGCCAGGAGGTGGGGGCGATGCCAGAGGTGCTGGAGTGCCACCTGGTCTCTGGCAGTTTTGACTATCTGCTCAAGGCGCGTTTGCGCGCAATGACCGAGTACCGCGATCTGTTGGGCAAAATCCTGAAGAAGATTCCTGTGCCCGCGCAGTCCAACAGCTATGTGGTGATGGAGGAGGTCAAGGAAACGCTTGTCCTGCCGCTGGACCGCTGATGGGCTGACTCAGGTGATCAGGATGGCTCTGAAATCATTCACATTTGTGTGCGTTGGACCCGTGAACACCAAATCATCCAGAGGCTCAAAGAAACCATACGCATCGTTGCGTGCCTGGTAGCCTGACAACTTCATGCCCATGGCCGTAGCGCGTTGCAAGGTGTCTGGCGCCACGCGAGCGCCAGCGTTGTCCTGTACGCCATCAATGCCATCGGTGTCTGCAGCCAGGGCCCACACGCCGGCTTGACCTTGCAGGCCTTCGGCCAGGCCCATGCAGAACTCGCCTGCACGACCGCCACGCCCTTTGGTGGCACCGGGTGGCAAAGGCTTGATCGTGACAGTGGTTTCACCGCCACTGAGCAAAACGCACGGCCGTTGAAACGGGCCTTTGTCATGCGCAATGGCTCGGGCGAGGGCGGCGTGGACTTTGCCCACGTCGCGAGATTCACCTTCGATTTCGTCACTCAAGATGTAAGCCTGCAGCCCGGCATCACGAGCCACTTGCGCTGCAGCCTGCAAAGATTGCATGGGGGTGGCGATCATGTGCA
>JBEEOS010000072.1:0-11298 GCA_041191485.1 Pseudomonadota bacterium
AGCTCGACTCACCGCACCTTCAGGGCCATTTGCAATGGCAGTGGCCCGGCATGCAAGGCCAATGGCAAGGCGACTTGCAGGCCGAGCGTGGCCAGGGTGCGCTGATGTTGACCCTGACCGACGCCGCCCAGAACGCACGCTGGCTGGCACAGTGGCCGCAATTGCCGCAACTGCCCTGGCAGGCGTTGAGCACCGCGCGGGCCCAGCTGCACTGGTCGCAAGGCTGGAACCATCCACAAGCGCGTCTGCAAGCGCAGTGGACACAAAACAAGTGGGCCGGAAAGTTGGCGTTGTCTGCCCGGGCGGATCTGTCCCCGCAAATGGTGCACACACACCTGAACCTGGAGCAGCTGCGCATCACCAGCCCCACAGGGCAGACATGGTCTGCTCAACTGGGCATGCCCATGCTTGCGCAATTCCAGCGCGTGCGCGGGCAATGGCAAGCGCAGTGGAACGCCAACAGCCTGCAAACCCAAGGCCCCGGAAACCACACCGCACAACTGCTCGTGGCGCAGGGGCTGTGGGGTGCGGGCGCACACCAGCTCCAACTCAAAGCCCAGAACTGGCCCCTGGCCTGGGGGCAGGCGGCGCTGGGCATCACCGCCCTGAGCGAAGCACAAGTCGACACACAGGCAGAACTGTCGATACAGCAACAGGTCATCCGCGCCCAATTGCACTGGGACTCACCCTTGGCGGGCTCTTTGCATGCCCATGTCCAAAGTACCGCCAATCTGCACAACGGGCAATGGCAATGGTCCACCCAGTCACCCCTGCAAGGCGAGGTTCAAACTGACTTGCCCGAGATGGGTGCATGGTCCCGACTGGCACCGCCTGGGTGGCGCGTACGAGGCCGCTTGAGCAGTCGCATCACCCTCAGTGGCAGCCTAGCGCATCCGCAGTGGCAAGGACAGGCCAAGGGCGAAAACATCGCCATTCGTTCGGCGCTGGACGGCGTGGAGTTTCGTAACGGTCGCTTTACGGCACAGTTGCAAGATCAGCAAATCATCTTGCAGGATTTCTCCATTTCTGGTGCGGGTGAGCACGGCGGCAACTTGCGCGGCCAGGGCCAGATTGTCTGGCCTGCTGCAGACGACAGCAAGCCCTGGGATGCTGCGGATGGGCTGGTGCAACTCAAGCTGGTTGCCGAACAATTGCGCGTCACCAACCGGGCTGACCGCCGCTTGGTCATCTCCGGCGAAGTGGACACACATGTGGCCCAGCGCCAGCTGCAACTGCGCGGCCATGTCCGCGCAGACCAGGCCTTGTTCGTCTTGCCCGAGGACACCACACCTACTCTGGGCAAGGACGTGCGGGTGCGGTCAAGCCACACAACTGAGGCGCTTGCCCAAAGCCCATTGAGCACCTCTGGCAGCTGGCTCATGGTGCCGGATGTCCAGGTCACGCTCGATTTAGGCGAAGACTTTTACATGATGGGCCAAGGCGTCACTACGCGTTTGACCGGCCAGCTTCAGGTGCACAGCAACGCTCAAACCCAGGGCCAGCCTCGCCTGCAAGGTCAGCTGCAAACTGTAGGTGGCTTGTACAAGGCCTACGGGCAAAACCTGGCCATCGAGCAAGGCACCCTGACCTTCAGTGGCGCCTACGACAACCCACAACTGCTCATCGTCGCTTTGCGTGCCAACATTTCCGAGCGCGTGGGCGTTCGGGTCACCGGCACGGCATTGAGTCCTGCCATTCGTTTGTATGCGGACCCGGACATGCCCGATGCCGACAAGCTTGCCTGGTTGATGCTCGGCCGCTCCGCTGCCAATGGCGGCGCCGAGTCGGTGGTGCTGCAACAAGCCGCCTTGAGTTTGCTGGGCGGCAAGAACACGCTGGGCAGCGAAGTGGCGCAAGCTCTGGGGCTGGACGAGGTGTCTTTGGCGCAAGGCAGCCGCGCTGACACCAATGCCACAGGTACCGCCCTGACGCTGGGCAAACGCCTGTCCAAAGACTTTTACATGGCCTACGAAAGCAGCCTCAACGGCACTTTTGGCAGCTTGTTCATTTTCTACGACCTCTCGCGCCGCTGGACCTTGCGCGCGCAAGCCGGTGACCAGAGCACACTGGACCTGATCTACACCATCCGCAAACGATGAACGCAGCCACCCCAAGCCAATTGCGTCTGGTGCTGCTGCTTTGCAGTGCCGAGGCTCTGGCCATGGCGGGCTTTGGCAGCTACCCGGCCTTGCTGCCGACACTGCAGCGTGAGTGGGCCATGAATGGCAGTGAGGCGGGGCTGGTCAGTGGCGCATTTTTTCTGGGCTACATGCTCACCGTGCCTTTCCTGTCCGGGTGGACCGACCGCATGGATGCACGCCTGGTGTTCGCGTTTTCGTCCTTGCTGGCCGCGGTGGCTACAGCCAGCTTTGGCCTGTTTGCCACAGGTCTCTACAGCGGCATGGCATTTCAGGCCATGGCGGGTGCAGGCCTGGCAGGCACGTACATGCCCGGCCTCAAAGCCCTGACCGACCGGGTACACGGGCCGCAACAACCCCGCTACATCTCGTTTTACACCGCCACCTTCGGCATTGGCGCCAGTGGCTCGCTGTTGCTGGCCGGATGGCTTGCAAACACCTTCAGTTGGCAGACCGCATTTGTCATGCTTGGCATTTTTCCTGTGCTCGCTTGCGTGCTGGTGCTCAAAGGGCTCGAGCCCAGCCCTGTTGCCAAGCCCATGGAGCGTCAAGGCTGGGGCTGGGCGCGGGTGTGGTCGCAACCCATCATGCGGCAATACATCATCGGCTACGCCGTGCATTGCTGGGAACTGTTTGGCATGCGTTCCTGGCAAGTGGCGTTTTTCAGTTTTGCGTTTGCAAGCAGTGCCTCCCAGGTCTGGCTCAACCCGACAGAGGCAGCTGCCTTGCTCAATCTGCTGGGTTTGCCCGCCAGCATATTGGGCAACGAAGTGGCCATGCGCTGGGGTCGCCAACGCTGGATTGCCTTGACCATGCTGGGCTCGGGCCTGCTGGCCTGGCTGGCAGGTGCCAGCGTCATGTGGCCCTGGTTCATCACTTTGGGACTCGCCTGCCTGTACAACATTGTCATCATGGCCGACTCGGCCAGCCTGACCGCCGGCCTGGTCGCCCACAGCGACAGTCAGCAACGCGGCACGGCCATGGCTCTGTATTCGATGGCTGGATTCGGTGCAGGCTTTGTCGCCCCTGTGGTGTTTGGCGCTGTGCTCGACCTCAGCGGTGGCCAGCAGCAGGCCACCAGCTGGATTCTGGCCACAGGCTCGCTGAGCCTAGGCTGCCTGTTCTGGGGCGTGCGACTGGTGCGCACCTTACAATCCGAGGCACGCCGCCGTAGTTCAATGGATAGAACGAGCGCCTCCTAAGCGCTAGATACAGGTTCGATTCCTGTCGGAGGCGCCAAATTTTCAGCGTAAGTACTTGATAATATTAGGTTTATTCGCTTTAATACCCTTTTAAGGGGGCATTTCAGGGGACAAATCAATGAGAAGTACTCTCAAGCATGTTGAAGTCAGGACGCTCTCTGACGGCTCGTCGTCTTATCTGTTTAGCAAGCGGCTAAACCCTGCAAAGGGTACATATGCACATTTCAGCGATAGATTTAAACGTAAGCTAGTAGCAAACACAGATGCTGAGGCAACCATAGAAGCTCATCTAATTGCAGAAAGACTTGATCAGCTTCAAAGAGTCTGCCTGCGAGATGCTCGTGGTCTAAGTAATACATCGATCGAGTTGAACCAAGCCGCCACAACTTGGTTTGAGGTTGTAATTGAAATCGACCTGAACGAACTCCGTCACGACAAAAATAAAACCTACACAAAAGCATCAGCTGATGCAGAGGGTTATCTTGTTCATCTCGCCGGAGAAATAGTCGATCACTGGGAGCATCGTGAACCTGATCATGAGGGCAACTACAGAATGTGGTTATCACCTTTTGGTGCACACCTCTATTCCATGCTCAATGATGGCAAGCCTTCGCAGAAATTTGGTGAAAGCATTGACATCTACCTAAAGCAGACTAACCGTGCTCACTTAGACCGAAAGACTAGGTCTGTTGCCAGACCAATCAGAGTCTTGAGTGACTTCACATCAATCATCGGCGACATGGCTGTCGATGAAATAACGAGGAAGGATGTCGAGCGCTATATCAACAAGCGCCTGACGATGAACGTTAAGACCACAACTGTTCAGCGTGAGATAGCAAACCTGCGGGCAATTTGGGCTCAGGTAGCAAATGCACTTGAAATTCAGACAAGAAATCCATTTGAAAGGCAACCCATTCATGGACTTGGCTCAGACACTGAAGTCCGCTACACCTTTTCAGCAGTGGAGATGCGCACCCTCTTGGCCTATGTTGAGAAGCTACACAACGAGAGGAGCAGCAGCTACGCACCGCCACTCCTAGCAATCGCTACCTTAACCGGTGCCAGACTAAGTGAAATAAACCATCTCGTAAGTGCAGACTTCGACAGGCAGCGAAAAGTGCTTTGGTTGAGACCCAATGAACGCAGAGCTAACTTAAAAACAGCAAACAGTAAGCGACCAATACCAGTGTTACCAGAGCTAGCAATATGGCTCGAAAGATTCTTCAGATCAAATGATCGCCCATCCTCATCCAACTCTGCTTCTGCTAACTGTTTGAAGTACCTAAACAGGATCGACACCGAAAACAAGGGCTTCACCATTCACGGCCTTAGACACGGATTCAAGCAGCTACTTGTCGAAACAGACTGTCCCGGGAATCTCATTGATGAGCTAATGGGCTGGAGCCAGCAAAGCATGATGAAAAACTATGGATTCACTACTGTCACACAGAAAAAGATCGACTTCATGACCAAGGCTTACGCGAAAATTCTGCCGAGTGTGTAGGGTGGAGAGGCAGCCTATAAAAGTGGCGTCTCAAAGTATGTCATCGTCATCAAAACCGGAAGGTGACGATTGAACTTCGCTATGTGTGTATGCTCTCTTGTTGAAGTACTCTTGTAATGGCCGCCCAAGTATTCTTGTCTCGTATGACTGCCCATGAAGACAAAGTAGCGCCTGCTCGATTAGAGCGCACTCAAATTCGCTCATGTCCTCATCAGTACCGTTGAAGGTGTAGGCACTGCCTCCAAAGAAATCATCACAATCATTCAATCGCTCGAATGCTTCAGAAATTTCTCCTTTAAGTCCTAGCCGGAGCAACTCTCCATGCAGGACCTCCCTCGTCTCCTCTGCATTCTTATCTAGTTCAAAAAACGCTACTTCTTCTTGCTCGGCCAATGACCGGAGTGCATGGAGATTTAGTCCTTCAAGGCGCTTTTTTGGAAGTCCTGCCTTCGTTAAATCCTTGATGAGTTTGTCCCTCTGTGTCAGCGAAATGACAAATCCTGAGAGCCAGCGATCAAATTCTGTGCCAAGGTACGAACGAATTAGTTTTAGCAAGCTCGCACTGTCATGTGTGTCTGTCACCAGCATTGAGGGCTGAAGTGAGCTTCTAGCTATACGCCTGCCCTCATAGCCTGTTGCTGGATGTTTTGTGCCATGCTTACGGTTGAATTCTCTAGGTGCAATTACAAGATTTTCTGCCCTGAGCAGACCCAGATACTGAGGTGAGACTACTGGCCATACATGACTAAGTTCATAGGTGCCTAATGGCTCCCCATTTTTGTAACCACTTGCTGTAGTGCATTTCCGACGGAGGGCAAGTAGCTCATTCAATGACTGCGCTGTATGGCCTTGCAGGATCTCGACTGTGCCTGCCCTTCTTACTTCCTTGAGCAGGTATTTGCCAAACGAACATGCCGATAATTTGCTTAATTTTGAGGCTATTCGTCTAGCCTTTTTCCGGTCACTTTTGGCTTTTAATTTAGATTTATGGCTTAATTTTCTGCATGTTTCTGTGCAGAAAATATGCCCCTTGCGAACCGCTGTATACGTTGATTTGCAATGCTTGCAGCGTGCCATCGTCCACTTTCGCGTCATCTACTTTGTAACTAGCTTAGGCTTTTTTTTTCGTCCTGCCAAGCAAGTAACAGATGCAACGAGGGAAGACTAGTATCAACAACCTGGTGTGCCAAGTGGCATTGTCAAACAACGCTGCATTCTCAGCTGTTCATAGTTCGGTAACACCTGCTGAGGTATCAGCATTTGTTGTTCAATCAATCTGTTTTGCTCTTGAATCAGCTGATTTGATCTACGCTGTTGCCTGACTTGCTCTTCCATTAAATTTCTCATCTGCTGCTCTTGCATGGCGCGATTGAAGTCCTGTGCGCTGCAACCTGGCCAGCCGGGAATGGCACAGTTATCCGTTTGCGCACTCACACCAAATGAGCAGGCAAGACCTAGCAAGATGGAATATAGTTTTTTAGTATTCAAAACTTGTTTTCCCTTCATTTGACCTTGTAGTAACCCCTTGCAGTCATACAGTTCTCAAAGTAGTTCTGTACAGCGAATCCACGGCCGATGTTTGCGCCAGCGTTGTAGTAACCCAACTGCGCTTGCTGTGCAGCGGTCAGCGTTGGGTCATAAGGTGATGCGCTTGAAGGGTTTGCTTGTTGTGAAGCCATGGAGCACAAGGCCTTATCCCTGTTGAAGTCATATTCCGAATTAGTAGGGTGCTGCCAATTTGGCACAGCACAGCCGGTCAAAACGATAGTCAGTCCCAAGATCCAAGTTCGCTTCATAGCTTCTCCTCGAAAGTCATTACAGATATTATCCCAATTTGGGATATTCCTATACAGGATTCAGCATGTTCGAATGCAATTGGTCAGAAACAGACAAAAAAGACTTAGGGAGCTGCTTAGGACGGCTCGGTTGTCTGCTGGTCTGCGCCAAGTTGATGTTGCTGAAATCCTCTCCAAACCTCAGTCTCACATTGCAAAAATCGAAAGCGGCGAGAGGAAGATGGATTTCATAGAAGTGCTGGACATCTGTGCTGCTGTAAAGCTAGACCCCTGCGATCTAGTGAACAAACTCTCGAAGTAGTCGAGACTCCTAAGATCTATCTTTTTCTTGGCCGGGAAGCTTCAATGACAGACGCACAGTCTCGTTTACTGTGTTTTTGTATGACGCCAACCACCAAGCATGGATCGTCAAATTGAGCTTTCTGATATTTTCTTTTTGTGGGCAGAGCAGGCAACTGCTTAAGCAACTCTGATAGCCGACCCTCCCCCCTCCCCCTGTAGTCGTAGTAAAGAGCAGGTTAGGCTACTCTTCAGGGGTCATACCAGGTGACAAAAACATACTCTTGGGGGACAATCGAGCTTCAAAACATCAGTAAGATGTTGATTTTCAAAGACTTAATTAAATCAAATTCGTATGCTGACGCCTGTCGGAGGCACCACCTCTCTGTATCAGCTGTCACTTGCTGGCAGCACCGGCTACACCACCCACATTCAGCGTGCTTGTCGTCAAGCCAATCGCTGCGCCCTTGAGCACCTCCATGGCCATGTCTTCTGTGGGTGTTTCGGGTCCACCACACGAGACGGAAATACTCGAAGCCTCCATGTGGTCCAGCGTCTCCAGACCGGCATTCGTGGCCAGCACGGGTAACAACAAGGTGCCGCCGGACAACAAAATCGCGACAGGGCTGGCTACGATGCGGGCCAGCTTCATGTCGTCATAGACCTTGGCATTGGTGATGGCTTGTTGGCAACCCTCGGTTTTGTACATCTGGTGACGCTGATCCAGATTGACCACCTTCACGCGCGACTCGCTGGCGCATCCGGCCAGGAAAGCCACACAGGCCATCGTTGCGAGCCACCTTGCGGTGTGCGCTGCCTTTGCGGCAGTTTTGGGCGTTAACTTCATGGCCCGGCATCTTCTGCGATACCGGCAAAAATGTCCACCCTTTGATAACATGCTCAGCAAACAAAAACGGAGTTCTGGCATGGCACGCACACCCTCTCCCCTTTCACGCCGTAACTGGTTGGCTGGTGTGCTGCTGGGCGCAACGGGTCTGGCCAAGGCGCAAAGCGTGGCACCGGTCGAATCGGTGGCTGCGCGGGAAGCCAAAGCCCCCGCTTTACCAGAGGTCGGCAGCAGTTTGCGTGTCCCAAATTTGTCCCTGCTCGATGGACAGTCCTACGACCCGATTGCCGCCAAAGCCAAGGTTACGGTGCTTTACTGGTGGGCGAGCACCTGCCCTTTCTGCGCACAACAAAGCCCTGAGATGCAAAAGCTCTGGAACCACGCACGCAGCAAAGGGCTGCAACTGCTGACCTTGTCGGTTGACAAAAAACCTGAAGACGCCAAAGCCTACTTGCAGCGCAAGGGCTACACCTTCCCGGTGGCCTGGGTCAGCCCGCACCTGCACCAACAGTTTCCCAAACCACGCGGCTTACCCATCACCATCGTGATCGACAGCAAGGGCAAAGTGCTGCAAGCCGAAAAAGGCCAGATGTTCCCGGAGGACGTCGCGCAGCTGACCGACTGGCTTTAAGGCCTGTGCGGTTCTGGCTTCACAGGTAAACCGGCCCCGGCTTGACCAGTAGCTCTATGGCGCGCTGCAAGCCCGCGGGCCAGTTTTTAGGGGCAGTGCGCACAGCGCTGTAACGGTGCCCGGCGGGCAAGGTGTGCAGCTGAACCCCCAGCATCTCCATCTGGGCTTCCTCATCAACATCACGCGCATTGGTTTGCGCCTGCCTCATGTCCACCAACGTGACCGTGCCTTTGCCGAACACCTCGATCGCGCGCGCACGCTCGACCACCAAGGCGGTGTCTTCATCAATGCCCACTCCCAGCAAGTCCGGGCGCCCCGCCAGGGTGGACAACAATCGTGGCAAACGACGGCGTTCCGAAAAGTGTTGATCCACCACGGCTGATGGCAAGAAGCCCAGACCGATATCGGTCTCGACAATGTCTTTGCGCGGCCGCAGCACCGCGGCCCCCTGCGCAATCATGTGACGCGACATGACCGCTGCGCCCGCACTGGTCCCGCCTATGCAACAGTTGTTGAAATGAAAGGCCTTGTGCATGGCTTCCATCACTGGCGTGTCAAACACCGTCTGCATGAGCCGCGACTGGTCGCCGCCACTCATAAAAATGCCATCAGCTTGCAAAATATCCGCACTCACTTGCGGCTTGAAGGCGTCTTCGCGGCTGTTCAATGGCAAGACTGCAAAGTCCTGCACACCCAGGCTGCCAAAGGCCTGTGCATAGCTGGCGGCCACCACATCTGGCACGCCGCTGGCAGCTGTGATGAGACGAATACGTGATAACGGGCCACCAGCGTATTGAATGAATTTGCGCAGGATCACCCGGTCCTGCACCCGATCTTCTGCGCCACCCACAATCACGAGGCGAGCCCATTTTTCTGCAGGCGTCCAGACCTGGTTTTGAGCTGCGACCCGCGTCGCCAGCAAAGCGGCTACGGATGTCGCGAGGAATTGTCTTTTGTTCATGGCCCGCCAATATAGACGGACTGTGTCAACGGCATATGAAACAAGTGCTTAAAAAGCCAATTTTTCCGCTTCGAGGTAGGCTAGGCTGATGTATTTGCCAATATTGCTGTCGTAGCCCTGCATAGTTTTGGCTCTGCTGGCCACACGCAGGTCAGCCAGCACCATGGCTTTGGCCTCAGTTTCGGACTTGCCGTCTTCCACCGCCTTCAGACAAGGCTCCCAGATGCCTGAGAGGAATTGGCCATAGGTCTGCAGAATGTCCTTGCCCGGCTGACCATGGCCAGGCGTCCACAGCTGCTCGCCAGCGGCACTGGCCAAGGCCTTGTAGTACCTGAAGGTGCCCGGGTAGGAGCCATCGTCCATGTTGGCAATGCGGTTGGCCATGGCAATGTCGCCCACGTGGGTAACTTTGTCTTCCACCACCTGCACCGACAAATCCGCATCGGTGTGGGACTTGCCATAGAAGTGCATTTTGAGCGTCACGTCGCCAAACTTGAGCTCCTGGCCATGCATCACCGTTTTGTTGGGGGCGAACACTTGGGTACCGCTGGTGGACTGGTTGGTCCAGCGCTCCATCATCGAGCGCCACATACTGCCATCGACCCCTGCGATCATGTCGCGGGTTTGCGGCAAAGCGTAAATCGGCAGGTCCTTGCCATAGGCTTCCACAAAAGCGTGGTTACCCAGCCAATGGTCGCCATGGAAATGCGAGTTGAAAACCGCCACGACGGGTTGGTTGGTCACTTTGCGAATTTGGCGGATGACCATCTGGCCAATCTGCAAAGAGCTGCCTGAGTCCAGAATAACCACACCCTTGGACGTCACCACAAAGGTGACGTTGGACATCATGCCCTTGTTCTCTGGCGTGGGGAAACCATCAGGCGCAAACACGATCCACACATGCTTGGAGATCTGCCGGGGCGCGATATCGGGCATGGGCGGGCCCACGACAAAGTCATGGGCCTGCTCGGCCAGCAAACGCGCCTCGGGCCACAGGGCGGCGGTGGTCGCCAGCCCTGCGGTCGCCCCCAAAAACAGCCTGCGACTGCGCTGAGCGGATCCGCGGGTGTGGTTCATGTCTGGCTCTGATGAGGGTGTATCGGCTTAAACCACGTAACCGGGGTTAGGCACCACACCGGTGACCTTGGGCGCATTGAGTTTGCGTGCACCCACTTTGCCACCCTGTTGAGCCTTGAGCCACTGCTCCACCAGCTCCCACACCATCTTGTTGCCAGCGTTGCGGGCCTCTTCGGCCACAGGCGCCCAACCGGCCACCTTGTATTTCTTGCTGGCATCGATGAGCTTGCCACCCAGGCGCATGTCGCTGATACGGCTGCCCATCTTGGCGGTAGGATCGACGGCGTAGCTCATGCCACCCACCCGCACCATGTCGCCACCTTGCTGGTAGTAAGGGTCAGCATTGAACAGGTTATCGCACACATCTTCCATCACGGTCTTGATGGTCTCGCCCGTCATCTCGGTCACAGTGGCGTACGAGTAGGTGGTAGCGGTCATGTCCAACAGCCACTCGCGGGTGATTTCCTGGCCCGGCAGCAGCGTGGTGCCCCAGCGGAAGCCTGGCGAGAAGGCCAAATCAGCGCCTTGCACATCCATCAGCGCATCGACCAGCAACTGGTCGCCCGTGCCGTTCTTCGGACACACCCAGAACTTCGTTGAGTTGCTTCTCGTAAGGTGCGCGGATCTTGGTGATCAGGGCATCCATTTCCTGGTCGGCCGGCAGCATGTTGGAGAACACGGGCAGCAGCTTGTAGCGGAAATCGGAGACTTTCTTGTCCTTGACCTGGAAGTCCAGCACGCCCAGGAACTTGCCGTTGGAGCCGGCGTTGGTGACGATGGTCTTGCCGCCCTTGTTGGACACCAGCGTGGCCACGGGCATGCCGTCGTGCGTGTGGCCGCCCATGATGGCGTCAATGCCACTC
>JBEEOS010000073.1:0-10969 GCA_041191485.1 Pseudomonadota bacterium
GCCGTTGAGCGCTGCACAGTCAGCTGGCATGGCGGTGTTGTCAACCTTGTTCTTGGCATACGCCAGGGCGCCGGCAGTTCCCATTTCAGCGGCCAGGGCGTTGACGGTGCTTTGCTGCGCAGCAGTGGTGAGGTCCTGGAATTTGGGAATGGCCACGGCAGCCAAAATACCAATGATCACGATCACGACGATCAGTTCGATCAGGGTGAAACCGGCTTGTGCCAAGGTGCGGGTTTGGGCTCGGATATTCATGGGGTCACTCCATATAAAAAACAACAGGAACCCTCAATGTAAACCGAGTAATATGAAACGTCCACCAATAAAAGTGATAAACACTTAAATTTGTTGACCAATGTCAAGAACCGGGATGTTTCCAAATTTTATGTGTTAAATATATTTGTAAATTTACCAAGAATGATCCTAGACTGAACCCTGATCTACTTTTTTGCGACCAATGAACACTTCATTCCAGTCTTTGTGGACCCGACGGCCGGTTGGGTGGTCGGCCGTGGATTTGCAGGGGGGCGTGTTTGGCGTGAGCGTTCAAATGCCAGGGCGCAAAGGTGAAAAACCACTGGTGCTTGCGTACGATGCCTTTGAGGGGCAGACCGTGGTGGACGGTTCGGTGCTGGCACAGCTGGGCCGCGCGGTGATGCTCAACAAATTTGCCACCGTGGCTTTGCTGGGGCGCCAGCAGTACCAGATCTTCATGGTGGACAAGCCCGCAGTGCGCTCCGACGAGATGCAAAGCAGCTTGCGTCTGGTGGTCAGCTCCCTGATTGACTACCCCATTGCCGATGCGTCCTTGGGTTGGCTGGAAATCCCGGTGCAGCAGTCCATGGGCGGTCGCGTGCCGCAGTTGTACACGGCTGTTGCAAAAACAGAACATGTGCAAGCTTGCGCCGCCTTGTTTGAGCAGGCGCGGATTCGACTGGACGCGGTGGATATTCGCGAATCGGCGCAACGCAACATATCGTTTTTGCTGGAGAGCGATGGGGCCGCCACATGCCTGATTCATGCGAATTCGGATGGGGTGCAGTTGACGGTGACGTTCAAGCGCGAGGTGTACCTGGTTCGCTTCATTGGGGAGACCTTCGCAGACAAAACCGGGCCCCAGTCGCAGGACCAGTTGCAGGCCGCGGTGGCGCGCCTGGCGCTGGAAATCCACCGCTCGCTGGATTTCGTGCGTCGCAATTACCCATCGCTCAATCTGGAGGCGCTGCATGTGGCGCCCACCACATTCGGTCTGGATCTGGCGGCGCTGCTTCAGCCTCAATTGGGCATGGAGGTGAAGTCTCTGGACTTGGGTTCGGTGTTCGATTTCCCGGCCGACTCTGGCCTGGTGCAGGCGCAGGTGCAGGCGAAATTCTTCAATGCGTTAGGCGCCGCCTTGCGCATCGATGCCCAGGAGTGATGTCGTGGTTCAACACATTAATTTGCTGACCAAGCACGGGACCAGGAAGGGCTTTGCCTGGTATGCCCCCCGGGGGGTGTTGCTGGTGCTGGTGGCCTTGCTTGCGTGGACGGTCAATGGCGAGATGCATCTCAACCGTTTGCGCCAGGCGCAGGCGCGCACGGAGCAGTCCATTGTTGATCTCAAGGTCACCTTGGAGCGCGAGCGTCGTGAAGCGGGCCTGCAGGACCTTGAGGTCATCAATGCGCAGATAGCGGCGCTGCGCACGCAGCTCGATGCCAGGCGTGGGTGGCTGCAGTTGCTGCAAAAAGGTGAATTGGGTACGCCGCAAGGCTATGCCTGGGTGCTGCAAGCCCTGGCGCAAACCCATGAAGACGGCCTGTGGCTGCGTCGTGTGGAAATGGTCAAGGGCGGGCAGTCGATGGGCATCGAGGGCAATGCGCTCGACCCGGATGCAGTGATGCACTATGCCGATCAGCTCAATCAAAGCTTCAAGTCCATGGGTGTGCAGTTTTCATACATGGAAATGGCGCAAGATGCTCAAGATGCAGCCGCTGCGAATACGGCTGCCGCAGGCGTCCTGAAATTCAAGATTTACTGAAATCATTCTTATGTCGCCATCTTCTGTCTTGACCGATGCCCGTGAAAAGTTCCAGCGATTGACGCAGCGCGAACAGTTGCTGGTGGTGGGCGTGGTGATCACTGCGCTGTACTTCTTGTTTGACACCGTAGTGTTTTCATCGCAAGTGATGCGTGAAAAGGCCCTGGAGGCGTCTCAGCGGACAGCGCAGGCCCAGGTGGTTCTTTTGTCTGCGCAAATTGCAGCGGTCCAGAAGACGCGGTCTGAAGAGATGGATCAGAAAGCCCGAGAATTCGCGCAGCTCAAGGCGCAAGTCAAGGCGCTGGATCAAATGGTTGCAGGGGTCTCCGATCAGGCGCCTGCCATCAAGGCGCTGATTGGCGACATTGTGGATGCACAAACCTCGGCGCAAGTGGACATGGTGAGTGTGAAGACCTTGCCGGTCAAGAGTGTCCAGGGGCTGTCCATACCGCAAAAACCTGCGGCCGCTGCCGCAGTTGCGGCCAACAAGGCGGGCCCTTTGTACAAGCACGGCATTGAACTGACAGTGCGTGGCCGATACCTGGACCTGATGGCTTATCTGGAGAAGCTGGAGGAGGCGCATCCAACCCTCTTGTGGTCAGATGCTGTATTGACGGCAGAAACCTATCCACTCAACACCCTGCGTGTGGTGGTGTTTTTGTTGAGCACACAAACCAACCCCTGAGAGAGCAGCACATGTTTGGCCTGTTGAAATACGTTTTGCTGTTGACAGGGGGGCTCATCCCCTTGTCGCCAGTGTGGGGGCAGTCGGACCTTCGCGACCCCATGCTGCCGCCTGCCCAATACAGGGCAGGCGCGGCCTTGTCTTCAGAGATGGCGTCTGGCGCGCGTGAGCCGGTGGTGCAGGTTTTGATCGTGGGGCGGGATCGTCAATTTGCTGTCATTGATGGGCATGTGCTCAAGCGTGGTCAGTACATGGATCAGTGGCGCCTGGTCAACATCACGGACCGTGGCGTGCTCTTGAGCGATGGCGATGCTGTGCGTAAGGTATCGGTGTATCCAGCCGTTGTGAAAAAGATCGTGTCCCGTCCTGCGACGGGGACCACCCCCAAAAATACAAACCCTTAAGGAGTTGTGCATGAAATGGAATGTCCTCGCATTGATTGCGCCCATGGTGTTGGCTGGTTGTTCTTCGACTTACCCGAAAGCCGATCTTTCAACACAGGAAAAAATTCTCGGCGAGATGGATCGTGTTGCGGCGCGATCGGCTTCCAGGGCCATCCCTGAAGCGGTTCCTGCCAATGTGCTGGATGCCTTGGTGCAATCGCCGATGCGTACAGAGATGGGGGCCACAGCCCCATCGAATCGTGGGGCCTCGGGCGCCAGGTTTGACCTGATCGTGACGGAGGCGCCGATTGGCCAGGTGCTGGCAGGTCTGGTGGAAGGCACGTCCTACAGCATCATGCTCAAGCCCGCTGAAGCCAAAGCCGGTGCGGCCGGGGCCGCGGATGCCAGCAAGCGTGTGTCCTTCAATCTCAAGAACATCACTTTGTTCGAAGCACTGGACGCGTTGCGTGATGTCTATGGGTACGACTACACGGTTGAAAACCAGCGCATCCTGGTGCAGCCGGCTGAACTGCAGACCCGCTTGTACTACGTGAACTACATCCTCGGCCAACGCCGTGGGGTGAGTGATATCCAGGTCATTGGTGGCGCCTCGGTGGGGCAAAGCTCCAGCTCAACGGTGGGTTCTTCGAGCACCAGCTCTTCGAGCTATGGCTCCGTCCAGGCCAGTGGCCTGAGCACATCGGTCAAGTCCGATATCTGGACCGAAGTGGAAGACGCCTTGCGCACCATGCTCGGTTGCAGCATTCCCAAAGTGGCGGCGCAAAAGTCGGGCGGTGGCGGTCTGGGGGCGAATACGTCAAAAGCCAATGCTTCACGCGCGGATGTCAGTTCGGCCGATGAGCCTCAGTCCGATGAGCGCTTGCGCGGTGCGGACGGCTGTACGCAAGGACGCGCGCTGGCGATCAACGCCATGAGCGGGACCATTCTGGTGCGGGGTATGCCTACAGAGTTGCGCATGGTGGACCGAGTCCTCAAGACCATGCAGCTCAATATTTCACGCCAGGTGATCATTGAATCCAAAATCATTGATGTCGAGTTGAACAAGGATTCCCAGCAAGGTGTGAACTGGAGCATGTTCAAGAATGGGCTGCACCGCATGTCTGTCGGCGCCAGTACTGCGGCCTTGGGCGTGAACCAGCCGGCTGCGACTGCAGGGCAAAACGGGGGCAATGTTCTTAATCCCACCACGACAACGCTGGCGGGCCTTCTGGGCACCAGTGTCTCACCGCCCGGTGCCTTGTCCAGCACGGCGGGCATTGCGTTTCAGGCCACCAATTTCGCTGCACTGATCAATTTCCTGGAATCGCAAGGACGTGTGCATGTGCTGTCCAGCCCGCGTATCTCGACTCTGAACAACCAGAAGGCCGTGATCAAGGTGGGCAGCGAGGAGCCTTTTGTGACCAATATCGTGGGGGGCACCACCACGGTGGGTGCAACTTCGACCACGGTCAATCCAAGTCTGACCTATCAACCGTTTTTCTCGGGCATTGCGCTGGATGTGACACCTCAAATTGATGCCAATGACAACATCACTTTGCATGTCCACACCATGGTCAATCGCGTGGAGGAAAAGGAAAAAGTGGCCTTGCCGGGCAGCACCACCATGGTGCCTTTTGCGGTCAACAGCATGAACGAGACAGACAGTGTGGTCAAAGCGCGCGATGGCCAGGTGGTCGTCATTGGCGGTTTGATGACCGAGCGCAATGCCGATTCGCGAGGGGGTGTGCCGGGTGTGCGCGATGTGCCGGGCGCCGGTGCCTTTTTCAACTGGGGCCTTCAGCAAAGCACCAAGCGTGAGCTGGTCATTTTGCTCAAATCCACGGTGCTCAAGGACGATGCTGACTGGAACGAGCAGATCTCCGAAACCGCTGCGCGCCTCAATGAGTTGAAGGTGGCTCCTCGCTGAGGCCGGTGGGCAAGGTATGTATCTTGAACACTTTGGCCTGAAGGAGTTCCCCTTCAGCATCACGCCTGACACGCAGTTTTTCTTTCCCTCGGATGCGTCCAATGAGGCGCTCAACACCATCCTTGTGGCCGTCCGTACAGGGGAGGGCTTCATCAAGATCACGGGCGAAGTGGGGACCGGCAAGTCCATGCTGTGCCGAAAAGTGCTGGGCATGCTGGGCCATGAGTTCAAGGTGGCTTATGTGCCCAACCCGCATCTTGACAAGGACAGCCTGTTTCGCGAAATCGCCAGCGAATTGGGGGCGCCGGTGGCGGCGGGAGATTCCGAGCATCAGTTGCTGCGCGCCATCAATGAACGCCTCAAGGGCATTCATATGGACGGGCAGCGCGCACTGGTGTGTCTGGATGAGGCCCAGGCCATGCCGATTGAGACACTGGAGTCGCTGCGCTTGTTGACCAATCTGGAGACCGAAAAGCGCAAGCTGCTGCAGGTCATCATCTTTGGCCAGCCCGAGCTTGAAGACAAGCTCAACCATCCCTCGATCCGCCAGCTCAAGCAAAGAATTGCCTTCCACTACCAACTCACGCCGCTGGTGAGTGATGAAGTGGATTTTTACATCCAGCATCGTTTGACGATGGCAGGGCATGCCGGTGCACGCCTGTTCACGCCGATGGCCCTGCGCCTGTTGCGCAAACGCACGCGTTGCGTTCCTCGCCTGGTCAACATCATTGCCCACAAGGCGTTGCTCTGTGCTTATGGCAAGGGCCATCAGCAAGTCAGTTACTGGGATGTCCGCGCGGCGGCCAACGACACTGATTCGACACAGCCGTCAGCCACTTTCGGTGTGGCCTTGCTGATGGTGCTGTTGGTATTGCTTGGCGCTGTCGCTGTCTGGTTTTTGAGAAGAGAAGGATTTTTCCAATGAGCCTGATCAATCAAATGCTCAAGGACATCGACAAGCGGCAGGGGCATTCGACAACGCCGCCCTCGGGCATGTCACTGGCCATGACGCGCAGCCGCTCCGGTGTTTCAGGTCTGACCTGGGGACTAGTCGGCCTGGTGCTGCTGGCGGGCTTGGGTCTGGCTGTTTACGGGTGGATGGGGGATGCCACGCAACAACCGGCTTCTGCGCCCGCTGCGCCATTGGAGGTGGTGCAGGCTGCGGCCCCCAAGTTGGAAGTCGCGCCCGAAGAAAAGCCGGTTGTCACGCCAGAGCCAGTGAAGGCAGAGCCGGTGAAGCCAGAGCCTGTGAAAGCAGAGACAGTGGTGGCTGCGCCTGCGCAGCCACAGCCACAGCCACAGCCGCAGCCGCAGCCGCAGCCGCAGTCACAGCCGCAACCGCAACCGCAACCGCAACCGCAAGAGGCCAAGACGGTGCTGGTCCGCAAGGACACCGGGAGCCCGAAAAAGATCACGGTGGTGCCTGAAGAAAAAGTTGTCCCCAAGCCTCCCAAAGAGAGTGCGCAAGCTGTCGAGATGCCTGCCCAGGCGGTGGTTCAAGGCTCGGTCACGCGTGTGCTCAGTGCCGGGCAGCGCGCCGAGAACGCTTACCGTGAGGCTGCGACCCTGGTGCGTCAGGGGCGCGTGCAGGAAGCTCAAAAGAACCTTCAACAGGCATTGGTCGATCAGCCGGCACATCTGCAGGCACGACTGATGTATGCCCGGCTCTTGCAGTCCGATGGGCGTACACCCCAAGCCCAGGCCGTTTTGAGCGAAGGCGTGCAACTGCTGCCACAGGCGTTTTCCCTGTACGCAGCCTTGGCCCAGATACAGCTGATGAATCGTCAGCATGAGCAGGCTGTGGCCACTCTGGAGCGTGGTCTGCCTGCTGCCGGCAACGATGCCGCCTACCACGCACTCTTGGCCACAGCGTTGCAGCAACAGGCCCGACACGCGGACGCCATTGATCACTATGTGATCGCCTTGCGCCAGCAACCCGATTCGTCCAACTGGCTGGTGGGTCTCGGTATTTCACTGCAGGCACAGGGCAACAAACAAGGTGCAGCCGAGGCCTACGAACGTGCCATCGAGTTGGGCCTGCCCGCCGCATTGAGTCAGTTTGCAAACGAGCGTTTGCGCCAGGTTGTGCGCTGAAGACCGGGAGGGCGGCATGCAGATCAATGAGATGTTGACACACGCGGTGCAGCAGCGCGCATCGGACCTGCATTTGTCGTCAGGCTTGCCGCCCGTCTTGCGAATTGACGGAAGCCTGAGCGCAGCTTCCGATCAGGTGCTCTCGCACGATGAGATTGCATCTGCCATGCATGACATCATGAACGAGATTCAGCGCCAAAGCTTTGCGAAAACACTGGAGGCTGATTTTTCGTACGAAGTGCCTGGGGTTTCCCGCTTTCGTGTCAATGCGTACCATCAAATTCGCGGGATGTCGGTGGCCTTTCGCGCCATTCCCAGCAAGGTTCCCAGCCTGTCCGATTTGCAGGCACCCGATGTGTTCACGGACTTTGCGCTGCGCCCCCGAGGGCTGGTGCTGGTCACTGGGCCCACGGGGTCTGGCAAGTCCACCACGATGGCGGCCATGATCGATGAGCTCAATCGCTCCCAGTTCAAACATGTCCTGACCATTGAAGACCCGATTGAATTTGTCTACCAGCCTGACCGCTGCCTGATCAATCAGCGGGAAGTGGGCAGCCAGACGCTGAGTTTCTCCAACGCCTTGCGTGCAGCCATGCGCGAAGACCCCAATGTGATTCTGGTGGGCGAGATGCGGGATCTGGAGACCATTCGCCTGGCCATCACCGCTGCAGAAACGGGGCATTTGGTGTTGGCCACCTTGCATACATCGGGGGCTGCCAAGGCCATTGACCGCATCATTGATGTGTTTCCAGCCGAGGAGAAGCTGGTGGTGCGCAGCATGCTGTCCGAGTCATTGACTGCAGTCATCTCGCAGGTGTTGTGCAAGAAAAAAGATGGACCGGGACGGGTGGCGGCTTACGAAATCATGGTGGGCAGCACGGCGGTGCGCAACCTGATTCGGGAAAGCAAGATCGCTCAGCTTTATTCAGCCATGCAGACCGGCAGCAATGTAGGGATGCAAACCCTGGATCAGGCTTTGGCCAAGCTGGTGCAACAAGGGAAAATCAGCAAGGAAGAGGCCGCCGCCAAGGCACGGTATCCCGAAAACTTTGGTGGCCGGGAGATTTGATCTCGGTGCGGTTGAGGGCTTGCAGCGTGTGGCCTTGATTCGCGAACACTTCTTGGATCAAGCGTGTTGTATGTGCACGTGCTGGCGCAGTTGCTCAATCTCCTGTTTGTTGCACAGCGCGGTGCCGCTTGACATGACCGCTGAAGCGCCTGCCGCCATGGCTGTGGCCAGGGCTTGATGCAGGTCTTCGGTTTCGTCCAGCGCCCAAACCAAGGCGGCCAAAAAACTGTCACCCGCCCCCACGCTGCCCGCAACCTTGACGGGCACGGGGTTTGCACGTAGACATTGCTTGTGCGTGATCAGCATGGCGCCTTGCTCGCCCAAGGTCAGGGCCACCATGTGGGCCTTGCCATGTTCGATCAGGCTGCGGGCCGCTTTCAGTTGATCGGAGGTGTTTGCTAGCGCCTGGCCGACCCATGCAGACAATTCGCCCAGGCTGGGTTTGACCAGCCAGACCCCTTCGTCCAATGCGGCTTTGAGCGCTGCCCCCGAAGTGTCAACCACGGTGCGAACATCAAGCCCTTTGGCCAGTCTGATGGCTTGGGCATGCCCATCTGCGTCCACGCCTGGGGGCAGCCCTCCGCTGGCGATCAACCAGCGCGCATCGCGCAGGGGGCTGCACAGCAGCTCCAGGCTGCCCTGCCACTCTCGCGTTGTCAGCGTCGGGCCCGGCAACACGAAGCGAAACTCCTGTTCACTGGCGCGTTCGTGCACCGTAAAGCTTTCGCGTGTATCGCTCGCAATGGTGTGGGCCAGGCAGGGAACGGCTTCGGCTTGCAGCAGCTTGCGCAGGCGCTCGCCCGTGGGTCCGCCGGCAGGAAAGATGGCCTGCACATCGGCCCCCAGGCGGTGCAAGACGCGGGCCACATTGATGCCGCCGCCACCGGGGTGCACCTGTGGTGCTTCGCAGCGCAACTTGTGCGCGTGTTCCAGCCGACCAACCGACGTGGCGATGTCCAGCGCCGGGTTGGGCGTGAAGGTGACGAAGCGCGACATCTGCTGGGGGTTAGCCGTTGATGAAGTTCGGTGCGCGCTTGGCGAGGAAGGCGTCCATGCCTTCTTTCTGGTCGGCGGTGGCAAACAGCGCGTGGAAGATGCGGCGCTCGAACATCACACCATCGCTCAAGCCGCCTTCAAAGGCGCGGTTAACGCTTTCCTTGGCAGCCATGGTGGCCAGCTGACCCATGCCGCAAATGACCAGGGCGGCGCCAAGCGCTTCGTCCATCAGCTTGTCCAGCGGCACCACGCGACTGACCAGGCCCGAGCGCTCGGCTTCCGAGGCGTCCATCATGCGGGCGGTCAGCACCATGTCCATGGCCTTGGATTTGCCAATGGCGCGTGGCAGGCGCTGTGTGCCGCCTGCGCCGGGAATGATGCCGATCTTGATTTCGGGCTGACCGAATTTGGCGTTGTCGGCGGCGATGATGAAGTCGCACATCATCGCCAGCTCACAGCCGCCGCCCAGCGCGAAGCCAGCGACAGCCGCGATGACGGGTTTGCGGATGGTGCGAATCGTTTCCCAGTTGCGGGTGATGAAGTCCTGCTTGTAGACCTCGTGGAAGTTGTACTTGGCCATGGCGGCAATGTCGGCACCTGCGGCGAAGGCTTTTTCACTGCCGGTGATGATCATGCAACCGATGGCTTCGTCGGCGTCAAACGCCTTGAGCGCAGCGCCCAACTCGTCCATCAATGGGGCGTTGAGGGCGTTGAGCGCCTTGGGGCGGTTGAGGGTGATGATGCCGACCTTGCCGCCTTCAACGCGGACTTCGATGTTTTCGTAGCTCATGGAGTTTCCTGTAGTGAAAGTCAGTCTCCACTATAACCAAGACGCTGGCGCAGGGCTGTCATCCCGGGCACCCGTGGATATGAGGGAAAACATTAACCAACCGATCGGTCGGGAAATGCTACATTTGCCAGATTGATATCTTCAAAAACAACATGACCGAGTCCGCAAGTCCTTCTATCCTTTACGAAGAGCGTGGTGCTGTGGCGTTGGTGACGCTCAACCGTCCCGGCGCGCTCAACAGCTTTACCCGCGAGATGCACCAGCGCCTGCGAGCCATGCTCGATCGCGCAGAGGCCGCGCCACACATCCGCGCTCTGGTGCTCACGGGCGCCGGCCGCGGCTTTTGCGCCGGGCTGGACCTGTCCGAGCTGGACTTCACACCTGGCCCCGGCCTGCTCGAGCGCGCCGACCCCGGCCCGGTCATCGACCAGGAATTCAACCCGACTACCCGCCGCCTGCAGTCCCTGAAATTGCCCACGGTGGTGGCCGTGAACGGCGTGGCCGCCGGTGCGGGTGCTTCGATCGCCATGGCCTGCGACATCGCGGTGGCCGCTCCGGGCGCGAGCTTTGTGCAGGCCTTCAGCAAGATCGGCCTGATCCCCGATGCGGGCGGCAGCTGGCTGCTGGTCGAGCGCCTGGGCCTGGCCCGTGCCATGGTCCTGGCCATGACCGGCGACAAGCTCACCGCCGATAAGGCGTTGGAGTGGGGCCTGATCTGGCAGGTGGCTGAAGACCCGGTGGCCGCTGCGGTGGCCCTTGCAGAAAAACTGGCCGTCATGCCGACGAAGGCGCTGGTGGCCACGCGCCACCTCTTGCAAGGTGCAGGCACCCGCTCGCTCGACGAGCACCTGAACGTTGAGCGCGACACGCAATCGGCCTTGGGTAAGACGCACGACTACATGGAGGGCGTGAACGCCTTCCTGCAAAAGCGCGCACCACAGTTCAAGGGGGAATGAGATGACGCCGCAAGAAATCGCCCGCAAGGTCGGCGAGACCATGTTCCCGGTGGA
>JBEEOS010000074.1:0-10938 GCA_041191485.1 Pseudomonadota bacterium
GAGTAGTAGGGGTGGAAAGGCACGCCGTCCAGAGGATGGCCATTGGCGTCCTTGGGGGCGTTGGGGCCTTTGATTTCCACACCGTCGGGGTTGTTGGAGCCCACTTCGTGCAGCGCAATGATGTGCGCCACCACCAGGCCCAGCAAAACCAGAGGCACAGCAATCACGTGGAAGCTGAAGAAGCGGTTAAGCGTTGCATCACCCACCACGTAATCACCACGAATCAGCAAGGCCAGATCAGGACCAATGAAAGGAATGGCAGAGAACAGGTTCACGATCACCTGCGCACCCCAGTAGGACATCTGCCCCCAAGGCAGCAGGTAGCCCATGAAGGCCTCGGCCATCAGCGCCAGGAAGATGGCGCAACCGAAGATCCAGACCAACTCGCGTGGCTTGCGGTAGCTGCCGTACATCAGGCCACGGAACATGTGCAGGTACACCACCACAAAAAACGCTGAAGCGCCAGTGGAGTGCATGTAACGAATCAGCCAGCCCCAGGGCACATCACGCATGATGTATTCGACAGAGGCAAAAGCCACCGCAGCATCCGGCTTGTAGTGCATGACCAGGAAAATACCGGTCACGATCTGGATCACCAGCACCAACAACGACAGCGAGCCGAAGATGTACCAGATGTTGAAGTTTTTGGGCGCGTAGTACTCGCTCATGTGCTCTTTGAAGAGCTTGGACAGCGGGAAGCGGTTGTCCACCCAGTTGAGGAGCTTTTCGCCAGCGGGGGCGTTGGGGGAGATTTCTTTGAATTCAGCCATGTCAGTCTCCATCAGGCCTTCTTGTCTTCACCAATGAGCAACTTGGTGTCGGACAGGTACATGTGCGGTGGCACTTCCAGGTTATCCGGTGCGGGTTTGTTCTTGAACACGCGGCCTGCCAGATCGAAGGTAGAACCGTGGCAAGCACAGAGGAAGCCGCCTTGCCAGTCGTCCGGCAGCGAAGGCTGCGGGCCGGTTGCAAACTTGTCACCAGGCGAGCAGCCCAGGTGAGTACAGATACCCACAGCCACCATCACCTCAGGCTTGATGGAGCGGTGACCGTTCTTGGCGTATTCGGGTGTGGGGTAAGCCGTGCGGCTGGAGGTGGGGTCAGCCAGTTGGCCTTCCACTTTTTTGAGGGATTCCAGCTGCTCAGGCGAGCGCTTCATGATCCAGACAGGCTTGCCACGCCATTCGACGGTGAGCTTTTCACCCTCTTTGAGAGCGGAGATGTCCACTTCAACGGCGGCACCCGCCGCCTTGGCACGTTCGGAAGGCTGAAAGGAGCTGACAAACGGGGTGGCCACAAAGCCGGCGCCTACGGCACCCGCGCATCCGGAGGCAATGAGCCAAGTCCGCTTGCTGCTGTCGACTGGGGTATCACTCATGGTAATCCTCTATGAGTCTTTTGATTAGGGTCAACCCGTGATTGTAATGGAGACTCTTCTACGGCCTTCTTACAACCCAGGTGTTTTTTGCGCCAGGTCAGTGCGCGATTGGATATGATCCCCTTCATTGAACAAGGAGGAACTTTAGATGTCATTCGTACAGGAATTCAAAAACTTCGCAATGAAGGGCAACGTGGTCGACCTGGCCGTTGGTGTGATCATTGGCGGCGCCTTCGGAAAAATCGTCGGCTCCATGGTGGACGACATCATCATGCCCATGGTCAGCCTGGTGTTCGGCAAACTCGATTTCAGCAATTATTTTCTTCCCCTGGCCGGACAGGACCCTAGCCTGCCCCTGGCAGAAGCCAAAAAACTGGGGGCCGTGCTGGCCTTCGGCAACTTTTTGAGCATTGCCCTGAATTTTGTCATTCTGGCTTTCGTGATCTTCGTCATGATCCGGCAAATCAACCGCATGCGGTCTCAGCCAGAAGCTGCGCCGGAAGAACCCGCCCCCACGCCGGAAGACATTGCACTGCTGCGCGAGATTCGCGACAGCCTCAAGCAACGCAACTGATCAGGCCCTGGCCTCTCGCGCATCGGCGAGCTGCAAGGCCATGCGCAGCGCCTGCTGCAGGCTTGATGGATCTGCCAGGCCACGACCGGCAATGTCAAACGCGGTGCCATGGTCCGGACTGGTTCGGATCAAAGGCAAGCCCAGTGTCACATTCACGCCCTGCTCCACGCCCAGGTATTTCACCGGGATCAAGCCCTGGTCGTGGTACATGGCGAGCACCACATCAAACTCACCCTGGTGGTCAGTGGTATTGCGTGCCCGCATGAACACAGTGTCCGGCGCATAAGGGCCTGAGGCCAGCATGCCTTGCGCTTGCGTTTGCGCGATGGCTGGCGCCAACACAGTCTGCTCTTCATCCCCAAACAAGCCACCCTCCCCCGCATGCGGATTGACCCCGGCTACAGCCATACGAGGTGGGCGGCCCAATATCGGTAACAGTGCCTCGTGGGTAATGCGCAGGGTTTCCAGCACTGCCGCATACGTGATCGCATCAAGCGCTTTGCGCAAGGACATGTGAATCGTCACCAGCACCGTGCGCAATTCCGGGTTGGCCAGCATCATGCGCACTGGCATCTGCGCGCGTGGCACGCCCGCATGGCGTGCTGCCTCGTCCTGCAGCAATTCGGTGTGGCCAGGGTATTGGTCGTACGGCGCACCTGCGGCATGCAAAGCCTCCTTGTGCAAAGGCGCTGTCACGATGCCGCGCGCCAGACCCTTGAGTGCTGCGCGCGTGGCTGCCAGCACTGCTTCACCTGCCAGGCGGCCAGCACCCGCATGCACTTGACCGTACGGCCATTGCGGGACGGGCGCGCCGATTTGCCAGACCTGCAGCTCGTCAGGCTCTGCAGGGCACCACTGCTCAAGAGCCGTCAAGGCACGCACCTTCAGGTGGCGGGTCTCCGCCGACAAGAGCACTGCCCGCGCCATGACGCCTGCGTCTCCCACCACGCAACACTGATGCGCACAGGCCGCTTCACGCACCCAGGTCTTGGCGACGATTTCCGGCCCTATCCCGCACGGGTCGCCCAAGGTCATCAAGACGGGTTTCATGCCGGGTTATCAATGTCAATGAACACGTGCTCCAGCCCCAGCTTTGCTGCGACCGCGCGCCCCACCGCGGGCGCACCATAGCGCTCGGTCGCGTGGTGACCGCAGGCCATGAAAGCGACACCGGTTTCGCGGGCCAGATGCGCTTGCGGCTCGGAAATCTCACCCGTGATGTACAAGTCCGCACCGGCGGCAACTGCCGCCTCCATATAACCCTGCGCACCTCCCGTACACCAGGCCACGCGGCGCACCACGCGCCCATCGCCGGGCACGCACACAGGCGCCCTGCCCAAAACCTGTTGGACATGCGCAGGCCAGGCATTCAGACTGGAAAGTTTTGCGGGCGCGTCCCCCACACACCCCAGATCCTGCTCACCGAAACGACCATCGGCTTGCAAGCCCAATTGAGCGCCCAGCTGCGCGTTGTTGCCCAGCTCCGGGTGCGCGTCCAGGGGCAGGTGGTAAGCCCACAAATGCACCCCCTGCGCCAGCAACAAGCGCAAACGCTCACGCAGCCACCCGGTAATGCGCCCATCCTGACCGCGCCAGAACAAGCCATGATGGACCAAAAGCGCATCGGCGCCCTGGGCAATAGCGGCTTCAATAAAGGCCCGGCTGGCGGTCACGCCAGAGACCAGCTTGAGCACAGGCCGATCGCCCTGCACTTGCAGGCCATTGGGGCCATAGTCTTTGAAGCGTTCGGGCTGCAGCAGCTCATCGAGTGCGCGCCCCAGGGTTTGGGCATCCGTCATGTGGTGTTCCTCTTGCGCCTATTGTGGCGCAAGCAAGTGGGCACCGCTCAGTCCTGTGAGGGCGTTTGCGCCGGCAGGTTTTCTTCGGGTGCCTTGCTGTAATTGATGAAGAAGCGCGCAGCCCAGATCCCCAACTCATAGAGCATGCACATCGGTATGGCCAGCGAAAGCTGCGAGACCACATCCGGCGGCGTCACGATCGCCGCAATTACAAAAGCCAGCACAATGAAGTACCCGCGGAAGGCCTTGAGTTTTTCAACCGTCACCATACCCAGCCGTGCCAGAACCACCACAGCCACAGGCACTTCAAACGCCAGGCCAAAAGCCAGGAACATGGACAAGACAAAGCTCAGGTAAGCCTCGATATCAGGCGCAGCCGTGATACTTTTAGGCGCAAAGCTCTGGATGAACTTGAACACCTGACCGAATACAAAAAAGTAGCAAAACGCTACCCCAATGAAAAACAGCACCGTGCTGGAGACCACCAGCGGCACCACCAGGCGTTTTTCATGCGAGTACAAGCCCGGCGCCACAAAGGCCCAGACCTGGTAGAGCACCACCGGCAAGGCCAGCAGGAAGGCCGCCATCAGCAAAATCTTCAGGGGCACCATGAAAGGCGAGATGACCGAGGTCGCAATCAGCGTTGCACCTGTAGGTAAGTTGGCCACCAGGGGTTGCGCCAGAATGTCATACAACTGGCCTGGCCCAGGGTAGATGGCCAAAATGGCCACAGCCGCGCCAATGGCGATCATGGCGCGCATGAGCCGGTCGCGCAGTTCAACCAGATGCGCCACAAAAGGCTGCTCGGGGCCCAGCGACGGTTCGTCGCGCTTGGATTCGGTATCAGACATGTTTCAAAGCTTCAGCCACGCAAGCCCGGCGGACGGTAACGCGCCACACGGGCCGCGCCGGACTGGGCGCGCGTACGCACCCCGTTGCGCGCCTTGTACCACTGGGGCACGGCACCGCGCTTAAGGCGCCAGTTCTTGCGGGGAGCCTGGTAAGCGGGCGCCGGGTCTTTCCACTCCAGACCATCGCTGTTGAGGCCAGCCGTGGCCTCGGCCCAGTTTTTTTCAAAATCGGCTGTGGTGGTCTGCACGGACTGCTCGACATCGCGCGCCGCAGACTCCACGGAGTCTTTCATTTTGCGCAGCTCGTCCAGATCCATGGAGCGATTGACCTCGGCCTTGACATCCGCCACATAGCGCTGCGCCTTGCCCAGCAGCGTACCCACCGTGCGGGCCACGCGGGGCAATTTCTCAGGACCGATCACCACCAGCGCAACCACGCCGATGAGGGCCATTTTGGACAAGCCAAGGTCAAGCACAGCGCGTCAACCCGGCTTCAGGACTTGGTCTTGGCTTCGACGTCGATGGTCGTTTTCTCTGCGGCCTTGTCTGACGCCACCTGAGCGGCAGGCTTGTCGTCGGCTGCACCGTCTTTCATGCCGTCTTTGAAGCCCTTGACAGCGCCCCCAAGATCAGAACCGATGTTCTTGAGTTTTTTGGTGCCAAACACCATGACCACGATCAACAGAACGATCAGCCAGTGCCAAATGGAAAAGGAACCCATGTGTTTCTCCTAAGAATGCCCTGATTCTAAGTGGGTTCACCCTTGTTTGAGCGAACACCCTCGCCGGTATGGGGTTTGCCCCCGTTTTAAACCGATGCTCAGCCCTTGAGCCAAGGGCGGGGACCACCCATGACATGCATGTGCAGGTGATGCACTTCCTGGCCACCCTCTGTGCCCGTGTTCAGCACGATGCGAAAGCCGCCTTCGGGGTAAGGGTTACAACCCTCTTGCATGGCCAGCTTGGGCGCCAGCGTCATCATGTGCGCCATCAAGCCCCCATGCTCGGTGCCCACATGCGCCATGGACGGGATGTGGAGCTTGGGGATGACAAGAAAGTGCACCGGCGCCCAAGGCGCAATATCGTGAAAAGCGAACACGTGATCGTCTTCATGCACTTTGCGCGACGGGATCTTGCCGGCCACGATCTTGCAGAAAATACAGTTGGGATCTGCTGCGCTCATCTCACTTGCCTTCATCAACTTCGGCCATGGAACGCTCTGCATTCAGACGCACCATGCCCAGGACAATCCGGTACAAAAACCAGATCGAAATACCACACCAGGCCAGCCAGCCTGGAAAGAAAAACAGGAACCACAAAGGGAAAGTGACGGCATACAAGACCGCCGCCCACAACACGGTGCGGATGCGGAAGTCAAAGTGGCTGGCCAGCCAGGGCTGGCGCACATCGCCTTTTTTGACCAGATCCATCACCAAAGCCACGACCAACAGCACCGGACTCACCTGCGCACCCGGAATCACGGCGCTGACCGCCACAATCAAATGCAGGATGTAACTGACCCAACTGATCGTGCGGTTGCTGTCGTTGTTCAGACTGTCATCCATGGCCACCTCCCTGTGGTTTGACAACTTTATTCGCCCGACGCTTCTCGTGCTTGCGCCTTGCGCAGGGCTTTTTCTTCCAGGCCACTCAGGCCTTCGCGGCGAGCCAACTCATTGACCACATCAGCAGGCGTCAAACCGTAGTGCGCCAGCGCAATCATGCTGTGAAACCACAAATCAGCCACTTCATAGACCAGCTTGGTGGCATCGCCGCCGTGGTCCACATCCTTGGCGGCCATCACGGTTTCGGTGGCTTCCTCGCCAATTTTCTTGAGGAAAGCATCCGGCCCCTTGTGCAGCAAGCGGGCCACATAACTTTTTTCGGGGTCGCCGCCATTGGCGGGCTTGCGGCTTTCCACCACAGCGGCCAAACGGTCAAGAATGTCCTGGTTAGTCATGGCGTTCACTTGTAAATGGTTTCGGGGTCCTTGAGGACCGGGTCCACAGCCTGCCATTGTTCATTTTGCAGGCTCTGGAAAAAACAGCTATGTCGACCGGTATGACAGGCAATGCCCGGTTCATGCCCGAGTTGAGTCACCTTGAGCAGCACCACATCGTTGTCGCAATCCAGGCGAATATCGTGCACCTGCTGCACATGCCCCGATTCCTCGCCCTTGAACCACAGCTTGTTGCGTGAGCGGCTGAAATACACCGCACGTTGGAGTTCGGCTGTTTTTTGCAACGCCTCTCGGTTCATCCAGGCGAACATCAGCACATCGCCAGTGCTGTTTTCCTGGGCGATCACGGGCACCAGACCCTTGTCGTCCCATTTGATGTTGTCGAGCCAGTTCATCGTAGCCTCACAGTCGCACAGCAATGCCACGCTCGCGCATGCGCTCTTTGGCCTGCTGCACGGTGTATTCGCCGTAGTGGAAGATGCTGGCCGCCAGCACGGCGTCAGCGCCGCCGATGCTCACGCCATCAGCCAGGTGGTCAAGGTTACCCACGCCGCCGGAGGCAATGACGGGCACACTCACCGCGTCTGCCACGGCGCGGGTCAATTGCAGGTCAAAACCGCTCTTGGTGCCGTCGCGGTCCATGCTGGTGAGCAGGATTTCGCCTGCGCCGTATTCGGCCATTTGTTTGGCCCAGGCCACCGCGTCCAGGCCCACATTTTTGCGACCGCCATGGCTGTACACATCCCAGCCAGGCCCCATGGGCTGGCCGTTGGCGTCCAGGCGTTGTTCATCTTCGGTCGTGCGGCGCTTAGCGTCGATGGCTACCACAATGCACTGCGCGCCATATTTAGCAGACGCTTCGCGTATGACTTGCGGATTGGCAATCGCGGCCGAGTTGAAACTGGTCTTATCCGCCCCGGCGTTGAGCAGGCGTCGTACATCTTCCACCGTGCGCACCCCTCCGCCCACGGTCAGGGGAATGAAGACCTGGCTGGCCACGGCTTCAATGATGTGCAAGATCACATCGCGCCCATCGCTGGTGGCCGTGATGTCCAGAAACGTCAGTTCATCAGCGCCCTGCTCGTTGTAGCGGGCTGCAATTTCCACCGGATCGCCGGCGTCGCGCAGTTCGACAAAGTTGACGCCTTTGACCACGCGACCACCGGTCACGTCCAGGCAAGGGATGATGCGTTTGGCAAGCATGGATCAGTTGTCCTTTTGTGCGGAGACAGTTGATCCGGGATCGACCGTTAGCGTTGACATCTCCGACTGATGCAAATACACCAGAGCACCATTGCGCTGAACAACCAAGGCCGTTTGCGTTTGGGCGGCAATTTGGCGAGCACGTTTCGCTGCCCGGACCATGGCGGCCATTGAGCCTTTAAGGCTACCACTGCGTGCCTGATGCAAAGAATGTATTTGGCTCATTTTTCATTCCATTCAAGCAATAGGGGCTCAAGTCCCGAATTGTCGTATAAGGCCCAAGCATCGACCGCTGCTTTGTACAGATTTTCAAAATTTCGATACCCAGATTCGAATCTGCGTTCAATCACCTCAGAAGGGATATCGTGCCCACCCTGCAGAACCCGTTGTTGCACTCTGGCCTTCGCTTCTTGTGCACTGGCCAATTTCAGGAAAATCAGCGTCACACGATACCCCGCCCGACGCCACCGTTCGATGGCCTTCAAATAGCCCCGACCAGACAAGGTGGTTTCCAGTGCGAAGTTTTGCCTTTTGCGAAAAACTTGCTCCAGCTGTTCGAGCATAAGGCGTCCAGCCTGCAAAGCTGCAGCCTCCGGTTCAAATGGCGCCAAACCTGCAGCAATCAGATCGGCATTCACAAATACCTTGCAGTTAGCTTCTTGTGGCAAAAATTCACGTGCAAATGTGGTTTTACCGGCCCCATTGGGTCCTGCAATGATGAAGACTTCCAACGACTCAGCCATGAATACTTAGGCGTTGCGCGCCCTGCCAGAAGTCGCCGGGCGGCACCACAACGGGCTCGTACACCTGCGCAGCTTCGACACACAGCATGTGTTGCCAGCCATCAGCAGGCATGTCATTGAGCAGCGCGCACTTGGCAGCGCCGGGGTTCCAGACCACGGTGTGGGCCCAGTCCATGTCCTGCTCGATCGACAGCACATGCGGGCCATCCTGCAATTCATAGCCTTGCGGCGCTGCGGTGTAGACCCGGTCAAACTCGCCCACAAAGCGCAGCTCGGGTGCAGCGATGCCGTGGTGGTTGGTCACCGCGTTCCACTCGGCATGTCCACCCAAACCGGTCAATCGGGCCTGCGCTACATCGCTGACTGCAAAGTAGCTGTGCAGCGCGCCGGTAAAGGCCAGGGGTTTGCTGTCGGTATTGCGCACCGCCAACTCGACCTGCAAGGCGCCGGGGGTCAACTCAATGAGCAAACGTGCTTCAAAGGCCTGGTCCCACCATTGACGCGTGGCCGCGCCGTCGTTCAGGCTCAGCGCCAAATGGGACTGGTCCGCCTCCAGTTTGGGCGGATGGACGGTCCAGGGCAAGTTGCGCGCAAAGCCGTGTTTGGGCAAATCGCCGCGCATGTTGAACTGTGGAAAGCAGACTGGAATACCGCCGCGAATGGCAGCCTGGCCGTTCATGACGCTTTGGGGACTCAGGTAAAGGCGCTCGCGTCCACCTGCCACCCAGGACAGCACATGCGCGCCATGGTCAGCCACCACCACGCGGTCGCCGCAAGGCAGTTGCAATTCGGTGGCGGGCAAGCCCGCAAATTGCACTTTGCGACAGGTGGCGGTGCTGGACATGATCAAGCGTTGAGCTCGTCGGCCCGGCGCTGGGCGGCTTCGAAGTCCAGATCACCCGAATAGATGGCCCGACCGCAAATCACGCCTTCCACGCCTTCACCTTCAACAGCGCACAGCTGCTCAATGTCGTTCATGTTGGACAGACCGCCCGAGGCGATGACCGGAATGGACAGAGACTGCGCCAGCTTGACGGTCGCATCCACGTTGATGCCGCTGAGCATGCCGTCGCGGCCAATGTCGGTGTAGATGATGGACTCGACGCCCCAGTCTTCAAACTTCTTGGCCAGGTCCACGACTTCGTGGCCAGTCAGTTTGCTCCAGCCATCGGTTGCCACTTTGCCGTCCTTGGCGTCCAGACCCACGATGATGTGGCCCGCAAAGGCCGTGCAGGCGTCCTTCAGGAAGCCCGGGTTCTTGACCGCAGCGGTGCCGATGATCACGTATTGCAGGCCCGCATCGATGTATTTTTCAATCGTGTCGAGGTCGCGAATGCCACCGCCCAGCTGCACAGGAATATCGGCCCCGACTTCCTGCAGGATCGATTTGATGGCACCGAAGTTCTGCGGCTTGCCCGCAAAAGCACCGTTGAGGTCCACCAGATGCAGGCGACGGGCCCCCTTGTCCAGCCAGTTGCGGGCCATGGCGGAGGGGTCCTCACCAAAGGTGGTGGCCTGGTCCATATCGCCTTGCTTGAGGCGAACGCAGTGGCCGTCTTTGAGGTCAATGGCAGGAATCAGAATCATGGCGAATCAGAAAATCGAATAAGAAAAAACGGCAATCAGGGCTGCCAGTGAAGAAAGTTGCGAAACAGGGCTAAGCCTTGGTCTGCGCTTTTTTCCGGGTGAAACTGGGTGGCAAACAGGTTGTCTTTGGCAATCGCACACGCAAAACGGCCACCGTAATCTGTTTGCGCAGCGCAGTGCGCCGGGTCGCTCACCTTGGCGTAGAAGCTGTGCACAAAATAGTACCAGCTGCCATCCGGAATGTCATGCCACAAAGCGTGTGCCGGCGCGCTTTGCCAGACCTGGTTCCAGCCCATTTGAGGCACTTTGTAGCGCGTACCGTCGGGTTGCAACCGGCCTTCGAGGTCAAACTTGATGACGTCGCCCGCGATCAAGCCCAGGCCCGGCGTATCGCCCTCGGCGCTGTGATCGAGCAGCATCTGCATGCCCACGCACACGCCGAACAAGGGTTTGCTGGCAGCAGCCTCCAGCACAGCGTCCAGCAGCCCGGACTCGCGCAGCTCGCGCATGCAGTCGGGCATGGCGCCCTGCCCTGGCAACACCACTCTGTGCGCATCACGAACCACTTGCGGGTCAGATGTCACGGTCACTTCAGCGTGATCCACACTGGAGGCCGCGTGCATCACTGCCTGCGCCACGCTGCGCAAATTGCCCATGCCGTAATCTACGACCGCCACACGGTTCACGGACATGTCAAAGACTTCCTTTGGTCGACGGGATCACACCCGCTGAACGCGGATCGAGCTCCAGCGCGGCGCGCAAGGTGCGCCCAAAGGCCTTGAAGATGGTTTCGCACTGATGGTGCGCATTGAAACCCTTGAGGTTGTCAATGTGCAGCGTCACA
>JBEEOS010000075.1:0-11803 GCA_041191485.1 Pseudomonadota bacterium
CCCGGCGTGGGGGTGGGTGGATTGGCCGATTTGCTGGCGCGCAGCGACTGATGAGGCCGGGCCACTCACCCCCATGCCGGGGGCGGAACATCGCCACCGCCACGCAAAGATCACTTCGACGTCGGCATCACAAACTCAGCACCCTTGCCAATGCTCTCGGGCCAGCGCTGCATGACCGATTTTTGCTTGGTGTAGAAGCGAACGCCCTCTTCGCCGTAGGCGTGCATGTCGCCAAACAGCGAACGCTTCCAGCCGCCAAAGCCGTGCCAGGCCATCGGCACCGGAATCGGCACATTGATGCCCACCATGCCCACCTGGATACGGCGCGAAAACTCGCGCGCCACGTTACCGTCGCGGGTGAAGCAGCTCACGCCGTTGCCGAACTCGTGGTCGTTGATGATCTGCACCGCCTGGGCAAAGTCGGGCACGCGCACGCACGACAACACCGGGCCAAAAATCTCTTCCTTGTAGATCTTCATGTCGGTGGTCACATGGTCGAACAGCGTGCCGCCGAGCCAGAAGCCGTTGTCGCAACCTTGGCCAGCGGCCTTGCCGTCGAACGAGCGGCCATCAACCAGCAGCTTGGCGCCTTCGGCCACGCCCGCATCGATATAGCCCTTGATGCGGCTACGTGCTGCATCGGTCACGATCGGGCCCATTTCGGCGGCGAGGTTTTCGCCTTCCAGCACCTTCAGCGCTTTTGTGCGCTCGATCAGCTTGGGCATGATCTTGTCGGCCACATCACCCACCAGCACCGCCACCGAAATCGCCATGCAGCGCTCGCCGGCCGAGCCGTAGGCCGCGCCGATCAGCGCGTCGACCGCCTGGTCGATGTCGGCATCGGGCATCACCACCATGTGGTTCTTCGCGCCGCCCAAAGCCTGCACCCGCTTGCCGTGGTGGGCGCCGGTCTCGTAGATGTAGTTGGCAATCGGGGTGGAGCCGACGAAGCTGATGGCCTTCACGTCCGGGTGCACCAACAGCGCGTCCACGGCTTCCTTGTCGCCCTGCACCACGTTGAACACGCCGTCGGGCAGACCAGCTTTTTTGAGCAGGTCGGCAATGAACAGCGAGGGGGAAGGATCCAGCGGGCTGGGCTTGAGCACAAAGGTGTTGCCCGCGGCAATCGCCACCGGGAACATCCACATGGGCACCATGACCGGGAAGTTGAAGGGCGTGATGCCCGCCACCACACCCAGGGGCTGGCGCATCGTCCAGTTGTCGATGCCGGTCGAGACCTGTTCTGTGTAGTCGCCCTTGAGCAGCTGCGGCGTGTTCGGCGGTGATCATGTGGGCCAGGGTGTCGCGGTGCTGGTTGAGCAGTTCGAGGAACTTGAACATCACGCGGGCGCGACGAAGCGGCGGCGTGTCGGCCCAAGCGGGGAACGCGGCCTGTGCGGCGGCAACTGCCTTGCCGACTTCGGCGCTGTTGGCCAGCGCCACGCTGCCAGTGACAGCGCTGGTGGCTGGGTTGGTCACGCTCTGGGCACGGCCCGAGGTGCCTGCAGCGCGCCGGCCGCCGATGTAATGATCAATGCTCGAAATGCTCATGTCCTGTCTTCCTGTGAGAGCGAGCGGGTGCTCGCATGTGGGTGCAATGTCTGCAGTCTAGGAACTCGCTGCGATGGATACAAGCCAATACACTTGAATTGATTGTTCAAAATAGTGAACAATAAGCTGATGGATACTCAAAAAATCAGCGGACTCTGGAGCCATCTGCATTGGCTCAGCGTGCTCGATCAGCAAGGAAGCTACACCGCTGCCGCCGCCCGGTTGGGTGTGAGCAAGGCGGCCGTGAGCCAGCGCATTGCGGAGCTTGAGCGGGCAGCCCGTGTGCCCTTGGTGCAGCGCACTACGCGCAGCGTGCGTTTGACCGAAGCGGGACAAAGACTGGTGGATGACACCCGAGCCTCTTTCGAGCAAATTGCCCAGAGCTTTGAACAGGTACGCGATCTGGCTGAACAACCCAGTGGTCTTGTTCGGGTCACCGCACCTGTTGCGTTGGCACGTCAGCAGCTCATGCCTTTATTGACCGAGTTTCTGAAATTGCATCCGCAGGTGCGTATCGAGCTGGACATGGCTGATCGTCTGCGCTCGCTGGCAACGGAAGGCTTCGATCTGGCCATCCGGCATACCGAACGTGCGCCAGACACCCATGTGGCGTGGCGCTTGTGTGAAACGGCTTCGGTCCTGGTGGCCAGCAAGGCGTATCTGCGCCGTGCGGGGGCGCCCGCAGCTCCGGCTGAAGTGCAGCAGCACAACTGTCTGCACTACCCACGCTCACAGGACATGCCGGTGTGGAGTTTCCAATCTCAAGCTGGACGCGTCGGGCGGGAGGCTGTGGCCATCCCCGTGCGTGGCAGCCTGGCGGCCAACAATAGCGAGGCCCTCAGGGAGGCCGCCCTGGCGGGGGCCGGCATCGCCTTGCTGCCTGATTTTTCGGCGCAAGAGGCTTTGCGCAAAGGACAGTTGGTGCAGGTCTTGCCCGACTGGCAGGTCGATGGCGGTTTTGCCCGGCACATCTTTGCCATTCGACCCTACACAGCGCATGTGCCGCGCGCGGTGTCGGCGTTGGTCTCGCACTTGCGCAAGGGACTAGCGCAGGGCTTTGCTGTGCTTTGATGCCCTGGCGAGCTTATCCGGCAAGCGCTGGGAACAGCTTGTGCAGGCCGTTGGCCATCACCTCCACGGCAAGCGCTGCCAGGATCAGGCCCATCAAACGCGTCATGACGTTGATACCTGTTTGACCCAGTACGCGTGCGATTGGTGTGGCCAGCGAAAAGCAAAGGGCGGTTGCACCAGCCACCACCACACCGTAACCCACCAGGGTCAGGAGCTGAAAAGCGGTTTTGGCCTGTTCGGCATAAATCACCACTGTGGACATGGTGGCTGGACCCGTGAGCAATGGAATGGTCAGGGGCACAACGGCAATGCTGTCGCCTGTGAAAGCCTTGACGCCTGCGCTTTGAATTTCTTCGGCATTCGCGCGGGCCTCCGCCGGTTGGGCGTTGATCATGGACAGCGCAGAGGTCATCAGCAGCAAACCACCGCCGACCTGGAAACTGGCCAGTGAGATGCCAAAAAACTCAAGAATCTGCAGACCCAGCAAGGCGCTGGCGGCGATCACTGCAAAAGCAGTTCCACTTGAAATCCAGACCGTGCGCTGGCGTTGCACACGGCTGAAACCTTGCGTGTAGTGGATGAAAAACGGAACGATGGCCAAAGGGTTGACGATGGCCAGCAGCGTGACAAGTGGTTTGAAGTCCATGCCTGCATTGTGCCGCCAGATCAGCGCCCCCCGGAGACGTCGATCAAACTCATGGTGGTGTAGCTGGCTGCATCGGACAAGAGCCAGACAATCAACTCTGCAACCTCTTGCGCCGTACCGCCCCGACCCATGGGCACCTGGTGTTGCAAGTCGCGGACTCGGTTGGGCAGCCCGCCCGAGGCATGAATGTCTGTCTCAATCAAGCCTGGGCGCACAGCATTGACGCGGATGCCATCGCCCCCGACTTCCTTGGCCAGACCGACGGTAAAAGCGTCGATGGCGCCTTTGGCTGCCGCGTAGTCCACATATTGACCGGGCGCGCCCAGTCTTGCGGCAGCGCTGGAGACGTTGACAATGCTGCCGCCCTGGCCGCCCAAAGTGGTGCTCATGCGGCGCACCGCTTCGCGGGCACACAGCATGCTGCCCATGACGTTGATGTCGAACATGCGCCGCCAGCGCTCCAGGCTCTGGTCCTGTACGCGCGCCGTGACATCGACCACGCCGGCGTTGTTGACCAGGCCCGTGATGTGGCCCAGCTTGGCGTCAATGTGCTCGAACATGCGCAGCACCTGTGCTTCGTCGGCCACGTCTGCTTTGACTGAGATGGCGCGTCCACCTTGGGCGCGAATGTCGCTCACCACAGCATCAGCCGCAAGCGAGTTGGCGGTGTAATTGACGGCCACGGCCCAACCTTGCCGAGCTGCCAGCTTGCAGGTCGCAGCGCCGATGCCGCGGCTGCCGCCGGTCACCAACAGGACTTTGTCCATGTCCCCTCCTGGGCAAAAATTGCAAACAAGCGTTACAAACGGATGATTCGCATTAAACCTCAGCAAGGAGATACCTATGGGTCACACAGTCGACTATTACCTCGCCCCCCAAAGTCCCTGGACGTATTTGGGCCATCAGCGTTTTGCAGACATGGTGCACCGCACAGGCTCGGTGGTGCGTATTCGGCCTATGGATCTGGGCAAAGTGTTTCCTGTCTCGGGTGGTCTGCCTTTGGGACAGCGTGCCCCGCAAAGACTGGCGTACCGACTGACGGAGCTGGCCCGTTTTCGTGATCATTTGGGTTTGCCTTTGAATGTGCAGCCCAAATTCTTTCCGGTCCCTGGCGATCCGGCGGCGCGCCTGATTGTGGCGACAGACCTGGCGCTTGGGCCAGACGCCGCCATGAAGGTGGCAGGGGCTGTGCTGACGGCCTGCTGGGCGCAGGAGCGCAACATTGCCGATGCGCAGGTTCTGGCCGAGTTGTTGCAGGAGCAGGGCCTGCCAGCGAATGTGCTGGAACAGTCGGAGGGGGCAGCCGTGCAGGCGCACTACGATGCCTGCACGCAAGCGGCGATTGACGCCGGCGTGTTTGGCTCGCCCAGTTACGTCATTCGCGATGAAATTTTCTGGGGCCAGGATCGTCTGGATTTTGTCGAGCGCGCCCTGACCCAGGTCTGAACCAGGAGTTCATGATGGGTCAAATGATTGAGTTGCAAGCTGCGGATGGTGTACGCATTGCGGCCTACGAGGCACGCCCAATGGGGCAAGCCCGTGGGGCTGTTGTGGTCATCCAGGAGATTTTTGGTGTCAACAGCCATATACGCAGCGTCGCTGACGGGTATGCCGCTCAAGGCTATCTTGCGGTGGCGCCTGCGTGTTTTCAGCGTGTCAAAGCTGGTGTGGAGCTGGGTTACAGCGAGGCCGACATGGGCGAAGGTTTTGGCCTCAAAACGGCGGTCGAGGCCTTGCCCGCGCCTGGTGTCCTGCAGGACATTCAGGCCGCCATTGACCATGCTGCGCAGGTTTCGGGTGGCAAGGTCGGCATCGTGGGCTACTGTTGGGGCGGCTTGCTGACCTGGCGCGCGGCGTGCATGCTCAAGGGCTTGAGCGCGGCCGTGCCTTATTACGGCGGCGGCATGACCACCGAAGCGGAGGTGTCGAGAACACCCAGGGTGCCCGTGTTGGCGCACTTTGCCGAGATCGACAAGTACATTCCCATGGACGGCATCCAGGCCTTTGCACAGGCGCACCCTGAAGTGCAGGTGCAAACTTACAACGCGCACCATGGTTTCAACTGTGACCAGCGTGGCGCCTGGGATGCGCCCTCTGCCCAATTGGCGCGGGAGCGTAGCATGGCTTTCTTTGCCAAGCATCTCGGTTGAAGTTCTCTGGTCCCGAGTCGAGTTCTTGTTTCAGGACGCTCTGTGCGCAGGGGGTGTTCCTACTGCTCGGTTCGGGCCAGGTAGCGTTTTCGCCAGAACACCAAGGCCAGGGCCAGCGCGATGAGCCCCATGCTGCTGATCGTCCACCAGAACCCGGCGGCCTGATGTAGCCAGGGAATGAATTCGAAGTTCATTCCGAAAATCCCAGCAATCAGGTTCAGCGGCAGAAAGATGGCCGTCAGCGCGGTCAGCGTGCGCATGATGTCGTTGGTGCGGTTGCTTTGGACGTTGAAGTGCATTTGCACAGCGGTCTCGGTGTTGTGCTCCAGGCGGCGCACATGCTGGACCACGCGGTCAATGTGTTCGAGCACGTCGCGGCTGCGGATTTTGAGCAGGTCCAGATCACGCGCAGCACCGAGTTCTGCGCCTTCGCTCCAATCCTCCAGGGATTCGATCCAGTCCTGGATGGCTGTGCGCTGATCGTCGCACAGGGTCTCGAGTTGATGCAGTGCGGTGCGCGACTGCAACAGTGCATCCCAGCGTGAAAAGCGTGTCCGCGGACTGAGCAGTTCGGTTTGCCAGTGGTCAAGCTGGCGACTGAGGTCGCGGCGCAAGTCCAGATAGCCGTCCACCATCTGGCTGACGATACGCAGCATCATGTCAGCCGGACTGCGTGGAATGCCCCGGGCGCCCGTGGAGCGCGTGTCGGGCTCGACCAGGTGCGTGGCCGCTGTGAGGCGGGCCGCATAAGCGTCGCGTACAGCGCAATCGTTCGGGTGCACGCTGAGCAACACCCGGTCAAACACGACTAAGCCCACAGGGCTGGTGTCGATGCGCCGAAGAACAGGCGGACCTGAACGCCTCGTGTGGGCTGCGGCGGGCGTGAGCGTCGCTTCGCCTGGCGCCAGCCTGCGAAACACCAACAGGTCGTACTGGGTGCTGTAGTCAAAGTGCGAGCTCAGTTGAGCGTTAAGCAAGTCGGAGACGTGCAGGTCCACCAGGCTATGCCCCGTCAGCTGTTCCAGCGCAGATTGCAGACGGGAGACTTCGGATTCGAAATACGCGCGCGAGCAGGCGATCCACACATAGCCTTGTTCGGGCAGCTGTGACGGCAGCCCGTTGTCCTCCTGAACACGGGTATTGGAAATATTGAAAACCCGCATCGCGTGGGCCGTCAGGGCATCTGGTTCACGATGCGCGCCACGTCGCGCGCAAAGTAAGTCAGCACGCCGTCGGCACCGGCGCGTTTGAAGGCCAGCAGGCTCTCGAGCATGACGGCGTCGTGGTCCAGCCAGCCGTTTTGTGCGGCGGCCTTGAGCATGGCGTACTCACCCGACACCTGGTAGGCGAAAGTCGGCACGCGGAACTCGTCTTTCACGCGGCGCACCACGTCCAGATACGGCATGCCGGGCTTGACCATGACCATGTCAGCGCCTTCGGCGATGTCCATGGCCACTTCCTTGAGGGCCTCGTCGGTGTTGCCCGGGTCCATCTGGTAGACCTTCTTGTTGCTTTTGCCCAGGTTGGCGGCCGAGCCCACCGCGTCGCGGAAAGGGCCGTAGAAGGCGCTGGCGTACTTGGCGCTGTAGGCCATGATGCGGGTGTGGATGTGGCCGCGCGCTTCGAGCGCGCTGCGGATGGCGCCAATGCGCCCGTCCATCATGTCGCTGGGCGCGACGATGTCCACGCCGGCATCGGCTTGGGTGAGCGCCTGCTGCACCAGCACGGCAGTGGTCTCGTCGTTCAGGATGTAGCCGGTCTCGTCCAGCAGGCCATCCTGGCCGTGGCTGGTGAAGGGGTCCAGCGCGACGTCGGTCATCACGCCCAGTTCCGGGAAGCGCTTTTTCAGTTCGCGTACCACGCGCGGCACCAGGCCGTCGGGGTTCATGGCTTCCTTGCCGGTCGGGTCCTTGAGCGAGGCGTCGATCACCGGAAACAGGGCCATGACCGGGATGCCCAGCTTCACGCAGTCCTCGGCCACCGGCAGCAGCAGGTCCAGCGACAGGCGCTCCACGCCAGGCATGGAGCCGACCTGCTGGCGCTGGTTCTGGCCGTCGAGCACGAACACCGGGTAGATCAGGTCGTGCGCGGTCACGCGGTGTTCGCGCACCAGGTTACGGGTGAAATCGTCACGGCGCAGGCGGCGCGGACGGCTGGAAGGGAAAGGAGCAAATGGGGTCATGCTGAAAATTGTGCCTCAACTGTTCGTGGGGACAAGCCCCGGTCTGTCTCAAGGCTGGACCAGAGGGTACAAAAATTGTTGTTTTTCAGGCTAATCATGTTTTTGTCAATGAAGTGGGCTTGTTGGTGTTTCTGTTATTTGTTAAATTCCATACCTGAACAGCTTGCTGTTCCCCGCTTTTCCTCCCTGAGCGGGTGCTTTGATGTGTAACAGCACAAGGCTTCTCACCCTCGGCAGTTGCCGGGGGTTTTTTTTGTCTGTCATCAAGGTGGGGGCTACACTGTTGCCATGCTCTGGATCAAAGCTCTTCACATTTTGTTCATTGCCAGCTGGTTTGCTGGTCTGTTCTACCTGCCTCGTATTTACGTGAATCTGGCCATGGTGCCGGCGGAGTCGGTTGCCGAGCGGGCACGCTTGCTGCTCATGGCGCGCAAGCTCTACCGCTTCATGACGATTTTGGCGATTCCCGCTTTGGCGCTTGGCCTGGTGCTGTGGTTGCACTACGGCATAGGTCGCGGCCCCGGGCAGGGCTGGATGCATGCCAAACTTTTGGTGGTGGTGGGCTTGCTGGGTTACCACCATGCCTGTGCCCGCATCCTGCGCAAATTCGAGGCAGGCACCATGCATCGCAGCCACATCTGGTTTCGCTGGTTCAATGAGGCTCCCGTCCTCATGATGCTCCTCGCGGTCGTTTTGGTGGTGGTCAAACCGTTCTGAGGCACGGATGGCTTCGACAGCAGCGCGCCCTCTGTCGTGGATGTACGCCCTGTTGATCGTCTATGCCAGTCTGTATCCATTTGAAGGCTGGCGCGATCAGGGCATAGCCCCTTGGGCCTATTTGACAACCCCTTTGCCCAAGTACTGGACACAGTTTGATGTGGTGTCCAATGTGCTGGGCTACGCGCCTTTGGGGTTCTTGCTTGCCTTGACGCGCCTGCGTTTGCGCGCACGCTTGTCGGCCGTCGGGGTGGCGGTGGTGCTGGCGGCTGTGCTGTCCCTGAGCATGGAAACCCTGCAGAGTTTTTTGCCCATGCGGGTGCCCTCCAACCTGGATGCTGCGCTCAATGTGCTGGGCGCTTTGCTGGGGGCGGTGTTGGCACGTGTGCTGCTGGCTTTGGGCTGGCTCGAGCGCTGGAGCCGATTTCGCGCGCAATGGTTTGTGCCGCACAGCAGTGGCGCTTTGGCCTTGATGGCCACCTGGCCGCTGGCCTTGCTGTTTCCGGTGCCTGTGCCCTTTGGTCTGGGGCAGGTGCTTGAACGACTGGAGGACACGCTGGCGCAGTGGCTCGTGGATACGCCTTGGCTTGAATGGCTGCCGTTGCGCGAGGTGGAGCTTCAGCCCTTGTTGCAAATCAACGAAGTCTTGTGCATTGGTCTGGGTGTCTTGTTGCCGGTCATGCTGGCCTACGGGGTGGTGCGTCAGACCTGGCAGCGCGCATGGTCCCTGGCGTTGGGCCTGGCCATCGGGGTGGGCGCGTCGGCGCTCAGTGCTGTGTTGACTTATGGACCTGTGCACGCTTGGGAGTGGTTGACGCCCGAGGTGCACATGGGCCTGGGCATGGCGCTGTTGCTGGGCGTGTTGATGCTGCGTGTGCCGGCGCGTATGGCCTTGGTGTTGGCATTGACCTTTCTGGTCTGGCAGCTGGGCATGCTCAACAATGCGTCGGCCGATGTGTATTTCTCGCAGACGGTGCAGACATGGGAGCAAGGACGGTTTATCCGCTTTCATGGCCTGATCCAATGGCTGGGGTGGCTGTGGCCGTACGCCTTGCTGCTGTATTTGCTGTGGTCGGTGGGGCGCGCGCCTGCGGTTGACCATGCTTGAGCAGGGGCTTGCGGCTGCCTGGGCGTGCAGGTCCTAGAATTTGGTCATGAACCAAGAGCAAAACCCTAGCTATTTCAAGCGACACATCTTTTTCTGTCTGAATCAACGCGCCGAGGGCGAAGCCTGCTGTGCCAACCACCAGGCGCAGCAAGCTTTTGACCATTGCAAGCAAAAGGTGCGTGATCTAGGCCTGGCCGGGCCGGGGCAGGTCCGTGTGAACAAGGCGGGCTGTCTGGACCGTTGCGCTGGCGGGCCGGTGGCGGTGGTCTATCCGGAAGCCGTTTGGTACACCTTTGTGGACACGAGCGATCTTGATGAAATTGTGGCGCGACACTTGCAGCACGGCGAAGTGGTAGAGCGCCTGCGATTGCCTGAAAGTGTTGGCCGCTGATGAACGCGCACACGCAGGCTTTGCATTTGCACGGGCAGGCGGGTCTGATCGAGGCCGTGCTCGATGAGCCGCCGGAGTTGGCCCTGGGGACTGCAGTGATCGCGCACCCTCATCCGCTGTTTGGCGGCACCATGCACAACAAGGTGGTTCAAACCTTGGCGAGGGCTTTTGTGCAGTGCGGCTGGCGTGCGGTACGTTTCAACTTTCGAGGGGTGGGTGCTTCGCAGGGCGAGCATGACGCTGGTCGCGCAGAAGCCCAGGACATGCTTGAGGTGGTGCAACAAGTCGCTCCGCAAGGGGCCTTGGCATTGGCCGGTTTCTCGTTTGGAGCTTTTGTCACCTCGCACGTGGTCGTTGCCCTGGGCGAGCGTCAGCCCGACAAACTCGTCCTGGTGGGCACGGCCGCTTCGCGTTTTGAGGTGGCGCCTGTTGCTCAGGCCATGCACGAACGCACCTTGGTGCTGCATGGTGAGCAAGACGACACGGTGCCTCTGGACAGCGTGATCAATTGGGCCAGACCGCAGCACTTGCCAGTCACGGTGATTCCGGGCGTGGAGCATTTCTTCCACGGGCAACTGCCTTTGCTCAAGTCCTTGGTGGTGCGCCATGTGCGGGCCTGAGGTCTGTCCTGCAGACGCCCGGACAGTCAAGATGAAAGTGCTGATGAAGAACACCATGAAATTCTGGTTGATCCTCGGGTCGATGACGTTGGCTGTGGCCGCGCACGCCCAAATGCCGAAACCGCCCGAAATTGCGGCCAGGGCTTATTTTCTGGTGGATGTCACGGCCAACCAAGTGCTGGCGGCCAAGGGCCCGGACATGCCGGTGGAGCCTGCTTCATTGACCAAACTGATGACGGCGTATCTGGTGTTTGACGCCTTGCGGACGCAAAAAATCGATCTCAAGCAAACCTTGCCGGTGTCCGCCCGGGCCTGGAAAATGCCGGGCGCACGCATGTTCATAGACCCCACCATGCGGGTGCCGGTGGAAGATCTGATCAAGGGCATGGTCGTGCAATCCGGCAACGACGCCACGATGGCCCTGGCCGAAGGCGTGGGCGGCAGCGCAGAACACTTTGTCGAAATGATGAACGCTCAGGCCAGCGCCATGGGCATGAAAAACACCCGCTACAAAAACCCGGAAGGACTGGCCGAAGCGGGGCACGTGACCACGGCCCGTGATCTGAGCACTTTGGCCATTCGCCTGATCCGTGACTTTCCTGGCGAAGTCGGCTACTACGCCATCAAGAAGTATCGTTATCCCGGTACACCAGAAGCCAACGGAAACAACCGCAATTTATTGTTGTTTCGCGACCCAACAGTCGATGGTCTGAAAGCCGGTCATACCGATGCTGCAGGTTATTGTCTGGTGGCTACGGCCAAGCGCGACTTTCCCAATGTGGGCGCGCGCCGCTTGCTGTCCATCGTGCTGGGGGCTGAAAGTGAGAACGTCCGTGCCAATGAAGCCCAGAAGTTATTGAACTGGGGCTATACCGCTTTTGATGCGGTCAAACTCTTTGATGCGGCTCAGCCCGTGGCGGTCCCCAAGATCTGGAAGGGAAAGACGGACACGGTGGCGTTGGGTTCGCCCCTGCCCTTGGTGGTGGCAGTACCCGCAGGAAGTGCTGCACAAATCAAGACCCAGGTGGTGCGTCCGGACCCGCTGGTGGCGCCAGTGACTAAGGGGCAGGCGCTGGGCACCCTCAAAGTCATGCGTGGCGATGAGGCCTTGCTCAATGTACCGCTGGTGGCGTTGAAAGACGTCGAGCAAGCCGGTGTTCTGGGCCAGGCCTGGGACGCAATGCGCTTGTGGATCAAATAAAAAGAATTACTTTCCATATCTATTTGGGCCTCTGGTGCGGCCACCACTTGTGGCAAGTCCGCTGGCGCGCTATACTGGCGGGCTTTTCCGCATTTGGAGCGGAGAAGTATTTGTGTTCAATCCAAACGTTTAGGGACGTTTATCAATGCCAACCATCAATCAACTG
>JBEEOS010000076.1:0-10675 GCA_041191485.1 Pseudomonadota bacterium
AGGCGTGGAACGTACGTTCCAGACCTACAGCCCCCTGATCGCCAGCATCGAAGTCAAGCGTCGTGGTGACGTGCGTCGTGCCAAGCTGTACTACCTGCGCGAGCGCAGCGGCAAGTCGGCCCGTATCAAGGAAAAGCTGCCCCAGCGCAAAGCTGCTGTGGCTGCCCAGTAATCCTGATTCAGCACAAAAGAAAACCGCCCGTGGTGCAAACCCGGGCGGTTTTTCTTTGGGCGCTTGTTGCCCCTAAGGAGACATGAACAAGGGGGATGGGGCAACTCCTCATGCTGCGCCAAAGCGCAGAAATCGTCGTCACCCCATCCCCCTTGTTCATGCCATGGGCACTGTTCACGCCCAGTGGTTTTTAGGGAGGATCAACCCCGGCGCTTGGGGGCGTGGGGCTTGAAGCCGCCACCGACCAGCTTGGGGCCGCGTGGGGCGCGGTCGAAGCGGTCGTTGCCGCCTGCGCGAGCCTGGGCACGCGGGGCGTGTTGCGGCTTGTCGAAGCTGCGTGGGGCGCGGTCGTCGCGGCGCTCGAAACGGTCGCCTTGAGGACGATCGCCCTGGGGACGGTCGTTCTGGAAGCGGTTGTCCTGTCGGCCAAAGCCACGGTCGTTGCCACGGCGCGGGTCTTGCTGCCAGCCGCCTGGTTGGCCCCGCTCGAAACGCGGGTCGTGGCGGGTTTCGAAGCGGGGTTCAAAGCGAGCGTCTTGTCGGCCACCGTCCTTGCGGGCATCGAAGCGGTCGCCACTGCGGAAATCATTGCCACGGAAGTCGCCGCCACGGCCCTGGCCTTCGAAGCGGTCACCGCCTCGGTTGCCCCAGCCTTTGGACTGGCCGCTAAAACCACGATCACCACGGTCATTGCTGCGGCTGCCCTTGCCACCCTTGCCGCCAAAACTCTTGCGTGCGGGGTAGTCAAAGCGCTGCTTGGGCTCCAGACCCGGAATCACTTCGGCCTTGAAGGGCTGCTTAGTGTAGAACTCAATGTCGCCGATCTTGCGGCGGTCGCGGATTTCGGCAAAGGTCACCGCCAGGCCCGAGCGGCCGGCGCGGCCGGTGCGGCCAATGCGGTGGGTGTAGTCCTCGGCCTTCATCGGCAGGCCGAAGTTGAAGACGTGGGTGATGGTGGGCACGTCGATGCCGCGTGCGGCCACGTCGGTGGCCACCAGGATCTGCACCTGGCCGTTGCGCAGCGCCATCAGGCGGCGGTTGCGCAGGCCCTGGCTCAGGGCGCCGTGCAGCGCCACGGCGGCAAAGCCGGCCTGCTGCAGTTCGGTGGCCAGGCCGTCGCACTCGATCTGGGTGCTGGCAAAGACGATGGCCTGGTCGATGCTGGCGTCACGCAGCCAGTGGTCGAGCAGCTGGCGCTTGTGTTCGGCGTTGTCGGCCCAGAACAGCACCTGCTTGATGTTGGCGTGCTTTTCCTGCGGGCTGTCGATCTGCACCTTGTGCACGCCCGAGCCACCGTCGTGCATGACGCGCATGGCCAGCTGCTGGATGCGCGGCGCAAAGGTGGCGCTGAACATCATGGTCTGGCGGCGCTGGGCGGTGAGCTGGTTGATCTCGGCCAGGTCGTCAGAGAAGCCCAGGTCCAGCATGCGGTCGGCTTCGTCAACCACCAGGAACTGCACTTCATTGAGTTTGATCTGCATCGAGCGCTGCAGGTCCAGCAGGCGGCCAGGGGTGGCCACCACCAGGTTGGCGTTTTGCAGCTTGGCGATCTGGATCTGGTAAGGAATGCCGCCGACCACGTTGGCCACGCGCAGACCACGGCAGTGCTTGACCAGCTCGATGGCATCGTGCGCCACCTGCTGCGCCAGTTCTCGGGTGGGGCACAGCACCAGTGCGCCGGGCACGGCAGCCTTGAAGTTGCGCGGGTTGGTCGGGTCCTTGCGGCGGGCGCGCTTCGGGGGCTCTTCACCGCGGGCGATGGCGTCGGCGCAGGCCTGGTCGTATTCGGCCTTGGCCTGGGCTTCGGCCGCGGCTTGCTGCTGGATCAGGGTGTGCAGCACGGGCAGCAGGAAGGCGGCGGTCTTGCCGCTGCCGGTCTGGCTGGAGACCATCAGGTCGTTGTAGCCGTGGTGCGCTTCATCGTCGGCGGGCAGGGCCAGCGGGATGGTGCGCGATTGCACGGTGGTCGGCTGGGTGTAGCCCAGATCGGCCACAGCTTTGACGAGTTCGTCGGCCAGGCCCAGCTGCACAAAGCCGTTAGGCTCGTCGGCTAGAAGCTGCTCGCTGGAATCGACCACTTCGGTCGTCAGGTTGGAAAGGTCTTGCGCAGGCGACAGTTCGGCCTGCAGGTCGTTCAGTTGTTCAGTCATGAAAATCACTCGCACGGCACTGCAGCAGGTTGCCGCAGGCACCGTCAGGTTGAAAAAGACATCAACCTTCAAACGGTGCTCGCCAGGGACACGGAACGCGGGTTCCGGTTTCGGGTGAGTGGCCTATTTCGGACGTGTGTCCAGGGGCCAAGGCATGAGGGGAGATGCAAGAAAAACGCCACCGCTTTTGGGCAGCGATGTCGTGATTATCACATGGAATGGAAATTCGTGCAGGGTTTTCCCTGAATCACAAGCGAATGAAGTGTTCGCGATAGTGTTCCAGCTCGTCAATGGATTCGTGCACATCGGCCAGCGCCGTGTGTCGCTGCTGCTTTTTGAAGGCTGAATAGACCTCTGGTTTCCAGCGACGCGACAGCTCCTTGAGGGTGCTGACATCGAGGTTGCGGTAATGGAAATATGCTTCGAGCTTGGGCATGAACTTGACCAGAAAGCGGCGATCCTGACTGATGGTGTTGCCGCACAAGGGCGATGCACTTTTCGGTACGTATTTCTTGATGAAGTCCAGGATTTGCTCCTGGGCCTCAGCTTCAGTGATGGTGCTGGCTTTGACTTTGTCGATCAGGCCGCTCCTGCCGTGGGTGCCCTTGTTCCAGGCATCCATCTTGCCCAGCAGTTCGTCGCTTTGGTGGATGACGAGCACGGGGCCTTCGATACGGGGCGTCAGCAGAGGACCGGTGACGATCACCGCGATTTCCAGTAAGCGTTCCTTTTCGGGGTCGAGCCCGGTCATTTCGCAATCAATCCAGACCAGGTTCTGGTCCGACTTTGCGAGGGTTTCGGGTTCAAGGCGAGATGGGGAAAGAACAACTGCAGACATTCCTGCATTGTCGCTGAACAAAAAGCATATTTTTTTGACTATAGTTTTGCCCAAATCAAACCGGCGCATGACCGGATCAGGGAGTAAAAAATGAATTTCATCCTTCGCCAGTTCTGGCAGGTTGTTTGGGGCATGGTTTCGGGATTGCTGATGGGGCTCGTGCTTGTTTGGCTCTACATCCTTCAACAGATGCCAGCAACCAAGACAAAGCAGGTCCAAGTGCCAGCGGCAACCTATCCATCCGTTGCGCAAAAGTAGTCGACTAATGTCGGACAGATTTGTCCTGAGCGCGGTCGGTGAACGGGATCGAAAGTCTGGCTGAATCAGGGGAGTCAGTGAGGGCGCAGCGGCCAGGCGCTTGCGAATAAGCTCGCGTGCGGTGAGCCTTCTACAATGCAAGCCATGAATGCTTCCTTGTCCTTGACGGCGTTACTGGCTATGGTGCTGGTGCTCCATGTGGTGCTCAAACTTTGGCTCAATGCCCGTCAGGTGCGGCATGTGGCTGCGCGCCGTGCGCAGGTGCCGCAGGCGTATGCGACCACCATTTGTCTTGCTGACCATCAAAAAGCTGCGGACTACACCTTGGCCAAGGCGCGATTGGCGCTGTGGAGCATTTTGCTGGAGGGCTTGTTGGTGCTGGGCTGGACGCTGCTGGGGGGCTTGCAGGCCTTGCAGTCGCTGGTGCAAAGTCTGGTGGCACCGGGGTTGATGCAGCAGGTGGCGCTGGTGCTGTGTTTTGCCTTGATTGGCGGTGTGCTGTCCTTGCCTTTGTCGTGGTTGCAGACTTTCGGAATTGAACAACGCTTTGGCTTCAACAAAATGACACCCGCACTTTGGCTCAGCGACCTGGCCAAGGGCGTCCTGTTAGGCGGACTGCTGGGTGTGCCTTTGCTGGCCTTGGTGTTGTGGTTGATGCAGGCTGGGGGCAGCCTCTGGTGGCTGTGGGCTTGGGCAACGCTGGTGGTATGGCAGCTGATAATGATGGCCATCGCTCCCGATGTGATCATGCCGCTTTTCAACAAGTTTTCGCCCTTGGAGGACGAGAACTTGAAAGCACGCGTTCAAGCCTTGATGGCGCGTTCCGGCTTCAAGGCCAAAGGCTTTTTCGTGATGGACGGTAGCCGTCGTTCGGCACATTCGAACGCGTTTTTTACCGGTTTTGGGGCGAGCAAACGGGTTGTGTTTTTTGACACGTTGCTCAAGCAGTTGACCCCGCCCGAAATGGAGGCGGTGCTGGCTCACGAGTTGGGACACTTCAAGCACAAACATATCGTCAAAATGATGGTGACGTACTGGGTGACCAGCTTGCTGGGCTTGGCACTGCTGGGCTGGCTGGCGCAGCAGACCTGGTTCTACACGGGGCTGGGGGTGTCACCCAGCCTGAGTGGTGACAACGCCGCCTTGGCCTTGGTGCTGTTCATGCTGGTGGTGCCTTTGGTGACGTTTTTTGCCTCACCTTTGCTGTCCTGGCGGTCGCGCCAGCAGGAGTTTGAGGCTGATGCTTATGCCGCATCCCAGGTGCCAGCAAAAGACCTGGGCACTGCCTTGCTCAAGCTGTATCAGGACAACGCATCAACCTTGACGCCAGATCCGTTGTACGTGCGGTTTTACTATTCGCATCCGCCTGCCAGCGAGCGCTTGGCTCGTTTGCAGGCGGCTTGAGGCCGACAGTGGTCAAGCGTTCTACCCCACAGCACAAGGGCTCAGCCGCAAGCTTGCGGCAGGCTTTGGTGGTCGCGGCTTTCGGGCGACATTGTCTGATTGAAACGGACGACGGAACACGCTTGATTGCACACCCACGTGGCAAGAAAAACCAGGCGGTGGTGGGTGACCGAGTGCACTGGGCCGCAACGGGGGACGAAGCGAGCATTGAAGGTGTGCTGGAACGTCGAAACCTTTTCTACCGGCAGGACGAAATCCGATCCAAATTGTTTGCGGCGAATCTGGATCGGGTGCTGATTTTGTTGGCGGCCGAGCCTGAATTTTCCGAAAGTCAGTTGGTGCGTGCCTTGGTGGCCGCAGAGGCTGAGCACATTGTGCCCATCATTGCGCTCAATAAATGCGATTTGCGAGAGCCATTTGACCGTGCCTGGCAACGCCTGGCGCCTTATCGGCGCATGGGCTACCAGGTTTTGAGTTTGGGACTGGCACCGCGCACTGAAGATGTGACCGATGATGGTGTCGACACATTGGTACAGGCGCTGGCAGGGCATCACACCTTGGTGCTGGGGCCATCGGGCTCAGGCAAGAGCACCTTGATCAACCGTCTGGTGCCTGAGGCCCAGGCCGAGACAGGCGAGATTTCGCAAGCGCTCAATTCCGGTAAACACACCACGACCAGCACGCGCTGGTATTGGGTGCCAGCTCTGGATGCGGGGCCGCGGCGCGGCGCTTTGATCGATTCACCTGGATTTCAGGAGTTTGGTTTGCACCACATTGAGCCGACCATGCTGGCCCAATGCATGCCGGATTTTCGAGCCTATCTGGGGCAGTGCAAGTTCTACAACTGTACGCACTTGCATGAGCCCGGCTGTGCAGTGCTGGCGCATCTGGGGGCGGACCAGGACGGCAGCATCAGCGAGCGCCGCCACCGCATTTACGCACAGCTCTTTGAAGAGCTCAGCCAGCAGCGCTGGTAGCCGGTTTCAGCCCAGCAAGTTGGCCATGCTCAGCAGCGCCAGCAGCACCAGCCACATCACTACCGAGCGCCAGACCAATCCCACCACCTGTGCGAAGTCTGCCAGCGTCACTTGGTGACCTGGCGTGCTGCTGCTGTCTTGCTTGTCTTCGGCCTCTGTGTTGAGGTCAGCACCGCCAAGTTGAACATTGATGGCGCCAGCTGTGGCGGCCAGAACAACACCGTCGTTGTCTTGCGGGAACTTCTGGGCGTGAAAGCGCCAGCCGTCCATGACTTCTTCGAAATTGCCTACCATCGCAAAGCCCAGTGCAGTGGCGCGTGCGGGCAACCAGTCGATCACTCGCCATGCCTGGCGCGAGGTGTCCAACAAGGTGTTATTGTCATGGCTCCAGCTGCGGGGCAAGGTGGCGGCCAGACGGTAGATGACGGCGCCCAGTGGCCCCAGTCCCACCACGGCCAGCACGCTGTACCAGAAGAACACGCCAAACACGTGGCGATGGGCCGCCAGAACTGACTGTTCAATCACGTGACGCATGATTTCGCTGCGAGAGATCTGGCCGACATCCACGTGCTGCCATTCGGCTAGCAATTCGCGGGCTTTTTGCTCGTCACCCATGTTCAGGGCTTCGCGAATGTCGGTGAAATGATGGCTGAATTGGCGAAAGCCCAAGGTGACGTACAGCAGGGCCACATTCCAGGCCATGGCCGCCAGCCAGCCCAAGGCGTACAGCAGGGCGCTGTGTACCAGCCAGGCGGCCAGAGCAGGCAACAACACCGTTAACCACCAGGCCAGCCAGGCTTGACGGCGGCTACCGGTGTCCAGTGTGCGGGCCATCCAGTGCATCCACTCCCGCATGAGCTGACTCAGCGCATGACTGGGGGATAGGGGTCGGATTTGTTCGGCGATCAGGGCGAGCAATATAGCGAAGAAACTCATGCGCGGTTCAGGTCGAGCTGTTGTGGCAAGGTGCTTGCAAAAAACGGTACAGGTTACGAAGCATACCCGCTGTCGCGCCCCATATGAAACGCTCAACGGCCTGGGGGTGGGCGGGTTGAAGGTAAGGCATGGAGTACCACTGGCGCAGCACGCCTTCAAACTCCATGCGGTGCAGTCGGTGGTTTGCCGGGTTCATTAAAAAGCTCAGGGGAACTTCAAACACCTCGTCCACTTCGTGGGGGTTGGGGACCAGCGGTTCACCGGGTTGCACCAAGGCCACCACGGGGTCTACCCAAAAGGCACTGCCGGTGATGTAGGTGGGCAGTTGGCCAATCACCTGTATGCGTTCTGGCGCCAGGCCAATTTCTTCATGCGCTTCTCGTAGGGCGGCAGCTTGTGCGTTGGCATCGCTGTCGTCCACTTTGCCACCCGGAAATGCAATTTGACCGGAGTGGGTAGACAGGTGTTTGCCGCGCTGCGTCAGCAGCACGTGCAGTTCGCCAGGGGCATGAACTGGTGTGGTCAGTCCGATCAACACAGCCGCCTGCGCGGGTTGGCGCTGCATGTAACTTGGCTCCTGCCGCACTTCAGGTTGCCAGATCGGTTGACTGGCAAAGCGCTGTCGCAGCGCTTGGGCAGTGAGTTGCGAAGCATCGATGGCGGGTAAATCGGTGCTGACATATGCAACGGGAACGCTTTGGGGATGGATCGTGGTGCTCACAGTTGGTTTATAGCAGCAGTCGATGCCCACATGCCTTGTCACCCTGTGCTGCGACAATGTGTGCAACAAGGAGTGGTGCGCATGGCAGTCTATCTGGTGGGGGACATTCAGGGGTGTGACGAAGCCTTGGTGCGTTTGTTGCAAGCTGTGGATTTCTCGCCCAGTCGTGACCATCTCATCGCGCTGGGCGATCTGGTCAACAGGGGGCCGAACTCCCTGGCAGTGTTGCGTCGCTTTGTGGCCTGGTCGGGCAGTGCTGACGCCGTGTTGGGCAACCACGACCTGCACACCTTGGCGGTACATGCAGGTGTACGCCGTCCCAGCCGGATGGATACCCTGGATGAGCTGCTCCAGGCCGATGATGCAGCTGACTTGATGCGATGGTTGCAGCGCAGGCCCCTGGCCATGCGTGTGCAAGGGATGCTGTTGGTCCATGCCGGAGTCCTGCCGCAATGGACTGTGCAGCAGACGCTGGCGCTGGCCGAAGAGGTGCAGCAGGTCTTGCGTGGCGCGGGACTGAGGGACTTCTTGCAACAGATGTATGGCAACACGCCTGACACCTGGTGTGAAAGTTTGCAAGGGCTGGAGCGTTGGCGTGTGGTGGTGAATGCCTTGACGCGCTTGCGTTTTTGTTCTGCTCTGGGGCAGATGGAGTTCGACACCAAAGAAAGCGCAGGCAGTGCTCCTGCAGGGTTCATGCCCTGGTTTGACGTGCCTGGACGGAAAACAGCACATGAGGATGTGGCGTTTGGCCATTGGTCCACCTTGGGCTCGGTCGCCACGGCGCACGTGTGGGCGTTGGATACGGGCTGTGTTTGGGGGGGGCAGTTGAGCTTGCTCAAGTTGAGTGCGAACGGGCAGCATGAACGTATTGCAGTCGATTGCCCCCAGGCGCAAAAGCCTGGACGCTGAACTTGGCACAATAAGCGCATGGATTTATTGCTGATTGTTTTTCTGACACTGCTCAACGGTGTGTTCGCCATGTCTGAAATGGCCGTGGCCTCGAGTCACAAGGTCCGCTTGCAGGCATTGCACGAGGCAGGAGAGCATGGCGCTGCCGCGGCCCTGGGGTTGATGCAGGAACCCACCCGGTTTTTGTCCACAGTGCAAGTCGGCATCACCTCCATCGGCATGCTCAACGGCATTGTGGGCGAGGCCGCATTCAGCGGTGAGCTTGCACTGATGTTGCAGGTCTGGGGTGTCAGCTCAGGGGTGGCCGGTGGTTTGGCTACGGCGATTGTGGTCACGCTGATCACCTTTACAACCATCATTTTTGGCGAGCTGGTGCCCAAGCGAATAGGGCAACTCTATCCTGAGACTGTGGCGCGCTTGACGGCGGTGCCTATGGCCTGGTTGGCAAGGGTAGCGGGACCGTTTGTGAAACTGTTGTCGTTGGTGACACAAGCTGTTTTGGGCTTGATGCGCATTGACACCAAAGCGCAGCGGCGGGTGACCGAGGAAGAAATCACCGCCAGCCTAGAGGAGGGGGTGGATGCCGGGTTAATTGAAGCGCATGAACACCAAATGGTGCGCAATGTGTTTCATCTGGACGACCGGCCTTTGACTTCCATGATGACGGCGCGTGCCGATATTGTCTGGCTGGATGCCGACCTCAATGTGGCCACTGCATTGCAGAAAATCCAGACCGAAACAGTGGAGTACGGGGCGCACTCCTGGTATCCGGTATGCAAGGATGGCTTATCGCATGTGGTCGGCGTGGTCAGCGTCACCCGTTTGCTGGCGGTGCCAGTGAATGATGGCCTCACCCTGCAGGCTTATATGGAGCCAGCGCATTTTGTCCCCGAAACCCTGACGGGCATGGAGTTGCTGGAGCAGCTCAAGGATCGGTCAGGACGCATGTTGTTTGTGGTGGATGAATATGGAGATATTCAGGGCTTGTTAACGCCTAGAGATTTGCTGGAAGCCATTACGGGCGAGCTCAAGCCCTCGCAACAACTGGAGGGCTGGGCTACGCAAAGGGCAGACGGCAGTTGGTTGCTCGATGGGCAAATGCCTTTGTCTGAACTGAAAAACCGCTTGCAGATCAAGGCCTTGCCCGATGAAGACCGTGGGCGCTACAACACGGTCGCTGGCTTGATCATGTATTTACTCGGTGATTTGCCCATCACTGGACAAACTGCATATTGGCAAGAATGGTCATTTGAAGTGGTGGATATGGATGCCCGCAGGATTGACAAAGTCTTGGCCCATTGTGCGACCGATTTGAATGAAAATGATATTCAGCATTAAAATATCCATATAATCTCTGGATATTATTTATATCCGAAAGGCTCGAATCATGACCAATTCCTACAAAGATTTGCTCGCTCAGCGTGAAGCCCTGGAAAAAGCCATTGAGCAGGCTCGTCAAAACGAAATCGCTGGCGCTGTCACCAAAGTGCGTGAACTGGTGGCCGAATATGGTCTGACCGTTCAGGATGTATTTCCCGGTCGTGTTGGCAAATCTGCTGCCAAGTCCTCGGGCGGCAAGGTGGCTGCCAAATACCGTGACCCGGCCACTGGCCAGACCTGGACAGGTCGTGGCAAGGCCCCAAAGTGGATTGATGGCAAGGACCGCAATGCGTTCCTGATTGCTTGAACGATTTGCTGACGCAGACAAAAGCCCCATTTCTGGGCTTTTGTATTTTGGACGGGCGGCGGTCATTTAGAATGTGACAAATTCTATAAAAACATGACGAATGCTGCTTTGATGTCTGATGTGTTGTCGCTGCGAACGGATATTTGGTATTTGGTTTATGCCAAACCCCGGCAGGAAGAAGTGGCTCGCTTCAATTTGCAGCAGCAGGGCTTTGAGGCTTACTTGCCGTTGTACAAGAAGTTCAGAAAAACCGAGCAGGGACCTGTTTCGGTTTTTGAGCCGATGTTTCCCCGTTACTTGTTTTTCAGGCCGACCTCTGGCGGGCAGAGCCTGAGTACGGTGCGCTCGACCCGAGGGGTGACCACGCTGGTGCGTTTCGGATTTGAGCCAGCGGTGGTGGCGGATGCCTTGCTTGAAAGGATCCGTCAGCTGGAGCAAGAGCGCAATGCGGCCACCCTGCAGCAAACCAGTGATGTCCGGGCAGGCCAAAAGGTTCGGCTCAAGCACACAGCCTTGGGTGATGTGGAGGGCTTAGTTCAAAGCGTGTCGAGCAAACGGGTGGCCGTGTTGCTCGAAATTTTAGGCAGACCTGCAGTGGTTCAGGTCGAATATTTTCAAGT
>JBEEOS010000077.1:0-10654 GCA_041191485.1 Pseudomonadota bacterium
GTCAGCGTGGTCTTGCCGTGGTCAACGTGACCAATCGTGCCCACGTTCACGTGCGGTTTCGTACGTTCAAATTTTTCCTTGGCCATTTCTTCGACTCCGAAAAGTTAGGATCAAAACTCAAGACAGCAGGCGCGCAGCCTGAATGACTGCGCGCCTGGATATGGTGCCCTTGGCGGGAATCGGACCCGCGACCTCTCCCTTACCAAGGGAGTGCTCTACCACTGAGCCACAAGGGCGAAATTTTCAAATGACAACCAGACAACTGGAGCGGGAGACGGGAATCGAACCCGCGTCATTAGCTTGGAAGGCTAAGGTTCTACCATTGAACTACTCCCGCATCGACCGCAGTTTCGCGAAAACCACGGGAGCCAATGCACGGAAACCTTTTCCAAACGCTCTGGTCGTCCGGCAAAGCCGGGTTCGCTGGTGGAGGAGGCTGGATTCGAACCAGCGTAGGCGTAAGCCAACAGATTTACAGTCTGCCCCCTTTAGCCACTCGGGCACCCCTCCGGGAAGCGAGCCTCAGATTATGCCACCTTTTTGGCGCCTGGCACAAGCGACCAGAAACTTTTTCACCAAGCGACCACGGCCTGGCTGTTGCAGCGAAGAAAGTCGTTGGCCTGCGCAAAGTGGCCACATCCGATAAAAGGCGCCGGCGGGCGCAGCGCCGACAAAGGCGATGGGTGATTGGCCTGCAACAGCAGGTGCCGCCCCTGGGGCGATGCCTGCTCGATCAGTCGGCGCTTGGCCTGGGCATGAGCCCCCCAAAGCATGAACACCACCGGCTTGTCCTGCTCGGCGACCCGGGTCACCAGTGCATCTGTGAGCAGCTCCCACCCCCAGCGCGCATGGCTGGCCGCCTCGCCTTCGCGCACCGTGAAGCTGGTATTGAGCAGCAGCACGCCCTGACGGGCCCAACGCACCAGCGAACCATCTTCCGGCATTGCCATGCCCAGGCTGCGTTGCAGTTCCTTGAACATATTGCGCAGGCTTGGTGGCACCTTCACGCCTGGCGCCACGGAAAAAGCCAGGCCTTCGGCCTGGCCGGGGCCATGGTAGGGGTCCTGCCCCAAAATCACCACCCGAACGTCCGCCAAGGCCGTCAACTCCAGCGCACGAAAGGGGCGAGGCGGGTAAATCACATCGCCCGCCGCCAAGGCTTGCTGCAGGCGCTGCGACAAGGCCTGCCCTGCGGATGAGTCCAAAAACTGCTGTATCGGCTCGCGCCAGCCTTGAGCCACCGCATCCAGGGCAAACCGTGTCGGCGGCCAGTCGCTCAAGCGATCCGGCGCAGAGCCAGACCATTCAAAGCCCTGCTGCACCATCAGGCAAACAGCTGCGCCAGCGCCAGGCCTGGTTCTTTGGCGCGCATGAAGGCCTCACCCACCAGGAAAGCATGCACATTCGCCTCTCGCATGCGCTGCACGTCTTCGCGCGCCAGAATGCCGCTTTCGGTCACGAGCAGGCGATCCTTGGGCACATCGGGCAGCATGTCCAGCGTGGTTTGCAAACTGACCTCAAAAGTGCGCAGGTTACGGTTGTTGATGCCCACCAGGCGGGTTTTGAGTTTGAGGGCGCGCTCCAGCTCTGCGCGGTCATGGACCTCCACCAGCACCGCCATGTCCAGGCTGCGGGCCACAGCCTCCAGCTCAACCATTTGCGCATCATCGAGACAGGCCGCGATCAGCAAGATGCAGTCAGCGCCGATGACGCGTGCCTCGTAGACCTGATAAGGGTCCACCATGAAGTCCTTGCGCAAGACAGGCAGGTCGCAGCTGGCACGGGCCTGCTTGAGGTAGTCGTTGCAGCCCTGAAAAAACTGTTGATCGGTCAGCACCGACAGACAGGCCGCACTGACCACGCCATCACCTTCGGCATAGCTTTGCGCAATGTCGGCTGGGAAGAACTCTTCACGCAGCACGCCTTTGGAGGGGCTGGCTTTTTTGACTTCGGCAATCACAGCCGCCTGACCGGCCGCCACCTTGGCACGCAAAGCGCCTTCAAAGTCCCGAGTCAACACGCGGCTTTCAGCGTCGGCGCGCATGGCGGCCAGGGATTTCTTCTTCAGCCCTGCGGCAATTTCCTGGCGCTTGACGTCCACGATCTTGTTGAGAATGTCACTCATCTTGTTTTTCCTGTTGCTCCGGCGAACCGGATTTGAGCACCTTGACGAAGACCCGGTGCATCACCAACGCGGCCACGAGGAACAGGGCCGACATGCCCAGCGCGATCCACGTGCCTTCGTCTTGCCAGATGGCCGACATGTTCAAGCCGCCTGGGTAAAGGCGGCAAACTGCGCCAGCTTGGCTTTGGCTGCACCGCTGGCCAATGCTGTGCGGGCGCGCTCAATGCCATCAGCAATGCTGCTGGCCACGTTGGCTGCATACAGCGCCGCGCCCGCGTTGATCAGCACAATGTCGCGCGGCGCACCGGCCACGTTGTCGAGCACACCATGGAGCATGGCCATCGACTGCTCGGGCGTTTCCACACGCAAGGCGCGATTGCTGGCCATGGCCATGCCAAAGTCCTCGGGGTGGATTTCGTATTCGCGGATTTGACCGTCCTTGAGTTCACCCACCAGGGTCGAAGCACCCAGGCTGATCTCGTCCATGCCGTCGCGACCATAGACCACCACAGCATGCTCTGCGCCCAGGCGCTGCAAGGCGCGCACCTGGATGCCCACCAGATCCGGATGGAACACGCCCATCAGGATGTTGGGGGCGCCCGCCGGATTAGTCAGCGGCCCCAGAATGTTGAACATGGTCCGCACACCCAGCTCCTTGCGCACAGGTGCCACGTTTTTCATGGCCGGGTGATGGTTGGGCGCGAACATGAAGCCAATGCCCGTCTGCGCCACGGAGGCAGCAATGCGCTCGGGTGGCAGGTTGATGTTGACGCCCAGCGCTTCCAGCACATCGGCACTGCCGGATTTGCTGCTGACGCTGCGCCCACCGTGTTTGGCGGTTTTGGCACCCGCGGCCGCGGCCACAAACATGGAGCAGGTCGAAATATTGAAAGTGTGGGAACCATCCCCACCGGTGCCCACAATGTCCACCAGGTGCTGACGGTCGGCAATGTCCACCTTGGTCGAGAACTCGCGCATGACCTCTGCTGCGGCCGTGATCTCGCCAATGGTTTCTTTCTTGACGCGCAAACCGGTCACGATGGCCGCCGTCATGACCGGCGACATCTCGCCACTCATGATCAGGCGCATGAGGTGCAACATCTCGTCGTGAAAGATTTCGCGGTGATCAATCACGCGTTGCAAAGCTTCCTGAGGGGTGATCGTCATGTCGGTCTCCGATGTTCAGCGCACAAGAAAGTTCTTGAGCATGGCGTGACCATGCTCGGTCAAAATGGACTCGGGATGAAACTGCACGCCTTCAATGTCCAGCTCGGTGTGGCGCACCCCCATGATCTCGCCATCATCGGTCCAGGCCGTGACTTTCAGACAAGCTGGGCAGGAAGCGCGCTCGATCGCCAGCGAGTGGTAACGGTTGACGGTGAATTGCCTGGGCAAGTTTGAAAACACACCCTCTTGCGTGGTGGTGATGACGCTGGTTTTGCCGTGCATCAACTCTTGCGCCCGCACAATCTTGCCGCCAAAGGCTGCGCCCACGCTTTGGTGACCCAGGCACACCCCAAGAATCGGCAACTTGCCCGCAAAGTGCTGGATGGCCGCCACCGAAATGCCCGCTTCAGCAGGCGAACACGGCCCCGGGGAAATCACCAGCCGATCAGGCTGGCACGCGGCAATGCCTTCGAGCGTGATCTCGTCATTGCGATAGACCTCGACGTCAGCCCCCAGCTCGCCAAAGTACTGAACAATGTTGTAGGTGAACGAGTCGTAGTTGTCCACCATGAGGAGTTTGATGCGGCTCATTGCAGGCCCTCCTCAACCATTTCGCTGGCACGCAGCACAGCGCGCGCCTTGTGTTCGGTTTCCTTCCACTCCAGCTCGGGCACTGAATCGGCCACCACCCCGGCTGCAGCCTGCACGTGCAGCATGCCGTCCTTGATGACCCCCGTGCGGATGGCAATGGCCACGTCCATGTCGCCCGCATAGCTGATGTAGCCACAGGCCCCACCATAGACCCCGCGCTTGACGGGTTCGAGCTGGTCGATCAACTCCATGGCGTGCACTTTCGGCGCACCGCTCAAGGTGCCTGCGGGGAAGGAAGCCTTGAGCACGTCCATGCTGGACAGCTCGGGTTTGAGCAGGCCCTCTACATTGCTGACGATGTGCATCACGTGGCTGTAACGCTCCACCGCAAAGGCTTCGGTCACCTTGACGCTGCCAATTTGAGCGATGCGGCCAATGTCGTTGCGCGCCAGGTCGATCAGCATCACGTGTTCTGCGCGCTCTTTGGGATCGGCCAGCAACTCCTGCTCTGCCGCCTTGTCGACCTCGGGCGTGGCGCCTCGCGGGCGGGTGCCCGCCAGCGGACGAATGGTGACCTTCTGGCCTGCAGGCGTGTGCTCTTGGCGCACCAGAATTTCGGGCGAAGACCCCACCACATGCGCATCGTCCAGGTGGTAGTAGTACATGTAGGGACTGGGGTTGAGCGTGCGCAAGGCACGGTACAGGCTCAAGGGGCTTTGCGCAAACGGTTTGCTGATGCGCTGGCCCATGACAATTTGCATGAAGTCACCCGCACGAATCAGTCCCTTGGCGCGCTCCACAGCGGCCATGAAATCCTCTTTCCCATAGTCACGCTGCTCCTGGGCTTTCGCACTGCGCAGCACTGGCGGCACCTGCACGGGCACCAGCAAACGGGCCTTGAGCTCGGCCAGTCGTGCTTGCGCTCGCGCATAGGCTTGGTGCTCGCTCGGGTCTGCATACACAATCAGCGACAGCTTGCCGGTGAGGTTGTCGATGACAGCCAGTTCTTCGCACTGCAGCAGATGAATGTCGGGCATGCCAATGGTGTCGGGCGGGCAGCTGTGGGCCAATTTCTTCTCGATGTGGCGCACCGTGTCATAGCCGAAATAACCTGCCAGGCCACCACAAAATCGGGGCATGCCGGGCTGCAGCGCCACCTTGAAACGCTTTTGGTAAGTCTCGATGAAATCCATCGGGTTGCCATGATCGGTTTCGATCACCTCGCCATCGCGCAGCACATCGGTCTTGGCGTGCTCGCCAAACCCGCTGGCCTTCAGGGCCACGCGCGCCGGCAGGCCAATGAAGCTGTAACGACCAAAGCGCTCGCCCCCGACCACGGATTCGAGCAAAAAGCTGTTGCGCCCCTGGTCTTGCACATGGGCCAGCTTCAGGTACAGGGACAAGGGGGTTTCCAGGTCTGCAAAGGCCTCTTGCATCAATGGGATGCGGTTGTAGCCCTGCTGAGCCAGATGCTGGAATTCGGATTCGGTGATCATGGGCGTGAGCCTCCTTCAACTTCGCCTGTGTGTGTTCAGGCGGGATTCATCCTGTGCCCCGAAGGGCTTTTTTGCGGCGCGTGGCGCCAAAGAAAAAGCAGTCAGACAGGCTGACGCCAGGGCCAGGCTCCCCCGCCAAGGGCGCAGGTGCTGACCGTCAGGCTGACGGCTGGGGATGAACAAGGCATGCACAACATGATGCGGCAAGTTTAGCGCAAAGCCAGACAGCTGCCGATTTGGTCCAGGCGGTCGAGCCAGGCCAGGGCAGGTGTCTGGCGGATGTCCTGGCCATGGTTGTAGCCGTAGGTCATGAGCACGAGGGGCAAACCAGCAGCCTGAGCAGCCTGTGCATCATTGACCGAGTCGCCCACCATCAAGGTGTGCTCAACGGCAGTGTCCAGCGCTTCACAAGCCTTGAGCAGAGGCAGTGGATCGGGCTTTTTGCGCTCGAAGCTGTCACCACCATAGACCACCTGAAAGTAGCCCGACAGACCCAGCTTGTCCAACAAACCCTGGGCAAAATCCAGGGGCTTGTTGGTCACGCAGGCCATGCGCAAGCCCTGCTCGCGCAGCAGCTGCAGACCTTGTTCCACCCCGGGGTACGCTTGCGAAAACTGACCGTTGATGTCCCGGTAATGCTGCTGGTAAGCCGACCACATGCGTGGATAGTAGGCGTCCACTGTCAACGCCGGGCAGGCGCAGCCCACGCCTTTGACGGCCTCTTGTGACAATTGGTGCTGCAGCACACTGCGGATCAGATGCTCCGAACCCTTGCCCACCGCCTGCGCGACCCACTGCTGCGACAAGGCTGGCCAGCCCAACTCAGCCATGCAGCGGTTGAGCGCCACCGTAAAGTCGCCCAAGGTATCGACCAGGGTGCCATCAAGGTCCAGCACCACGGCTTGCGCTTGCAGACTCACTTCAAGGCCGCACGCATTTGGTCAATGACTGCTTTGTAATCGGGCTTGCCGAAAATGGCACTGCCAGCCACAAATGTGTCGGCGCCCGCATCGGCCACACGTCGGATGTTGTCGGCCTTGATGCCGCCATCCACCTCCAGACGAATGTCACGGCCACTGCGCTCAATCCACATGCGGGCTTGCTCGACTTTGCGCAACGCCGAATCAATGAAGCTCTGGCCGCCAAAGCCCGGGTTGACGCTCATGATCAGGATCAGGTCGATGTCGTCAATCGTCCACTCCAGCACATCCAGCGGCTCAGCGGGGTTGAACACCAGGCCCGCTTTGACGCCCTTGCTCTTGATGGCCTGCACGCTACGGTGCACGTGCGCGCTGGCGTCAGGGTGAAAGCTGATCAGATCGGCACCTGCCTCGGCAAAGGAGGCCGCCAAGGCATCCACGGGCGAAATCATCAGGTGCACATCAATGGGCACCGCTTCCCCGGCCGGCGTCTTGGCATGCGGCTTGAGCGCCTGGCAGACCATGGGGCCAAAGGTCAGGTTGGGCACGTAATGGTTGTCCATCACGTCAAAGTGGATCCAGTCCGCGCCGGCGGCAATCACGTTGCGCACTTCTTCACCCAGACGGGCGAAATCGGCAGACAGGATGGAGGGGGCAATGCGGTAAGTGGTCGTCATGGCCTTATTGTCGCAGCTGCAGCGGTTAAGCTATCCCCTATGGGTGAATTTGAGCTGATCGAGCAGTACTTCAAGCAGGCCGCTGCGCAGGGACGGGCCGTGCTTGGCATTGGTGACGATTGCGCCTTGTGGCGCCCCACACCTGGGCATGATCTGGCGCTGTCGTGCGACATGCTGGTGGAAGGCCGACATTTCCTGCCAGACGTTTCGCCGGAAAGCCTTGGGCACAAGGCTCTGGCCGTCAACCTCAGCGACCTGGCCGCTTGCGGCGCCCGCCCCCAGGCTTTTTTGCTGGCCATGGCCTTGCCGTCGGCCAACCCATCGTGGCTGGCCGATTTTTCCCGCGGCCTGTTGCGCCTGGCGCACGCACACGGCTGTGAATTGATTGGTGGTGACACCACAGCCGGCCCCTTGAATTTGAGCATCACGGTCATGGGCGAAGTTCCCGTCGGACAGGCCTTGCTGCGCAGCACCGCACAAGCCGGCGACGATATCTATGTGAGCGGCACCCTGGGCGACGCACGGCTGGCGCTGGAAGTGCATCGCGGCCGCTTGCAACTGCCTGCACAGGTCCTGCAGTTTTGCCGCGAGCGCATGGACAGACCCTCGCCGCGCGTGGCGCTGGGCCTGGCTTTGCGAAACACGGCACACGCCTGCGCCGACATCAGTGATGGCTTGTTGGGCGATCTGGGGCATATCCTCAAGGCCAGTCGCGTTGGCGCTGAACTGGACGTCCCGTCGATCTGCAAGTTGTGTGCAAGCGCACACAATGCGGTGCTGGATGCCGAGTTGTTGCTCACCTGCACCTTGGCCGGCGGTGATGACTACGAGCTGGTGTTTACCGCCCCGCCCTCGGCACGTGATCACATTGCACGGGCCGCGCAGACCAGCAACACCCGCGTCACGCGTGTCGGGCGCATCACCGCCACGGAAGGCTTGGTTCTGCGCGACGGCGAGCGCATACTCGATCCTTCACGCTTTTCTTCATTCGACCACTTTGCCTGACCATGGCCATTCGCCCCTCGCCCGCTTTTCTCTGGCGTCATCCCGCCCATTGGCTCGCCCTCGGCTTTGGCTCAGGCCTTTCACCCAAAGCCCCGGGCACTGTCGGCACCCTCTGGGGCTGGTTGGCATGGTGGCCGTTGTCGATGACACTCAGCTCCTCAACGCAAGGCCTGTTCATTGCTGTTGCCGCGCTGGTGGGCTGGTGGGCGTGCAAGGTCACCGCCGAACATCTGCAGATGACCGATCCGGGCGCCATCGTCTGGGACGAAATTGTGGCCATCTGGCTGTTGCTTTGGCTCTTGGGGCCCGCCCCGCTGTGGATGCAGCTCCTCACCTTTGCACTGTTCCGTTTCTTTGATGCCGCCAAGCCCGGCCCCGTGGCTTGGGCGGACCAACGCTTCAAAGGCGATGGTTGGCGCGGCGCTTTTGGGATCATGTTTGACGATCTTGTGGCCGCGGCCTGTACCCTGCCCTTTCTGGTGCTTATCCAATGGCTACGGACCTGAACGCACTGCTCCAAACGCTGGCCAGCACCCTGGTGAGCCGGCAGTGGACGCTGTGCAGCGCAGAAAGCTGCACGGGCGGACTCATCGCTGCCGCCTGCACAGAGCTGAGCGGCTCCAGCCAATGGTTTGATCGGGGCTTTGTGACTTACTCCAATGCCGCCAAGACCGATATGTTGGGGGTGCCTGCCGCATCGATTGAACAACAAGGGGCGGTCAGTGAAGCGGTAGCTCGCGCCATGGTTGAAGGCGCGGTGCAACGTTCAGGCTGCGATGCTGCCATCGCCGTGACCGGCATCGCAGGGCCCACCGGCGGCAGCCCGGACAAGCCGGTAGGCACGGTCTGGGTCGCCTGGCATGCGAAGGGCGTGACCACAGCATGCAAGTACATGTTCAGCGGGGACAGGCAACAGGTGCGCCACAGCACCGTCACAACAGCCCTGCAGGGCATGCTGGACCGTCTGACATGAATTCTGTTTGAACCGACTGGGCAAGCAGCCGATTGAGCCATCAGGGCCCAGAAAACAAAAAGCCTGCTGAAATTCAGCAGGCTTTTTTGATTGGTTGCGGGGGCCGGATTTGAACCAACGACCTTTGGGTTATGAGCCCAACGAGCTACCAGACTGCTCCACCCCGCGGTAAAACGTAAATTATACCTTATTCTGCAGCAGGTGCTTCAGAAACTTCAGGACGATCCACCAGTTCCACGAGGGCCATGGGTGCGTTGTCGCCCACACGGAAGCCCATCTTCAGGATACGGGTGTAGCCACCGGGGCGCTTGGCAAAGCGGGGGCCCAGGTCGGCAAACAATTTGGTGACGCTGTCGCGGCTGCGCAGGCGGTTGAAGGCCAGACGCTTGTTGGCAACGGAGTCTTCCTTGGCCAGGGTGATCATGGGTTCGATCACGCGGCGCAGTTCCTTGGCCTTGGGGACCGTGGTCTTGATGACTTCGTGCTCGATGAGCGAGTTCATCATGTTGCGCAGCATGGCGAGGCGGTGCTCGCTGGTGCGGTTGAGTTTGCGAAGGCCGTGACCGTGACGCATAGTGCTTTCCTTTCTTTATTAAACAGGCAGCCGTATCAGGTACTGCCCGTGCACACCCCGGAAGTTTTCCGGGAACTTTGTATTATCGCTTATCCAGACCCGCCGGCGGCCAGGCTTCGAGCTTCATGCCCAGCGTCAGACCACGGGAAGCCAGGACTTCCTTGATTTCGTTGAGCGACTTGCGACCCAGGTTCGGGGTCTTGAGCAGCTCGTTCTCGGTGCGCTGAATGAGGTCACCGATGTAGTAAATGTTTTCGGCCTTGAGGCAGTTGGCAGAGCGAACGGTGAGTTCGAGCTCGTCCACAGGGCGCAGCAGAATGGGGTCGAAATTGCCAGCGCCGCCACGTTGTGCAGGCTGATCAAAGGCAGACAGTTCGCCGCCTTCGAGCTGCGCGAACACAGCCAGTTGTTCCACCAGGATCTTGGCCGAAGCACGCACAGCGTCTTCAGCGGTGATCGCGCCGTTGGTTTCGATCTCGAGGACCAGTTTGTCCAGATCGGTACGCTGCTCCACACGAGCGCTTTCCACGGTATAGCTCACACGCTTGACCGGGGAGAAGGATGCATCCAGAACAATGCGACCCAAGGACTTGGTCGGCTCGTCGCCGTAACGACGCATGGTACCGGGCACATAACCACGGCCTTTTTCAACCTTGATCTGCATGTCCAGCTTGCCGCCTTGCGACAGGGTTGCAATCACATGCTCAGGGTTGATGATCTCGACATCATGAGGTGTCTGGATATCAGCAGCGGTCACCACGCCTTCGCCATCTTTGCGCAGGCTGAGGGTCACTTCGTCACGGTTGTGCAGTTTGAAGACCACGCCCTTGAGGTTCAACAGGATGTTGACCACATCTTCCTGAACGCCGTCAATGGACGAATACTCATGCACGACACCAGCGATGGTGACTTCGGTTGCCGAATAGCCAACCATGGATGACAGCAGGACGCGACGCAGCGCGTTGCCCAGAGTGTGGCCATAGCCACGCTCGAAGGGTTCGAGGGTCACTTTGGCACGATTGGCGGACAGTTGCTCGACCTGGATGGCTTTGGGTTTCAGCAGATTGGTTTGCATTCAGACTTCCTCTCAATACCCCCGGCTCGTTACACCGGTAAGGCTGATGAA
>JBEEOS010000078.1:0-10623 GCA_041191485.1 Pseudomonadota bacterium
GCCCTGGCCGCTGAAATGGGAACTGCCGGCGCCCTGGCGTATGCCAAGAACAAGGTTGACAACACCGCCATGCCAGCTGACTGTGCAGCGCTCAACGGCACCACGTACATGACCACCCCGATTGACACCAGCAAGTACACGATTGGTGGCACCATCGCTGGGGGTTGCACGATCACGCTGACGGGCAGCGATCCTGCCATCACGGCGACCGTGAACATTCCGCAGTAAGCACTGCTCGCGGCCTCATGAAAGCCCGCCATCCGCTTGCCAAGCCTTTGTGGCGCCAGCAGGCGCTGGCGGGCTTCACATTGCTGGAGTCAGTCATCGCGCTGCTGCTGCTGGCCATTGTGGCGGCTTATGCTGTCCCCAAAGCCTTCAACACCGGCGCGCTGACACTGGACGCACAGGCCAGAACCCTGGCCAGCCACGTTCAGCGCGCCCAGCTTCTGGCCTCAACATCGGGGCAAACCGTGTACGTTTGCGCCCTGGGCAATGCCTACCTCGTCCAGGTTGGACCGTATTTGCCCGGACAGCCCTGCCCGCTCTCGCCCCCCGGCCAGACCACTTCCACCCAACCCGTTGTTGTCACCCTGGCGCAGCAAACCACCGTGACGGCCATGCCCAACCCTTTGGCGTTTGACACACGGGGGCAGCCAGGCTCGGCGGGCAGCTTCCAGCTGCAAACAGCGCTGGATGCCCACACCATCACCGTTTCAGCGGCCGCACTGACGGGCCTCATCAGCCTGGCCTCGCCATGACTTGCCTGCACACGCCAAGGCAGCGGGGTTTTACCCTGATGGAATCGGTGATCGCACTGCTGCTGCTGAGCATCGCCTCGCTGGGGATCATCCACCTCAACAGCAATTTGTTTTCGCGATCGCGGGAAATGCGAGACTGGCAAGAGGGCGTGCAAATCATGCAAGCCTGCCTTGACCAAGTGGTGGCCCAACGCCACAGCGCAGGGTTTTCAGCCCCCCTGGACTGCGCAGATCTCAATGCTTTGGGCACGGGCTACACGCTCACCGTCGATCCCAACGCCACGGTCCAATACTGCCCCTCCGGCATGCAATGCAAGCAGGTGGAAATCACAGCCAGCAAGGACGGCACCACCTCCACACCGATCAGCATCCTGTTTGTGGACCATTGAGTGATGATGTCCATGCGCCGCCCCCACCTTGAGCAAGCCGGCTTCACCCTGATGGAGATGATCATCGGCGTGGTGCTGCTGGGCATTCTTGGCGTGGTCGGCACCACCATGATTTCGGCCAGCTTCAACACCACCCGCGTGATCAGCAACGAGCACATTGCCTACAGCTCAGCTCGTTACGCCATGGAACGCATGGTGCGCGAAATTCGCGAAGTCCAATACGACACCAGCACCTCGACCGTCGGCATCAGCAGCATCAGCCCCAGCCAGCTGTCCTTTACCCAGTCTGGCCTGGGCACGAGCAGGGCCATCACCATCAACTACGCCGCCCCCCATATTGTGTTGACCACGCCAGACGGCAGTGCCGTGCTGGTCAGCCAGGTCAGCGCTTTCAATCTGAGCTATCTGGATGTGAACCGGCAAGTCACTGCCGTTGCCAACAATGTCCGCTTTGTACGCATCTCCATGACCATCTCCCCCGAGCAAGCCCAGGCTTTGACCCTGCTGACCCAGGTGAGCCTGCGAAACCCATGAAACACGCCCCCAAGCACACCACTGCACACAACGCACAACGCGGTGTGGTGTCGATTCTGAGCCTGATGCTGCTGGTGTCGGTGGTGATTTTCATTCTGGCCAAGAGCATCGACATGTCGGGCTCCAAGGCTCTGGAAACCCAGCAATATTTCGACAGCACCGCCGCACTGGCACTGGCCGAAAGCGGCAAAGAGGTGGCCAACGCCAGCATCACAGCCGCGGTCAATGCCGACGATGCAGCTTTTCTTGCCAGCTGCGCAGGTTTTGCCAGCAGTTCCCCGATTGCCCTGGGACAAGGCACCTTCCAGTACATCCCCAGCACCACGCCCAGTTCCAGCTCACTGTGCCCCATCCGCATCAAGGGCAGCGTGCGCGGCGCCAGCCGCACACTGGAGTCGTGGATGAGCCTGACCGTCATCAATGGCACCGGCGGCTACGGCACGCAGCCCACCTTGACGCTTGAAAACCGTTACAACACCCCGGCCGCTGCCGTGTTCAACCTGGCCTGGCGCAGGCTGGGCAGCACCGGGCACTCGCCCCCGGGCGGGCAAGCCACTGCCAGTGCCTGCGTCCTGCCTTCTTGCGGCATGCAGTGGAACTTCGAGTCCAGCAGCGGTCAGCCCAGCGTGGGCAGCCTGGGTACTACGCTCAGCGTGGCCGCAGGGGAGACCGTCTCCGTGCAGCAGTCCTTGAACAAAGATCGCAATTACGCCGAGGTCGGGCTGATTCTGGGTGGACTCGCTGCACCACCGACCCTGCTGGGCCACTACTACGACGACAAGGAAACCGCCAACACGTCCAACAACACCGTCACCTACGGCACCACTCCCAACGGAACGGCCAGCTGGTGCAATGGGGCAGACACGCTGGTGTTTGGCGTCTCGGGCCGCGGCGATGACGATCCAACGGCCGCCTTTTCGTCGGTGGTGTTCAACACCTCGGGCAGCTCGGCCCAGCAGATGCCGTTGACGTGGGTGTCGCACTTTCCCAATACCGATGGCACCTCGCCGGACATGTTTGGCGACATCTTTTCCGAGATCTGGTACACCTACAACCCGTATGTACAGCTGGGCAACGCGAGCTCCTCGGGCACCACCGTGACCGTGAACAGCACCACAGGCCTGCAGACAGGCACCTTGCTGAAGGTGGCTGCCGGCACAGGTCTGCTTGCGGCCAACACCCGTGTGAGTGCCGTGTTAAGCCCCACGCAGTTGGTGATCGACAAAGCGCCCTCGACCGCACTGTCCGGGGCCACGCTGTGTGGCGGCATTTGCGCCTTGTTCAACGGCACCACTGCAGCCAACCTGAAAACCACATTTGCCTTGACACGCGCCACAGCTGCCGCCCAACAATGGGCCGGGGGCTTTGTGTGCTTCAGCGGCGTGGACCCCAGCAAGGTGCGCCGCATCACCAGCTCCCACCTGCATCTTCAGCAGTGGCACGAAGTCGTCTCGGGCGAATGAATTTGGACTTAGACATCAAGGTCAGATATGCAAACCACACCCAGCAAATCCATCGGCGAAGCCCTTCTCTCTCAAGGCTTGTTGACCCCCATGCAGCTGTCCGATGCGCTCAAGGAGCAGCGCAACACGGGTCGACGCCTGGGGCAGGTCCTCATCGACAACGGCTACGTCACGGACGAGCAGATTGCCAAAGTGCTGGCCGCGCAGCAACACCTGACCTATGTGGACCTCAAGCACTACAACCTGCAGCGCGACAAAGCGAAAAAGCTCGATGAGTTGCAGGCCCGCAAGCTGCGCGCCCTGCTGCTCGAAGAGCGGGCGGATACATATCTGGTTGCCATTTCCGACCCCTTCAACCTGACTGCGCAAGACGCGCTGTCGTCTTTGCTGCAGCGCCCCATTGAATATGTGGTGGTGGCCAACGGACAGCTCAGTGCGGCCATCAACCGCGTCTACCTCAAGGACGAGGAACTGACCGAGTTTGCGCATGCCATCGAAACCGATATGGAGCGCGACCGCAACATCGTCAACCTCAACCGCATCAGCTCTGCAGTCGATGATGCCGATGCGCCCGTGGTCAAGCTGCTGCAATCCGTCTTTCGCGAGGCGGCGCACATGCGGGCCTCGGACATTCACTTTGAAGCCCAGGAGAAAAAACTCCTGGTGCGTTTTCGGATTGACGGCGCCCTTCGCACCCAGGTGGAAGCCGAACTCAAAATTGCGCAGCCCTTGGTGGTCAAGCTCAAGTTGATGGCGGGGCTGGACATCGCAGAAAAACGTTTACCCCAGGATGGCCGCATCACCGTCAAGGCCGATGACACCCGCCAACTCGACATTCGCATGTCCACACTGCCCACGCAGTATGGCGAATCGGTCGTGTTGCGGATCTTGATGCAAAGCCAGGGCATGAAGGATCTGGAGGCCTCCGGCATGCCCAAGGATCTGTACAAACGCTTCTTGCAGGCCGTCAACACCCCCAACGGCATTGTGCTGGCGACAGGCCCCACCGGCAGCGGCAAGACCACGACGCTGTACGGCGCGCTCTCCAAGCTCAACAATCCCGAAGTCAAGGTCATGACATGCGAGGATCCTGTGGAATACCGGATCGCAGGCATCAACCAGGTCCAGGTCAACGAAAAAATTGGCCTGACATTCCCCATCGTCCTGCGCTCATTCCTGCGCCAGGACCCCGATGTTCTGCTGGTGGGCGAGATTCGGGACAGCGAGACGGCCGAAATTGCCACGCGTGCAGCCATGACCGGGCACCTGGTGCTCTCCACCTTGCACACCAATGATGCTGTCAGCACGCCCTCGCGCCTGATGGACATGGGCATTCCCGGCTACATGATTGCCTCGACGCTGCGCGCGGTGCTGTCGCAGCGTTTGTTGCGCCTGGTATGCACCGAGTGTGCTCAACCCTACGAGCCCACGGCCGATGAGCATGAGTGGATTCGCCGATACTTTGGCGACATTCCGAAAGAAGCGACCATGCGCCGCGGCGTCGGTTGCCCGCATTGCAATGGCACGGGCTTCAGAGGCCGTATCGGCATTTTCGAATTGCTGGAAATGACCAAGGAGTTGACCTTGGCCCTGCACACGGGTGATCCGGTGCAATTCGAAGCGGTGGCGCGCGCACAGATTGGAGACCAAAGCCTCATGCACAATGGCTTCAAGTTGGCCTTTGAAGGCAGAACGACGGTTGCTGAAGTCATCAAGAACAGTCTGATTGCCGAATAACCGTTGCGAGCAGGGCAGATCGTATGGAACACTACCGATACAAGGGTCGCAACAAACGTGGCGACATCATGAGGGGCACCGTAGAGGCGGCCAACCCCGAGGGCGTGGTCAGCTGGATGGTGACGTCCGGCATTTCGCCCATTTCGGTCCACCGCCAAGCCGACCCCCTGAAGAATCAGCCTTACTGGCTGCGCGCGATCCAAGGGCAAAAAAAGCTCGACAAGACAGATTTGTTGATGCTGACCCGACAGTTTGGCACCTTGCTCAAAGCCGGCATTCCCCTGTTGCAGGCCGTCAGCGGTTTGCAAAACGGCAGCCGTCAACCGGAAATGACCAAGCTGCTGAGCGCGCTGTACGCCTCTTTGGACAAGGGCTCCGAGCTGAGCGATGCCATGGCCAGACACCCCGCCTTCTTTGATGACTACTACGTCAACATGATTCGTGTGGGCGAGAGCGCCGGCAAGCTCGATGAAGTTTTTGCGCGCCTGTACACGCAACTGGACTTTGATCGTCGCATGCGGCAAAAAATCAAAAGTGTCTTGCGTTACCCCGCGCTTGTGACTGGGGCCATTCTGGTGGCCACCATGATCGTGATGGTTTATGTGATTCCGTCCTTCAGTGGCATTTACCGCTCCATGTCGGTAGAGCTGCCTGCAGTGACCCAATTTCTGATTTCCATTTCCAATACGGTCGCCAAGTATTGGTCCGGCATCCTGGCCTTCTCTGCCCTGGGGGTCTTGGCGGTTCGCTACTATCTGTCCACACCAATGGGGCGTTTCAAGTGGGACAAGTTCAAGCTCAAACTGCCCATCATTGGCACCGTCCTGACCAAGGCCACGACAGCGCGCTTTTGCCGCAGCTTTGGCATGGCCATGAAAAGCGGGGTGCCTATCGTCACGGCGCTGGCCTTGGTGTCGCGGGTGGTGGACAACGCTTACTACCAGGATCGCATCATGGGCATACGCGAAGCCATCTCGCAAGGCGATAGCCTGCTGACGGGCTTTCAGGTGGCGGGCATCTTCTCGCCAATTGAGCTGCAAATGATCTCTGTTGGCGAAGAAACCGGTGACATTGAGACCATGGTCCAGCAACTGGCCACCTTGTACCAGGACGAAGTCGAGTACGAAGCCAGTCAGCTGGCCGAAACCCTGGAGCCAGTGTTGCTGGTGTTCATGGCCGGGCTGGTGGTGGTCTTGTTGCTGGGCATCTTCCTGCCGATGTGGAACATGACCCAAATGATCAAATAATTGCATATGGCCACAACGCACTCAACCAAGACCGTCGGCTGCGACACCAGTGGCGACGGTCATCTGCGCCTGCGCCGCATGCGCATCGATACCTATCACGAGAACGTGGCCTTCATGCACCGCGATTGCGAGGTGTACAGGGCCGAAGGCTTCAAGGCCCTGGCCAAGGTGGAGGTCCGCACCAATGGCCACAGCATTCTGGCCACGCTCAATGTGGTTGACGATGCTGACTTTTTGTCATGCAATGAACTGGGCCTGTCCAATGCGGCCTTTGCCCAGCTGGGGGTGGCCCCTGGCGCGCTCGTCACGGTGGCGCAGGCCGACCCCCCCCAATCCATCCAGGCGCTGCACCGCAAACTGGCGGGTGAGCGGCTGGAGATGGATGATTTTCGGGGCATCATCACCGACATTGCCCAACACCGTTACTCCAAGATCGAAATGACCGCTTTTGTGGTCGCAACCAACCGCGACGAGCTCGATCGCGAAGAGGTCTATTACCTCACGCAAGCGATGATCGAAGCCGGTCGCCGCCTGGACTGGCATGAACATGTGGTGGTGGACAAACACTGCATCGGCGGCATCCCGGGTAACCGCACCTCCATGCTGGTGGTGCCCATCGTGGCCGCTTATGGCATGGTGTTTCCCAAAACTTCGTCACGTGCCATCACCTCGCCGGCGGGCACTGCCGACACCATGGAAGTGTTGGCCAAGGTGGAGTTGTCTTTTGAGCAGATGACCCGCATCGTGCGCGAACACCACGGTTGTCTGTGCTGGGGCGGCACAGCGCAGCTTTCGCCCGCAGACGATGTGCTCATTGCCGTGGAACGCCCGCTCTCCCTGGATTCGCCAGCGCAAATGGTGGCTTCCATTTTGTCCAAGAAGATCTCGGCAGGCTCGACGCACCTGGTGCTGGACATCCCCATTGGGCCCACCGCCAAGGTCCGCTCCATGCCGGACGCCCAGCGCCTGCGGCGCCTGTTTGAATACGTGGCGGCACGGCTCAAGCTCTCGCTGGATGTCGTCATCAGCGATGGGCGCCAGCCTATTGGCCAAGGCATCGGCCCTCTTCTTGAAGCGCGGGATGTGATGCGCGTGCTGGAAAACGATCCGCTTGCCCCCATGGACCTGCGCCAAAAATCCTTGCGCCTGGCTGGGCGTCTGATCGAGTTCAGCCCCGATGTGCGTGGCGGCGATGGCTATGCCATTGCCCGCGACATTCTGGATTCGGGCCGCGCATTGGCCAAAATGCAGGACATCATCCGCGCCCAGGGCGCACACCCGTTTGATCCCAGCCAGCTGAGTCTGGGTCCGTTGACCATTGATGTTCTGGCCGATCGCGCAGGCGTGGTCTGCGGCATCGACAACCTGCAATTGGCGCACATTGCCCGTTTCGCGGGCGCCCCCAAAGTTCCGGGCGCCGGGGTGGACTTGTTCAAGAAGCTGGGCGATGAAGTCCAGGTGGGGGATGTGCTGTACCGCGTGCACGCCAACTATCCGTCTGATCTGCAGTTTGCCCGCCAGGCCTGCGACAAGACCAGCGGTTACGCCATCGGACAGGCCAGCGATGTGCCCCATGCGTTTGTGGAGTTTTGATGTCCGAGACCACTTTGCTTTTGCATTTTGAGGACGAGCGCGCGCAGGCACAGTCCCTGGCCCGCGAAGCGGGTATGCCGCTGGCCTGCATTGAGCGGCATGTGTTTCCGGACGGCGAAGTCAAACTTCGTCTGCCCGCGCCTCTGCCCGGCCGGGTGGTGATGCTGCGATCCTTGGATCAGCCCAATTCAAAACTGGTCGAATTGCTCCTTGCGGCGCGTACAGCGCGGGAGCTGGGCGCCAAGCATCTGACCCTGGTCACGCCTTACCTGGCCTATATGCGCCAGGACATCGCCTTTCAGCCCGGCGAGGCTGTGAGCCAGAAAATTGTGGGGCAGTTTCTGGCTCAGTTGTTTGATGCGGTCATCACGGTCGATCCCCACTTGCATCGTGTGCGCACCCTGCAAGAAGCCGTGCCCTGCCCCCAGGCGCTGGCCCTGACGGCTGCCCCCTTGCTGGCCAGCCATGTGTACAGCCACTGTCCCGATGCCTTGCTGATCGGCCCCGACGAGGAGTCCGAACAATGGATCAGCGTTGCAGCGCGTCAGCACGGGTTTGACCATGGTGTGTGCCGTAAAACGCGGCACGGGGACAAACATGTGGACATTGAGCTGCCCGATGTGCCCGTGCAAGGGCGCGCGGCGGTCTTGCTTGATGACATTGCCAGCAGCGGCCACACCCTGGCACAAGCGGCCCGGCTGCTGCTGCAGGCGGGCGCCAGCTCTGTCGATGTTGCCATCACCCACGCGCTGTTCTCGGGGGATGCCCTGCAGGTGGTGCAGGGCGCCGGGGTTCGGCACATCTGGAGCACCGATGCCGTCGCGCATGAAAGCAATTGCGTCAGCCTGGCGCCCCTGCTGGCGCAAGCCTTGAGCACCCTGCACCAGGACGGCTAAGGACAGCTAAGGACGGCGACCTTGCAAAAAAAAGACCACCAAGCGCAAGCTTCGGTGGTCTTCGTCGGGTGTTCTGGTGGAGATAGGTGGATTTGAACCACCGACCTCGGGGTTATGAATCCCGCGCTCTCACCAACTGAGCTATATCTCCGATCCCGGTATTATAGCCAGAATCTGTCCGGTTGCAGACAGCGGGCTCACAACGCAGTGCTTGACTGCGTGTCCTGCGCAGCCAGTTGAGCTTAAATTTTGCATGCGAGAATGATCCCATGAGCACACGTCCCTGGCTTCCTGCTGATGAGCAACACCTGGTTCAGGTTCGTGAGGCAGCAGGCGTTGATCAGCTGGACTTGGCCAGGCGTTGCCTGCTCTCGATTGGCCAGATCCAGGAGCTGGAAGGCAAGGGTTACGGCAAGCAGTTTTACAGCGAAGCCATCAAATTCACCGCTGGCACTCGCGTCTTGACCGCATTAGGTGCACAAGCACTCGCCGCCCCAGAACCCCTGACCGCGCAAGAACAGGACATGTCCACCACGGCGGTGGAATCGGCGAAAACCACATCTTCGGCCATACCCTCACCCGAGACTGCCCCATCTTCGAAACCTGAGCCCATGGCGCCGCACGCCCCCGGCAAGCCGCTGCCCATGCTCAAACTGTTGGCTTTGGTTTTGCTGGCGGTTGTCTTGATCGTGGCCACGCTTTACGGGACCAGTGGCAAAAAAATTCAGGCCACCCCCACCAAAACACCTGCACCTCAACTCGTGCAGCCCCCGCTCGAACCGCCTGCTCCACATGCATCTGCATCTGCATCTGCATCTGCATCTGCACCTGCACCTGCACCTTCAGCACCTGCAGCACCTGCAGCCCCTGTGGCCGTAGCTGCACCCAAGATCACACCGCCTGCCGTCAAGCCAGCGCCAGCCGCCGCTGCGCCCACAGAGTTCGACTGCTCGAACAAATTCAACACAACCAAACAGGTGGTATATCAGCCGCAAACGCCGCCCAGCAAGCCGGGCAACTATGTGTACTTTGTCGCCAGAAGCCCCAGCCCTGTTTGCGTACTTGATGGCAGTGGCAAAGTCTTGCTCTACAACCTCAAGCCCGGACAAAACAAGAGCCACTTCGGAACACCACCCTTCAAGGTTTGGCACCCGGATGCGACAATCGTCGTGATGTACTACAGAGGCTGGCGAGTGACCGGGCAGGCTGCGCAGGCAGGTGTGACGGTGCTCAGGCCTTGACCTGAACTTGAGTTTTACCGTGAGTCTGCCTGCCCCCGCACCGCGACGCCTGTCGCACACCCGTACCGTTGTTTTCCGTGGCTATGACCGTGAGGACGGTCTTTGGGACATTGAAGCCGAACTGACCGACGTCAAGCCCTACACCTTTCAGGTGCCCAATGAGCCCGCCTTTCCTGCGGACGAGCCCATTCATGGCTTGAGCATCCGTCTGACCATCGACAACGAGATGGTCATCCACGACATTGCCACCTCGCTGGACCACATTCCGCACGCCGAATGCAGCCAAGGCCCCATGAACATGCACAAGCTGGTCGGTTGCCGGATGGGCAAAGGCTGGCGCAAAACCATTGACGAAAAAGTCGGCGGACTTGACGGCTGCACCCACCTGCGCGAGATGCTGTTCAACATGGCCACCGCCGCGTTTCAGACCCTGCCCTCGGGCCAATGGCACCGCCGCGAACAGGCAGGCCAAGCCCACCCCGTGCTGGAACACGCCCCCTTCCATTTGGGGCACTGCGTGACCTGGGCGTTTGACAGCCCCACGGTGGCGCGTGCTTACCCCATGTTCTACAAGCCACGCAACTGAACAACAGGCAGGAACAAGGCTGCTGCGATAATCTGGCCTTCTTTTTTTCAGCCTCTGGATCTACACCATGAACCGCTGCACCACCGCCCCCGAGGGGCAAGCCGCCGCATCCCCCGCCAAAAAGGTCTACATCAAAACCTTCGGCTGCCAGATGAACGAGTACGACTCGGACAAGATGG